>LIUH01000139.1 GCA_001462225.1 Fibrobacteria bacterium GUT31 | reverse complement strand
TTCTTTCCATGCCTCTTCTCGGTGCAATTCTCGGTGCTACGTGTTCCGGTAAAACAGGGCTTGCTGTTTTGCTCGCGCAAAAACTGGGTGCGGAGATTATTTGCATGGATTCCAGACAGCTTTATAAAGGTTTCAGAATAGGAACTGCGCAGCCAACAGCAGAGGAGTTGAGTGCCGTGCCTCATCATCTGGTTGATTTTTTGCTTCCGGAACGGCAATACAATGCGGCGGAGTTCGCAAAAGATGTTAAAAATTTGCTCGCTCAAAAACCCGGTGCGAAATTTATTCTTGTCGGAGGAACAGGACTTTATATGCAAGCTCTATGCCAAGGTCTAAGCCCGCTGCCGCCCTCAAATCCGGAAATCAGGGAAAGGCTAAAGAAGCACTATGAAAACAAAGGGCAAAGAGAACTTTACTTGGATGCCATAAAAGCAGACCCAAGCATAGAAGGCAAAATAATGCAAGGCGACACCCAAAGGCTACTTCGCATTCTGGAACTCTCAACTCCCAACTCTCAACTCTCAACTAAATACTCTAAACAAAATAGAATCGGCGGCATAGGCAAAGTTCCTTCTATTTGGCTTGATTTTCCTAGGGATTCTCTTTACAAGAGGATTAATCAGCGTGTTATCGAAATGCTCAAAAGCGGTTGGGCAGAAGAGGTTGCCTATCTTTCTAAGACCGTGCCTGCAAATGCGCCGGCATGGCAAAGCCTTGGCTATTCGGAATTAAAAGCCGCATTGGAAAAAAACAAAGATCCTTTTTCAATAGCCGAAGAAGTCGCATTAAAAACCCGCCACTATGCAAAACGGCAAATAACTTGGTTCAAGCACAAAGAAAACTCTATTTATATAGACGGCGAACAGGCAAAAAACAGAGAAAACCTTGAAAGAATAATAAGTCACAACTTCCAGTAAACAACCCGGTCTCGGTAGCTCTCCGGCGGGGGAACGTGAGTTGCCATCATCCACCACTGGTCTGTTTCGGTTGTGGCATTCCAAAAGGCTTTAAAAATCGGTTCTTGCATATCTTGGGAAATAAAAGCAAAAGGTTCATCCAAAAATAAAAACGGCCTGCCGCTAACAACAGCCCATGCAAGGCTTACCCTTTGCAATTCGCCGTTTGAGTGCCCGTTCTTTTTTAAAAGGTTTTCCAAATCCAAAGTATCAAAAAATTTCCGTATGGTTGTGCTCCATTCTTTTTCTTTTATGGCTTGTTCAAGCCAAGAAATCGGCGGCAAAAATAACCTTTGCGAAAGGTAAAAAGAACCGGATTTAGCTTTGGGCGGCATAAAAATATTACCGTCTTGAGGAATTTCCAAACCGGATAAAATGCGGAGCAGGGTAGTCTTTCCGCTTCCGTTTCCCCCTTGCAGTATTAGCGGGCGGTTTAACCTGATTATGTTGTTTAAAGACTCAAATATCCAAGGTTCATAATCCCCATACTTAAAAGCCATATTTTCAATTTTAATGCATTCATCTTCTTTTTCAACAAAAAACTCTGTTTTACGTTCCATGTATTCCAAATGGCTAAGCCCTATATATGCTCTTCTTAAATCTCTTAAACTGGAAATTAACAGGGAACACTCTTTCAGAGGTTTATAACATATAAAGAGCGCTACGCAAAATAGGACTATTTGAGAAGCCTCCATCTTTCCTTCTTTAATTAAGAATGCGCAAATACCCAAAACAAGGCACATGATAAGTATTGAAATTGTCTCTATGCTTTGCGCTATGGTAACGTCTTTAACGCTGATTTCTGTGGAAGAATTTCTCAAATTGCGGATCTTTTTAAAAAGCAAAGACAAGTATTTTGAAAGTTCCGCTTTATTGTTCCAACACTTGCGAAGTGCTGTCCATCGCCATAAATTCGAATCATAATCACCGTAAGAGAGGTTATAACTATCAACATCCTTGCCGACTTTTTTAAAGGCTCTTTGCAAATATAAAACAATCGGAGCAAAAACAAATAGCAGCACAAGGGTCAATTTCCAAGAGATAAAAAATAAAACAGGTACAAAAAACAGCAATTGCGAAACCGCTTGTATGGACTGAGTGACTATCTTGCAGCCTTTGGGCATTGCAGAAATAGAGATGTTTGTCTCGTGCAAAATGCCGTTTATTTCAGGCCTGTAGAACTGCAAGGGATGCAAATTTTTTATTATACGTATCCACCATACACGCAAATGGCTTTCCAATTTATAATTGAGCCGTTCTTCAAAACGCGCTCTAAGCGTAATAAATAAATAACGTATAGCTATTATTACAAGCATTAAAAGCGACCAGTGCAGAACTTCAATGTTCTTTATCCAATCCAATTTCAAAAAAGTATTTACGGAATTGCCGAGCATCGCCAAAAACAAGCGAATACCCCCCAGTAAAAGCAAATCCGAGAAGCTGGCCAAAACGGCAAGCGGAACAATTAACACCCAGCTATAGAGCCAAACGTCTTTTAAAAGTTGTTTGAGGGGCACAAGGTTAATTTAGAAAATTGCATTCTGCCCGTTAACCTTGCATTTTCCCTGTATTTCCAGCTCTGTTAGCATGGCAAGAACTTCGTTTACAGGTTTTTGGCTCTGCTCGCAGATGTCGGTTATTTGCATGATGGTTCCTTTTGCCGCCCAGCTTGGTAGTGCGGGTTCGTGTTTTGGGGAGTAGGGAGTGGGGAGTAGGGAGTTGATGGGGGGGAAAAGGGAGTTTAAACCTAAAATCTCCGGGAGTTCGTTTGCGTTCCAGATTATTTGCGCTTGCTTTTGATAGATTAGCCGATTGCAGCCTTCCGAGGTTGGGGTCATGGGAGAACCCGGCACGGCGAATAAGGGTTTATTTTCTTTAAAGCAAAAATTCGCTGTGTGCATAGCGCCGCCCTTTACTCTGCTTTCAACAACCAAAGAGGCATTTGACATTCCGGATATTATAGTGTTTCTTTTTATAAAGTAACCCTGATAAGCTAAGGAACCCGGAGCGAAAGGCGAAATTATATTGCCGCCGTGAGCCAAAATTTTTTCTGCCAGAATTCTTTGGCTGCCTTGCAAAGGCATGTCTAGCCCTTGTGCTATAACGGCTGTTGTCGGCAAATTATTTTCAATGGCAGCTTCATGGCAAAACTGGTCAACGCCTTGGGCAAGCCCGCTTACAATACGAACTTTATAACCCTTCAAAGTTTTAACCATGGATTTTATCGTGTATGCCGCAAGCCCGCTTGGGCTTCTGGTACCTACCATTGCAAGGCAAAATTCATCGTCGAAATTCACAGACCCTGCAATCCAAAGTCTGGAAACGGCATACTTGGACTTCGCCAACAAAGGCGGATACCCGGGTGCATTAATATCCAAAACATCAATTTTGCAATTCTTCATTCTCAACTCTCCACTCTCAACTCAATCTCCACCTTCGGCCCCAAATCATTCAACTTAACGCAATAAACTTTTACGGCTGTTATTTTCTGTGAAAACGCCAGTATTTTTTTTGCGACTTCTGCGGTTAATGTTTCCAAAAGGCCGCATTTGCCGTTTGATATAAATGTTTTCAATTCTTCCGTTAAAACTGCGTAGTCTATGGCATTTTTTATGGAATCCGTTGTTATCGCTTGTTCGCAATCGTATTCAAAAGAAAAACCCAACTCCACCTTTTGAGGGGCAGAGAGTTCATCGGGATAAATCCCGATGATGGTTTCGCATAAAATTTTATTTACAGAAATCCAAGCCCTTACCATACGAATAGAGTTATGCTAATAGCTGCCGCAACTCCGGCACTGCTAAACCAGATTATGCGGCTTTTGTTATAGGAATCCTTGGCTTTTTGGTTCTGTGCTTTATTTTGATCTAATAGATAGAGCGAATTTACCGGTAGTTCTAGTCCATCATATATTGTACTTTTTCCATCCGGGCTTCTAGATATCGCTTTGACTTCCTCCACACATGCAGCCGGATTGGGATATTTACTGCATTTTTGTACTATTTGGTCTTCGACATCAGCTATCATTTTATCTGCAGTACTTAAAGCGTCACTTGCCTCCAAGTACTTTTTATTTTCCAAGAAGCCTACAACACCGGTTCCGACTGCGGCTGCGGCAAAAACCATGCTTGCCCAAAACAGATATTCATCCGTATTTCCAAAAATGTCTGTCGCACTGCTCACCGCCCCATAACGGGAGTAATCATTTCTATCCTGTTCTTCCATTTCTTCTTCAAATTCTTCTTCATCTTCCTCTTCGTCGTAATAAGCCTCCTCCTCTTCTACCGGTGGCGGTGTTTTTTGGGCTACAACTGCATCCGGCACTTCGCCTTTGCGAAGTACTTCAAGGGTCGCAGCCATATCTCTCTTATCCCATGCGGCTTTTCCCGCATATTTGGCTATGCGCCCGTTTAAATCCTTTTCTGTGTTACGGGAGGTTGCATTTGCTTCGCTTAACGTGAAAGTTCCTTTGGTTAAAGTTTGCAACGGAGTTTCATCGTAGAAAAACGCGGCTTCATAAATGGAAGCATATTTTTTATTTTCATTCGGAGTATCCCAAATTTTCAGCACGCCATGAACGCTTTCCTGATTTTGCGCAAGCTCGTTGCGGGGAACAGAGCCGTAAGCAATCCTAGCTTTTTCGTACTTAAATTTGACTCTGGAATTGTCAACTTCCGCTTCAATGGAAAAATCTTTTACGCCCAAATTGAGGAAAGCTATCGCAGAAGACGGAATGTATTCATACCTTAAAGCAAAATCCATCCCTCCGGAGGCGGCATCTATTTCAGCGGAAAGTTCTTTAAGCTCATTGAAATAATTTGCAGCTTCTTTGTTTAAGGCATCTCTTTCCTTAGCTTGCGTGTTAGTCCAAAGATTTTGGCGAGCGGAGTAATCGTTAGCGGTTTCGTTTGAGGCTTTCGGCGGATTTTCCGGGAATTTTGACATAACAGCATCCATGGCTTTTTTGCTGTCTGCATTATAGTTTTTTAGGGCTTGCTGAATTTCGTTTTTTAGATTTTTCAGGGCATTTGCATCTTTGGCAGAAGTCGCGGTTTGCAATTGAAGTCTAAAAGGCATAACCGGATTATCCAAGGGTTTCCTTGCAGTTAAAAGAATGCCTTCTTGCGTGGTTTGCTTATCGGAAGGCGTTATGGGCTTGATAACCGTGTAGTAGCCTTCTTTAGATACGACAATCGCTATGGTTTTGGATGAAGAAACGGTAAACGTTGCCGGAGTTACGCCTTTGCTGGCACTGCCGACTGTTACTGTTGCACCGGAGGGTTCCGAAGTTACGGAGATTTTATATTCCTTTAGAACTATAGGCTTTAGTTCTTCCATTTTGCCGTTCAAATTTATATAAACGGGGTCTTCGCCTTCAACAAAAATGTCTTTTCCGTCAAAATACACGGTTTCCAAATCATCATCGCCGGTCGCAGATTTGGAATAGAAGAGTTTCATTTTTAAAAGTGTTGTGTATGGAATGCCATCCAAACTGATTTTGCCTAAATTTTTAGCAGCCTCTTTCGGGCGTCCTTGGAAAATTTGGTAGGTAGGCTCTTCGTCTCCAAAAGGGTCTTCAAATTTTTGCCTTACATACAAACGGCCGCCTTGCTGAGTGACCTGCTCGGGATTAACCGGCTTTAGCCCCCCTGAAAATTCTTCTGCGATATAGTTATCCGGGTCGCCCGGGTCAGGTGCATCGTCAAAAGAGTCAATAGTCCACTTGCCTGCCCATGCAGAAGCGGCGAGCAGCAAGAAAAACATTATCGAAAATTCAAGTTTAGTCTTCATATTCACTCCACATACGTTAATATACATGAAAAAAGGCAAAATAGTAAAAAAAACATCACCTATAATCCAAAATTTCCAGTTTTATTACCTTTTTTGGCGTTTTAACTTCAACTTTATCACCTCTGGTTTTGCCTATCAAGGCCTTTCCTATAGGGCTAACCGAGCTTATCTTGCCGTTTACAGGGTCCGAACCTTCCGGAGAAACCAAAGTATATTCATCTTCTTTGCCGTTTAGCAAATCTTTCACCCTTACGGTTGCTCCGAACAAAATACGAGTTGCAGATGCAGTGTCATGCTCAATGATAACCGATCTGGCAACCCTATCTTCCAAGAATTGTATTCTGGACTCAATTTTGCCCTGCTGATCCTTAGCGGAATGGTATTCGAAATTCTCACTTAAATCGCCTTGCGCTCTAGCTTCGGCAATTTCCTGCAAAATATGCGGCCGGTCAACCTTTTTCAGGTTTTCAAGCTCTTGCACCAGCATATCATACGTTTCTTTGGTAACCGGAATTGTGTCCATTTAGGTAAATATAGTAAAGTAAATGCCGATTAACTAATTTTTCAGCCATTTCATAGGGTCTTGAGACTGCGTGCCTTTGTAAACTTGGAAAAACAGTTTATAACCGTTGGTGGATTCCGCGTTGCCTACCAAGCCTATTTCCTGGCAATTTTTCACGGTTTCGCCTTCTTTGACTTTTATTGCGCTTAAATGCCCGTAAAGGCTATAATAGGAGCCTTTATGGTCTATAATCACAGACGGGCCATGTCCCGGCACATTTGCAATCATAGCAACCGTGCCGGCAGCGGCGGCTCTAACGCTTTCCCCTTTTTGCCCCCTGATCTCCGTGCCCACATGCATAGTTTTTATATCCAGAACTTTATTTACGTGATAGCCGTATTCGCTTAATATTTCCCCATTTAAAGGGGTGCATTTAGGCCCAATGGCAACAGGAGTTTCTTTGGGGGTGGCTACCTTGCCTTTCGGAGGTGTTTTCTCTTTTGCTTTTTGTGCATCTTGGGCTTTCTTTTTTGCCGTAATTTCCGCCTGCCGTCTCTTTTCAAGGATTGCTATGAGCGCAGCTAGAGATTGTTGGTTTCTTTTGTATTCTTCAATGGCTTTTTCCTGCTCCGATTTGTTTTCTTTTATCTTTGTTAAAGCCTGGTTTTGGAATTGCAGTTGGTCTTGGAGTTTTCGTTCTTCTTTTGCTTTGCTTTCGTGCAACGCGAGCATTTCCCTTTGCCTTGCTCTCAGTTGCTGTTTTTTTTCTTCCTGCTTTTTCATGGAAGTCTGGTAATTTTCAACTATTATTTTATCGCTTTCCAAGAGCCGCTGAACCCAGTAGAGCTTGCGCTCCGGGTTCTCGTTTTCTTTCAAGAGATTGAATAAGAGTTCCCATTCTTCCCGTTTGCCGTGTATGTATAAATTTCTGAGCCTTGATGCTATGGCTTTTTTTTGTGCGTCTATGCTTTTTTGCAAATCTTCTATTTCTCTTTCAATGCCTTGTATTGTGAGCGTGAGGTTTCTTTCTTTTTTTTGCAAGTCGCTTAGGGATTCCCGTGTTCGCGTTAAACCGCCGTCAATTTCCGCAATGTTTTTTAACACTCCGCTTTCTTTATTTTCCCAATCTTTTTTTTTCGCTTCGGCCTTTTGCATTTCTTTTTGGATTTTTTTTAAAGCATCTGCATTGCTTTTGAGTTCTTTATCCACGGAGGTTGAAGGCGCGGCGAATGAATTGAGAAAAGCGAAAAAGACGGCGATTATTAAGCAGTTGAGAATTTTCAAATCAAATTCCTCTCGCCAAAAATTTTCTCACGGTAAAGAAACTCACTGCTGCTTCCGATATTGCAACAAACAGCAGAACAAAAATGCTTGCCGCTTGGCTTTTTTGGGTAAATTCAAGGAGAAGCGGAAAATATTCAACAATCGGCTTTTCAATAAAGTTAAACAAAAGAGCAGCCAGACCTGCACCTACAAGCCCTTGCAGCAAACCTTCCAGCACAAAGGGGAATTGTATAAAAAACGGAGTTCCGCCGGAATACTTTATGTTGTTCACCAATTCCCTTCTTGAAATGAGCGTTAGCCGCATTGCATTCCACATAATTAGCCATAAAATAACAAGCATAAACGCAGACACCGCCATTGGAATTGCGAAAAAATGCCATTTGAAATTTTCCCACCGCTTAATCCATTCAACCGGAGCTTGCACAACGGAAATTTCCGGCATGGCGAGCAATCTATCCGATGTTTTTTGAATTGTTTCAAGGTTTTGCGAGTTAGCCCTTATTTGAATGCGAAGAGATGCCGGCAACGGGTTTTCTTCAACGAGATAAAGCATGTCTTCCGGAAAGCTTTTTTTAAATTCTTCCAAAGCCTGTTCGTCCGAAATATAATCCAATGAACTTACGCTTTCAAAATTTTCCACTATTTTTAAAACAGAATCCGCTTCTGCCGGCTTTGGCGTGTTCAAAAAAAAAGCTTCTATTCTATACAGGGAGGCAGAGCGCATGGAAAGCGAAACGGCAAAACTCAGGGCGTTCATGCTTGCTATCAGCAAAAACGAGCATAAAAATGTTGTGGCAAGCGAGGGAATTATCACAAGGCGATGCCTTGAAAGCCCTCTAAAAGCCTCTGCTGTTAAATATGGAAGTCGGTGCAGCATTCTTGGGGAATTTAGTAAAGTAAGTAATGATTAACTGATTTGGGGCCGACGTTGATGGTACGCTAGGGCAAACGTATCTAAATTGCAATCCTTTCGCCGTCAAGGTTATAGGTTACAAATA
The DNA here is from genome assembly GCA_001462225.1 of Fibrobacteria bacterium GUT31. GTDB lineage: Bacteria > Fibrobacterota > Fibrobacteria > Fibrobacterales > Fibrobacteraceae > Fibrimonas. Next base: position 33,128 of record LIUH01000139.1, on the reverse strand, counting down.
CATCGAAGTGCGAGGGGGGAGTAGTAATAAAGCTCACTTTTTCTCCGTCCGCTGCGTGAAAGACTGAGTGGTTACCCTCCGGCTCCCTTATAATCTCTGCCCCTCATTGCCTCCGCTGCGTCCGGGACTAGGGGTGGGTGATGCTACTGAATTATCAAGCTGCTTGCCAAATCCATTATTGCTTCTTTGCTCCAATCGCGGTAGCGAAAAGAGTAATACAATTCTTCAAAAGTAAGTTTATTCATATTCACCTTCTTGCCTTTCTTTTCTGCGTAAAAATACAAGCCTTTTGTAAAAATTTGCAGCGCGATGATTGAATTCAGCTTATAGTTGGGCTTGACGGCATTCAGCCAAGCAAAAGGCTGCATTTTCAGAATCCAAAAACAATAGAGAGAAGCTTCTTTCAATTCATTCAGACCATTAAGCTTATGGAACACTTGAAAATAAATATGCCTTTTCCAAACAAGCTCAATGATTTCAAGCAATGCCTCTTCGCAAAAAGCAACATCCTCTTTGTTCACGCCTAGCGTTTCTCGCATATTGCCCAAATAACGATTGAATGCCGCCGCCATTAGTTCAATTTGTTCTTTGCTTATTTTTTCGTATTTTGGGTAATCTTTTATGTTCTTCATTTTAAACCTTCGCCAGCATATCCCTAAAAGTCTCGTCTATGCTCTTGCCGTCAAACCTTGCTTCCTCATAGCTTCCTTTATAATTGCTAAGAGCTTCAAACAAAGGCTCGTCTGGGTTTTCCCGCGCTATGGAATTGTGAACGCGATTATCCCTTTCGTGGAAACGCTCCGTAGCATCTTCTGAAAAATAACTCATAATAACTCCTATTTTGCAGCAACCTTGTTCTGAGGGTGAATATAGAAAAAAGCAGGATAAAAACGCCAACAAACACTCACAAGTGCCCACAAGTGGCGAAAACCGCAAAAACTCATCGTCTAGCGTAAGTGTCGGTTCTTCGTCTAGTGTTAGCGGCGAGTCCTCGTCCAGCGTCGGCAGTCAATCTTCGTCCGGCATTGCCAACGTGGTTTATGGCGTTCCCGTGCTTTACGGCAATGAAACATATCAGACAGTTGTAATAGGCGATCAAACTTGGTTTGCGAAAAACTTGAATTACAATCCTGGTACAGGCAATTCCGCCTGCAACAGCAACAACGCCTACAACAGGAACATGAACTACAACAACGAGAACGCAAACTGGAACAACAACGATACAACAGGGAAGCCGGGAAACGGCTTCCCCGCTCTTCTTTTGGACCTGAACCTGCAACGCCCTTTCACCACGAAATTTGCCATATTTCGCCACAAAATCAGGGTAGGAAAGGATTGCAATTTAGATGCGTTTGGCCTGGATGGTACGCCGTTAATGCCGGAAATGCTCCTAAATAACACGCTGCCTTAACTCTTTTTTGGTTGAAAAATAAGAATTTTTAACCGCCTTGGGGAAATTATATATATATTATGTATATGAGACTCTCCGTTTTTTTCGCTGCGATGGCCTTGTTGTGCTTAAATGTTATGGCTCAAAGGCAAATGGAACGTTTGGATCGCGGCGTGGTAGCCGCAAAAATAGGTTCCACCAACAATGCTTTCGTCAGTTGGCGGCTTTTTGCCACTGACCCCACTGGCGTTACCTTCAATGTTTACCGAAACTCCGAAACAAGTCCGGTTAATCCAAGCCCTCTCGATGCGGCCCATACCAGCTACACGGTTAGCGGCGGGGCGGCATCGGGCACTGCATATTCGGTTGCGGTGTTGGTGAATGGCACGGAGGTGGAGCGTTCCAAGCCTGCTGCGGTTTGGCAAAGTTCCGTCAATAACAACGGCGCTTATTTGGAAATTCCGGTGCAAAGACCTGTTACCGGAACCGGACCGGAGGGCGGCACATATACCATATATGATGGCACCGTTGCAGATTTAGACGGAGACGGCGAATATGAAATAATTTTCTTTTGGGCACCGGATAATATGCAAGACAACTCCAAAAGCGGAAATACCGACAATGTTTATATAGATGCCTACAAACTGAATGGGACAAAACTCTGGGGAAACAACAAATGGATAAACCTTGGCCCGAATATAAGAGCCGGTGCGCACTACCAAGTAATGTTGGTTTACGACTTTAACGGCGATGGCAAAGCGGAAATAATAGTAAAAACTGCTGATGGAACTACGGATACGGATGGAACGCGAATAGGAACAACCGCCGTTCATAGAAATTCCAGTGGCTATATATTAACCGGGAGCGAATATATCACGGTTTTTGAAGGCGCAACAGGAAAAATCATAGATACGAAGCCCTTTCTGGTTGCCCGCGGTACCGTTGGAGACTGGGGTGATACCTACGGCAATAGGGTAGATCGCTTTTTGGGCACGGTGGCTTACTTGGATGGAGTTCATCCGAGCGCGATTATGTGGCGCGGTTATTACGCTCGTACCTCAGCTTCCGCATGGGATTTTGACGGAACAACTTTAACAAACAAATGGGTTTTTGATACTCGTGGCATGACCGGCGGCTCAAATTATGAAGACAGAGGCAACCATAATTTAAGCGTTATTGAAGTGGACGGCAAAGATATAATTATATCCGGCTCTGTGGCCATAAACGGCGATGGAACTCCGAAATACTCTAACGCAACTAGGCACGGCGATGCAATGCACGTTAGCAAGCATATACCGAGCAGAGCAGGTTTGCAAGTATTCAGGTGCTTGGAAAGTTCGCCTTATGGAGTGCAAATGTACGATGCTTCCACAGGAACAATTATTTGGAACGTTCCGCAAGATAGCGATACCGGCCGTGCTTTATGCGCCGATATAGACCCCGAATATGCGGGCAGCGAATGCTGGGGTTCCGGCAGCGTAGGCATTTATTCCGCTACAGGTACGCTTCTAAACAGCGACAAACCGAACAACTTGTCCATAAATATGTCTATATGGTGGGACGGCGATACCGGTCGCGAAACATGGAATGGAACTGTGGTTAAAGTAAATGCATCAGCCGGTTCAGGCGGTAGTTTAAGGTCATATAGCAGGCAAGAGTTGCTCACTCACAGCGGGGCAACTACCGTAGGCGGCACAAAAACCAATCCTGTGCTGCAAGCCGATATTTTAGGCGATTGGCGCGAAGAGGTGATATTGCCCAGAACCGACCATAACGCTCTTAGAATATTTACAACAACAATGGCTACAACCCATACGGGCGCAGGTAAAATCCCATCGCGGGGAATCCCCACGCTTATGCAAAATAAAGAGTATCGCTTGGCTATTTCATGGCAACATTCGGGTTATAATCAACCTCCGTGGACAGATTACTTCCTCGGCTACAATATGGAAGAAGCTCCTCGCGATAATATTGTCTATGTAGGCGGCAGCTCGTCATCTGTAGCACCAAGTTCATCATCTGCAGCTCCAAGCTCATCTTCAAGTTTAAGCTCATCATCTGTGGCATCAAGTTCCTCTTCAACACCGTCATCTTCTTCTTTGAGGTCAAGTTCTTCTGATAATGTATACGTAATAGGGGAGAATGTGTTTTGGAATTTTTCGGAACCTCCATTTACAACTACGCTGCCTTCAGGTTCTTCAAGCATAACTCAAAACTACACCGTAAGCGGGCTTACCATTGTTTATGGCAACGGTGCTATGGGTTATAACGACAATGAAAAAGAGATTGACGGTTACGAATTTACACGCCGTTTTCAATTTGGCGGCACCGGTTCTACAACAAACAGAGCCTTGAAATTTGATGTTACTGGCCCTTGCTCCGTAATTGTTTACGCTATATCCGGCAACAGTTCATCAATTAGGGAGCTTGTGCTTTCCGATGGTACTAATGCTCAAAGAGAAGCGGTGGATGGAACCGGTATTATGAGTGTGGAATACACCTATACGGGCGGAGCTGCCTCCTTATATCTCTATTCCGGAGAATCCGGCATAAATATTTACGGAATAAAAGTTCTGTACAAACAGGTAACCCCCATTACCGCCTTGCCGCAAATAATCCAAGAAACGAACGCTCCCGTTCAAATTTTTAACTTAAAAGGCAATGCTGTTCACGGGTCGCCGGCTAGCTTGCCGCCCGGTTTATATATTGTGAAGCAGGGAAAAAAGATTTCCAAAATGGTGGTTAAATGATTGCCATTTGCTCCAATATTTGCTTTTGTGGTGCAAAAATGGCATCATACGGCGTGGCAAATGGCAACCATAACCACAAGGGTTGCCCCAATGGTGCGAAAATATTTTCTATATTTACCCTCAAATGCCCCTTTTTCGCAAAATAACGCTCCTCGCCAGACCTTGCTACGCAAGCTCTGACAGACCCTCCTACGGAGGCTCTGTGGCACGTTGCCTTGGGGGGCAAAAAAATTCTCAACTCCCAACTCTGCACTCTCAACTAAGTGGCTATTTTAGCCACGTTGCCTTTACCCCCCCGAATCGCTTTAAAGGTGGTTTTAAGCCTCTTAGAGGCACTTTCTCCGCTTCGGAGGCAAAAAAGAGGTATTTTGCACAAAACGCCCCAAAACGGGCTTTTAAGCGTATTTTCAAATTTCTTCCCCTTCAACCAAGGAGTTCATCATGAACAGAATCAAGCTAGGTTTCAGAAACCTTCATCTTCCCATCCTCTTTATCCTTTTAATCGGGGTCATCGGGGGTCTTACATTCACATCCTGCTCGTCGACCGATGGCGACGATGAGCAGCCCTCGCAAAGCGGCGGTGGGTCTTCCTCGTCAACCGGCGGTGGGGGCGGGGGTTCCAGTTCTTCCGGCGGTGGCGGTGGGTCATCGTCCAGCGGCCACGGCCACTTTAACCCCGACATAACGTATGGCTCATTTATCGATAGCCGAGACAATAAAACTTACAGGAGCGTTGTTATAGGCGACCAGACTTGGATGGCGGAGAATTTGAATTACGATGTCCCGAATAATGCTACAGATGTATGCCATAGTAACAACCCTGACAACTGTGCCATTTATGGTCGTATGTATGATTGGGAAACGGCGATGGCTGTTTGCCCCGATGGCTGGCATTTGCCCAGCAGTGCGGAGTGGACAGTATTGACTAATTACGTCGGTAGCAATGCGGGGACCAAACTGAAATCTACAACAGGCTGGAGTAATAAAGGCACGGATGATTACGGCTTTTCTGCTCTGCCAGGCAACTACTACGATGGAAGCAATGACCGTTTCCGCAATATCGGCGACGGCGGCGACTGGTGGAGTTCCACGGAGTCCTCCTCTGTAAATTCACCTAGCATGGGCATAAGCAATATTGCAGGTGTGATGAGGAACAACTACAGCAAGTCTAACAAGCTCTCCGTGCGTTGCGTCAAAGATGACAATTCCAGTGGCGGCGGTTCATCGTCAAGCGTGGGCGGTTCCTATCCCTTCGCAACCACAATCATCGGCAACCAAGTGTGGATGGCCAAGAATTTGGATACCAATGTGCTTGGCAGCACGTGCTATGGTGATGATCCGGCCAACTGCGCCACCTACGGCCGCTTATATGATTGGGCAACAGCTATGAACATTCCATCAAGTTGCAACGATGATTATTGCTCAGGCCAAATACAGTCAAAGCATCGCGGCATTTGCCCTTCTGGCTGGCACATTCCGAGCAATGAAGACTGGGATGAATTGTTCTTCTGGGTTGATACGCAGAATGACCCTGGAAGCTATTACGACGGCTCTACTTACGACAGCTTTACGGCGGGCAGGTATCTGAAAGCGACTAGTGGCTGGATGGAAAATGGCAATGGCACGAACGAGTACGGTTTTTCCGCCCTTCCGGGCGGCTGGAACAATTATGCTCCCCACGACGGCTGGTACGAGTATGAACATGCCGGCGGCATAGGTTACTGGTGGAGTTCCTCAGAGCTCTACAACGACGACCCCTACAACGACGTGTACACTGCCTACGGCAGGTCCATGTACTACGCCAACGATAACGCCTTCTGGTTCGACTACGTTAAGGGATCCATGCTCTCTGTCCGTTGTTTGCGAGACGAGTAGGTGTACCCCGCCGAAGGCTAGCGGCGCAGTGGTTAAATGATTGCCACCAGCCATACCATTGAACTTTCTTTGCTCTGCCCGGCACAGGGAAAATCTTTTCCCTGTGTTCCGCTTTTCAAAATTTTGCATCCTGCACCTGTCGCTATTTTTCGCAAATTTTCTTTGCTCCATTCGCTGTAATTCGTAGCTAGGAGCAACACACTGTTTGCTTCCAAAAGCGAAGCGGCCTTTATAGCCAAGGATTCAAAATCCTTTGCTACGCTAAAAGTCTTTTTTCCGTTTTTTGCAAAACTCGGCGGGTCAAGTGCTATTGCACCGAACTTTTTCCCTTTTTTTATCGCCCAGTCAACATATTCCTCGGAGCTTCCGCAAAAAAACTCTCCGGGCAAAGGGTGCAGTCCGTTCAGCGCAAAATTCTCTTTACCCTTGTTCAAATTCTTTTTGCTTATATCCACATTCACCGTTTTTAAGGCTCCGTTTATTTTCGCATAAACGCTAAAAGAGCAGGTATATGCGAACAGATTTAAAACTCTTTTGCCTCCGCACATTTTTCCGAAAAGCAGCCGTGCATCACGCATATCTAAAAACAGACCCGGATTCAAAGTGTCCAGCAAATCAACGGAAAATTTGCAACCGTTTTCTTCAACAACGGTTTTGGGATTATTTCCGAATGCGGTTTTTATTCGGCTATGGTCGATAAACCTGTATTTTACAGCGATAAATTCCGGTGAAAGGGTATTTTTCAATATTTGAACCAATTCCGGTTCGTATTCCAATAATTTTTGATTAAAAAATTGTATTTGGCAATGGGTTCCGTATTTGTCAACAACAACACCGTCCAAGCCATCCGCCTTCCCGTTGCACAAACGGTACGCCGTAGCCGTAGGGGCAAGGCATGTGTTGCCCTGCTGCAAATTTTGCCGCTTTGCAAAAGAGGTTAAGAGAATATCCGCCAAATTCATATCATATACTGAATTGGAAAATTAGAAATTTTCTATATTCCCATCAATGTTACGCTTATTCTTAATTTCATCCCTATGCATGCTTTTTTTGGCGTGTTCCTCGGAAGACGATTCCGCTGCGTTAAACGAATGGTTTAGCGACCAAGGTTTGGCTGCTTCTTATGGCAAACAAATTGAGGAAATCGAAATTCTTGTAAAAAACTCCGCTCCGGGTTTTAATGACGCTGCTTACATGGTTAGCTCTTATGCTGCGCTTGGCAATACGAATGGCATGGAGCATACGCTTTACTTTGGTTTGGAGATTTTGGATTCTCTCTCAGATACCCTTAAACTCAGAATGGATAAAATTTTTTATGAGGATATATCCGGTGCTCCCAAGCCGGAACGTTTAGACGCTACAATTTCTTGGTTAATAGAACCGCCGGAATTTCAGCATGATACCGCTTGGCTTAAATTCGAGAAGCCATTTACGGATCCTGCCGATATTAGCCTTGAACGGAGAGCCGATACCTTTTTTGTTACATTGCCGGAAGGATTATCGGGACTTAAACCGCAATCCCCAGATGATACTCTCAGACTGTCGATCAGTTTAAAACTGCGCTCGGACGGTACGGTTTTGCGTATTGCTCCGCCTTCTACCTCAGATATACGCGGTTTGTTGCGTGTTGCCCAAAAAACGAATAAGTTGGATACGGATGATTGCCCAAAATGTTTGCATTCCGGGGTTAGAGAATCTCTCCTTGTAACTTTTGAAATTAAAAATAAAGAAATAATTGCCGGCAAAACCGTGGTATTTGCGCAGCTGGTTTTGCCGAAACAAAGCGGTACTGCAGGCAGCGAGCTTGAGCTTCCGGTGCCGGTATACGTGTATTATAGAAATATTGTTTCTATTTTGGAAGATTACAAAGTGAATACAGCTTACGTAGATAGTCTCAAGCGCCATCCGAATCTTATTTTTAGCGGGGGCGACTCCTTGATGCTTCAAGTTACAAGAGGCCTGCGCAACTATGCCACAACAACAGGTTCGTTGCCGGATACCATCGATTTTATTTTGAGGTTAGGAGTTCCTATGCTGGATACCACATCTCATTACTTTTACAACTCTATTTACAGTTCCAAAAAGGTTTTTTCAGACAGACCTGCATACGCTCGCTACGATTTCAGTTCTGCCCTTGAAGCCGGAAAAACAGCAAAACTAAAACTTTGGTTCGCAGATTATGGCGATAAAAAGTAGCTATGCTAAAACATATTTCCATTAAAAATTTAGCACTCATAGCAAATGCGGAAATTTCGTTTTCCGAGGGTTTTTGGGCCATCACAGGCGAAACCGGCGCGGGAAAATCCGTGTTTTTAAATGCGCTTAAACTTTTATGCGGCGCAAAGGCTACCGGCGGCCAGGTTCGCAACGGCGAGGAGAGTGCTGTTTTAAAAGGACTTTTTGAAATTAAGGATTTGCCGGATGTTCGGGATTTTTTGGAAGCCAGAGAAATTGATTTTGAAAACTTGGAACTTGAAATTCAACGGGAAATTTTTGTGAACGGAAAAAGCAAAGCCCGCATAAACGGCGTAATGGCAAGCCAAAGCGATTTGCAGGAAATAGGCGAAATGCTCGTGCAACTGCACGGCCAGAGCGAACAAATCCTTTTGAAGGATGTTAAAGCACAGCAAAAACTCATAGACGCTTATTGCGGAAACGAGGAACTTTTGCAAAAATGCAGAGAACTTTTCGAAGAATGGAGCGCAATAAATAAAAAAATAGAAGAGCACAAGCAAAATGCACAATCAATTGCACAGCAAAAGGAATTTTTGGAATTTCAATTAAACGAGCTTAAAAATGCCAATTTGCATCCGAATGAAGAAGAGGAATGCGAGCGTATTGTTCAAGAATCTGCCGGTGGCGAGTTCAAGCGGAGAATGGCAAACGAGTGTTTGGAGCTTTTGCTGGGTGAAGCCGGAATTTCACATCTCTTGGGCGAGCTTGTTTCTAAGTTGCAAAAACTGGAAGGCAAATGCAACGATGCGCCCAAAAGCGAATCTGCGGCAAGCGCAGAAAATTATTTTAACGGTTTGATTTTGGAATTAAAAAAACTCGGCAAAGAGGAGTTTTACAGTCCGGAGCAAATAGAAAAAGCGAATGCCCGCATAGCTCTTATACAAAAATTAAAACGCAAATACAAAGCGGATTTGAACTCCCTAATTGAACTCAGAGAAAAGAGAAAATGCGAATTGGAATCTCTGGAAAATTCGGATTCGGACATAAAGGAATTGCAAAAATCCGCAGACAAGTCTAAATCTGCTCTGGAAAAAATATGCACGGAACTCTCTAAAAAGAGGCGTGTTGGAGCAAAAAAGCTGGATGCTGAAGTGGAGAACAGGCTACACGCCCTTTCAATGCCGACAGCGGTGTTTTCCACTCGCTGGGCAGCTTTGGAGAACTTGAGCGCAAACGGAGCCGAGCAAGGGGAATTTTGGATAGCTCCGAACAAAGGCGAGGGTGAAAAACCTCTGAGACAATCGGCGAGCGGCGGCGAGCTTTCCAGAGTTTTGCTTTCGTTTAAGCGTACAATGGCGGAGAGGGATAAAATTCCCATTTTGGTTTTTGACGAGGTTGATAGCGGCATAAGCGGTGAGGTTGCCAACAAAGTGGGGGAGTGCCTGCTGGAACTCGGCAAATATCATCAGGTGCTCACAATTACGCATTTGCATCAGGTTGCAGCACTTGCAAACGGGCAGTTTTGCGTCAGGAAAATAGAAGATGAAAATCGCACATACACAATAGTCGAACAACTCGGCAAAGATGAGCGCATTTCCGAAATAGCGAGGATGCTGGGAGACGAAAAATCACCTACGGTTTTGGCGCACGCCCGAAAATTACTGCCTTAAGCACCAAAAAATATAGAAACGGCGCGGCTAACCCGCCTACGAAATCCGCTGTTAAATCTCCCAAATCATTTCCGCTGCGTCCCGGAACAAAAGACTGGTGAAATTCATCGCTGATTCCAAAAATAGCGCATATAAGAACGACAAGCGCACCCCAAATAACGGGTTTGGCATTCCATTTATTACCGGGAATCCATAAACAAAGCGATATTCCCAAAACAAAATAAGCTATAATATGCTTTATCTTATCGTTAAAATCAAAAGCTCCGGGCAACTGGTTGGCCGGCAAGGCAGAAAGTCCGAAAATTGCAATCATGATCAGTATGGCGGGAATTTTTCTCAAAATATTCTTATTCATTCTATCTCCGTAAAAAACTGCTGTTTGCTCCTTATAAAACGTGAATAGCAAGGGTTGTGGTATCGTCTGACTGCGGCATTCCGGAAGTGAAATTTGCTATGCCGGCTCTTATCGCATTGTCCAAGTCTTTAGGTTTGGCGTTAATGTTGTTGTTAGCATATTCGATAAGTCTATTATTCCCGAAAAATTCGGCTTTATTGTTCATGGCTTCTATCGCTCCATCCGTATAGAGGTAAAGTTTGTCGTTTGTTCCGAGCTGCAGCGTTTGTTCTTCGTATTCGTTTTTATCATTTATGCCTATTGCCATGGTTTTTTTCATTTTTAAAATCTCATAAGGCTTTCCGTTAACGGAAATAAGGGGATTATTATGCCCGCAATTCACTATAGTACATTTTTTGGTTTTCAAATCTATAATGAGTGCAAGCAATGTCACAAACATGCAGGCTTCATTGTTTTCGCTTAAAATAGAATTTACGTTTTTCATGGCGCCGGGTAAATTCTTTGTTTGCAAAATACTGGTTTTTACCAGTACCTTTGCTTGTGCCATATAAATGGCTGCCGGTATTCCCTTGCCGCTCACATCCGCTATCAGGAAACACATTTTATTCTTGTTTGAATCGATGTAAAAGAAATCGTAAAAATCTCCGCCTATTTCTTTAGCCGGAACCATTTTGGCATAGAAATCTATCGCTTTTGTGTTGTAAAAATTCGTATTTAGGCTGGGCAATAATCCGTTTTGTATGCGGTAGGCTATTTCCAGTTCATTGTTCATGTGTTCGGTTTGGACGTTTACATATTCCAGTTCTTTAATATAGTTTACCAGCTTATCGGACATTTTATTGAAAGCTACGCTGAGTTCGGTAAATTCATCTTTGCCGTTGAGTTCGATTTTGGGAGAATTTATTTTACCTATGTTATTGACTTGCCGCATGAGTTTTTTAAGAGGTTGGGTTATGCTGCTGCTGAGTATTATGGCTATGGCTATCGATAAAATTGCGGTGAATATAAATATTATGGAAAAATTCTGCAAGGTTTCAAAGAAAATAGTTCTATCGCTTTGCTTTGCTTCTTCTATTTGCGCCGCTATTTTAATTTTAGTTTCTTCAATAGGCAAAGACACGTTCTTAGCCGGCGCCATCAGCCCGAGCGACCAGCCGTTGTCTTCTATTTCCGAAAAAAACAGGTAATAATCTTTGGAATCCACCGCTACGATTTTGCTCTGATATTTACCCATAGATGCATCGCGCAAAGCCTCGTACCACACTTCGTTTGCATTTAATATTGAATTTCCGCCCACGTAGGTGCCTTTTTTGTCCAATAAAAAATTAAAATTGCCGCTTACCGAATCTTTGTTTAATATATGCTCTATCAAGTCCGAATGCTTAATATTAATGCCGATCACTCCTGCTATTTGCCCGTTCTGATTATAAAACGCCTTAGCGCAGGCTACCACAATAACGCCTTGTATATCTATATGGGTATCTATCCATATAAGTTCGCCGTTTGCTTTAATTCCTTTTTTGTACCATTCTTTTTGATACGGATCGAACTCGGGAATGGTTTTATACTTTGAAATTGAGTATAAAATTCCATTCTCCGTCGCTATGTAAATATTGTCAAAAAGTTTATTGTTTCTCATCAGGGAGTGAAGCAAGAGGTCAATATCGGAAATTTTTAACAAATTGCGCCTGATATTTTCATTCATTACAACTCCGGGAGCCAGTTCGTACTTTGTAAAAACAGTATCGTTAAGCAAAAATTCATTTTCCGATAACTTATTTTTCGCTCTTTGCGGTATGCTGTTTTTTAAAGGAGTATTTTGTCTGTAAGCCTGCTCTAAAAAATCCGATACTACGGCAAGCCTTCTTTTAGTTTGCATAAATTTCTCATTAACCTCTCCTGCTTCCAAGTTAGCTATGCTTTGCAGGTTCTTTTTTGCCTGCTCTATCATGGCTGTATTTATTTCATTTGAAGTTTTTAACCCCAAATTAACGCCGGTATGGAGCGATTGTGTGAATATGCTGTCCATTTGGATATAAGTACGCACTGCATTAATGACTAGCGAAACTGCCGCCGCTATCAGCACAATGAGAACCACTTTTGTTCGTATCTTAAAATTTTTAAACATTTTATTACCTATATAGTTTGTTTATTCCTCCGAATACCGCTCGCATATTCGCAACAAGGGTATCGCTGGAAACTCCTCTGCCCATAACGGTTTTTCCGTTTGCGGAGAGAGAAATTTCGGATAGTGCCCTGCCTGCCCATAATTTATCCGCATTGCTTACTACGCTTTGTCTATAGCTGTTTAGCTCTACGGGCAAACCCATTTTGCGGGAAAGCAGGAGTGCCGCCTCTATTGGCCCTTCTGCGGATATGGATTCTTCGTGAGCAACCCCGTCTTTGTGGAATTTGAATACAAAACGGTTTTCTCCCGGTATAACATCTATGGTGTGGAAAATCACTCTGCCGTTCAGGTTGCAATATTTTTCCTTGAATACCTCTAAAATGCGTGAGTCCGAAAGTTCGCCTTCATGCTCGCTAATCTCTTTAAGCACCGGTTGCAGTTCTGCAGCCTCATCCAAATCAACGGGGTACCCATTGTGGTTCAAAATTTCGTACACTGCGGTTTTTCCGCTTTGGCTTGTGAAAGATAAAACATCGTTTTCTTGCCTGCCTATGAGTGAGTAATCTATTGGGCGGTAAGCGCCTTTTTTCAAGTTCTTTGTTTTTGATGCGCCGTCTTGGTGAATGCCGCTCCTGTGCGCAACGGCTTCTATGCCTATGAGCGGAGCTTTTGCGTAAATGGGTACATTTGCCCATTTGCTTGTTAAAATAGCCGTTTCATAGATTTCGCCTAAGTTCATATCCATTTCAACGCCGCAGTTGTGAAGCGCAACGGCAACTTCAAACATATTTGTGTTTCCGGAGCGTTCGCCAAGGCCGTTCAATGCGCATTCCATTTGCGTCGCGCCTGCAAAGTAGCTCTCAACGGTGGCTGCCGTTGCCATTCCCAAGTCATTGTGGCAATGAACGGATATGGTGATATTTTTAGGCAGGGCATCTGCAACCTTACGAACCATATCTACATAAATCATGGGGCGATAGCGTTCCACGGTATTCGGCAAGTTGATGGTGGTGGCTCCGGCTTCTACAATTTGTTTAAGTGATTCCAGAACAAAATCAAAATTCTCAACAGAGTCGCCAAAGTGCTCTGGGCTAAATTCAACATCGCCTTTTTCGCCTACCAGTGATTTTGCAAAAGCAACAGCCTCTACCGCTTGCTTTCTAACTGCTGCGGGTTCCATTTGCAAAACATGTTCCATACTGAGCGGGCTCATGGCTAAAAACACATGTATGCGAGGTTTGGGAGCTTCCTTGACCGCATCCCATGCTTTTTGAATATCCGTTGTTTTTGCCCTTGCAAGTGCGGATATAACGACATTTGAACCTAGTTGAGCGGCAAGCGCAGCTAAATTTTCGCAAGATTCAAAATCCATTTCGGAGGCTATGGGAAAGCCGACTTCCACACCTTGCACCCCCAGCTTCAAAAGCTGCTTAAACACAACCTCTTTTTGCTCTTTATTCCATGGGTTAACAAGGGCCTGATTGGCATCGCGCAGAGTAATATCGTAAAAAAAAGGCTTTCTGACCATAACATCTCCAAATGGGAATTTAGAAAGTTTCATAAAGACCTGTTTTTTCTACATTACCGCTGAATATGAATTCCGCTTTCATCGCAATAGAAGGTCCCATAGGCGTTGGGAAGTCTGCGCTAATAGATGCTCTTGAAAAGGAATACGGTAAGCAAGTTCTGCATTCTTTCAGAGAGGAACTTGAGCCGAATCCGTTTTTGGAGAGATTTTACGACGACAAAAAAAAATACGCCTTTCAAACGCAAATAGCCTTTATGCTCTCTCGTTACAAGCAGTTTGAAGCTTTGCAGAAAAGCCTTAGACAGCCGGATATGTTCGCGGAAAGCAAACTTTATGTATCTGACTTTATATTTGAGAAAAACGATATCTTTGCGGAATTAACCATAGAAGACGAGCAGGAATGGAGACTCTACCAAAAAATGCGCGATATTCTTTTGGAATCTTCAAAAAAAATTATCAATCCGAATTTCGTCGTTTATTTAAGAGCCGGCGAAGAAACCCTCTACCGCAGAGTCCAAAGCAGGCTCAGGCAAACAGAACAGTTAAAGCTAAAAGACAGCGATGGCGATAAAGGCATAACCAAAGATTATCTGAATAAACTAACTGTTTTATACGACCGCTATTTTTTCCATTACAAGGCAAGCCCGGTTTTGATAATAGACGTGAACAATGTAGATTTTGTGCATGGATCTTCGCCTGTATCTTCTATTATAAGCTCTATAAGAAAAGCCGTAGATGAACCCATTATGCAGAACACTTATCTGAGTTGGAATAATTGATAAATTATTCTTTTGTTCCTTCGCCTTGTTATGTGCTTGAAGAGAGCAGGCTTGTTTATAATTTGGAGATTTTGAACAAGGTGCAAAAAGAGGGGAGTGCTAAAGTTATATGTGCGTTAAAGGCTTTTAGCTTTTGGAAAGCATTTCCGCTGGTTTCGCAGTATTTGTCCGGAGCCACCGCTAGCAGCTTGAACGAGGTCTTGCTCGCCGGCCAGAAAATGGGAAAGGAGGTGCATGTATGCGCCCCGGCATACAGAGCAGATGAAATTGAACAGATTTTAAGCCACTGCACCCACATAACTTTTAACAGTTTTTCGCAGTGGCAGTTATTTAAAAAAGAGACTTTGAAAAGAAAAGTGAGTGCGGGAATAAGAATAAATCCGGAATTTTCAACCGTTGACGTGGATTTGTACAATCCGGCGGGCCGCTACAGCCGCCTTGGAGTTACAAGAAAGGAATTCAAGCCGGAACTTTTGGACGGCATTGAAGGCTTGCATTTCCATGCACTTTGCGAACAGGATGCGGATGCTTTGGAAGCCGTGCTGGAAAAGGTGGAGGCGAATTTCGGAGAATGGATTCCCAAAATGAAATGGATGAATTTCGGCGGCGGCCATCACATAACAAGAATGGATTATAAAGTTCAAAAACTTATAGATATTTTGAATAGATTTCACAGAAAATATCCGGGAGTTGAAATTATTTTGGAACCCGGAGAAGCCGTTGGTTGGCAAACCGGTGAACTTGTATCAAGCGTTTTGGATATTGTGCATAACGAAATAGACATAGCTGTTTTAGATATATCCGTATCGGCTCATATGCCGGATTGCTTGGAGATGCCTTACCGCCCTATGGTTACCGGCAGTGCAATGCTCGGAATAAAAAAACATGCTTATCGTTTAGCCGGCAATTCCTGTTTGGCCGGTGATGTTGCCGGAGATTATTCCTTCGATGAGCCTTTGAAAGTGGGTTCCAGGATAATTTTTTTGGATATGATTCACTATACAATGGTGAAAACAACTTTCTTCAACGGGGTTAAGCACCCGTCAATAGGGATTTGGAAAGACGGTAAATTTAATCTTTTAAAAGAATTCACCTATGACAGCTTCAGGGACAAGCTCAGTTAAGAAAATAAACGCTGATTAACTCGCTTGGGTATGGGGTATAGGGTTTGGGGTATAGGGAATTTTGTCCAAAAAACGCTTAGATTTGCTTAAATTCATGCCTTTTTGCATCGTCCATACCCTATACCCCATACCCTGAACCCTTAAATCAGCGTTTACTTTATTTAATTCTTAAACACGCACCTAAACCCGGTGTGCGTTCCCCAATAGCGTGCGTCTTCTTCTACGCGGTTTTCAACTTCCAAGTCATCTTTGTCGGATTTCCAGCTCCCGCCTTTTAAGTATTTGTATTTCCCAAACCAAAAGCCATCGTCTTTAACCCATTCGGCAACATTGCCGAACATATCGTAAAGACCCCAGCCATTTGGTCTTTTATTGGCTACGGCAACGGGGGTTTTGCCGTCAAATTCGGCGTAATCTTTTGGATTTGCATTACTTGGCCATATATATTTACCCGGAGAGCCTGCCCTTGCAGCATATTCCCACTCCGCTTCTGTCGGAAGCTCGCCACCCATAGCAATGCAGCAACTGTTCGCTTCCCTCCAGCTAATGCTGTGAGCCGGCAATGAATCGCCTTTGTATTTGCCAAAATCCTTTTTTCCGCAGTTCTCTTTGTACAAACCCTGATCTATTGCGCTTATATTCATGGCAAAAGGCCTTATTTGCGTGTATTTGCCCTTGTATTGAAAATTGCCGCCCGGTATTTTCGCCAACAATGGTTTTTTGGGAGCCTCTTTTTCCGCGAGCAGTTGCGGTTCCAAGGAATCTTTAGGTGCTACTACGTCTGCCAGCCATTCCGGCAAAAAAAAGCTGCCTTTCATCGGAATCAGCAAGCCGTTCCAAGATATATTCAAATCGTAATATTTGTAAAAATGCCTTGAATAACCGCCTTCAACGGGAATCCATACGGTCTGGTTTTGAACGGTTAAAAAAGCCATTGCTGCAGGGGCGCCGGCGGTTAAGGCTTTTACCAGAGCATCGCCCGTTAAAAAGTCATTTTCCCAAACACCTTTCCAAGCAACATCCGCACGCCCGTCCGGTGAGCGTAAATTCAGTTCCAAATAGCCTTTCAAGCCGTTTGAAGCCGAGGCAGACTCGAATTTTCCACCGGAAACGGGAACAAAACCGTGGACTTGATTTGCTCCAAGTTGGTTTATGCGCCCTAAAATTCCATTCAAATTTTGCTCGGCAGGGCCGGAGCAACTAGCATACCATTCGTTAAAAGACAGCTCTCTTTCATATGTGTACATATCATAATAATAACGGTATTCGGCGGAAGTTTCACTTAGCGAATCAGGCGCAGAAACCGGAAGGGGATAATCCGCTACGAAAATAGCAATGCAAACGGAATCCGGCGTTGCCACAGATTTTTGGTTATAGAGGCTGTCGTATAAGTTTTCCAAAGTTCTCAAATCATTTATATGCGACACGTCGGGTATTTCGCTCATCGGCTTCCCGAATTTTTTCAATTGCACCTCGTGTTTAAGTTCGGTGCCTTGCTCAATGTTTGCGATAAAAACTTCAGTCCAATAACCCGGTGAGCGTATGGAATAAACTGCCCAGCCGGCGGGAATTTCCATTATAAACGGCGTGACCCCCACGGCCTGCCCGTTGAGCCACACCCCGGCTGATTCAGGGCCTTCCACAGACAAAACTCCGGAACCCCTATCCTGCGCAAAGCATAGGGCGGTAAGCAATATAACAGCGAGTATAGCAATTATTTTTTGCATAGCAGAGCGTAATCTAGTAATTACTTTAGACCCCCGGCTATTTTATCGCGAATTTTAATGAGCCTTTCATAGCCGGTATCCGGTATAATGGAACCTATAACCTGTACAACTTCCGAGGCTGTTGCTGAGGCTAACTCACCGCATTTTTCAAGCGGCCAATCATTCAAATAGCCGTATAAAAAGCCCGCAGCCCATAAATCTCCCGCACCGGTGGTATCTACGGCTTGAATATCAGGTGTGTTTATTCTCAAAATATTGTCTTTTTCGCCGATTATTGAGCCTTCTTTGCCAAGTTTTACAACGGCTATTCTAGCTATTTTAGCCATTTCCGAGCAAGCCAAATCTTCTTCTACACTTGTTAAAACACGGGCTTCATCCTCATTTGCTATTAAAACATCTATGCTCTGATCTTCTATCAGTTTGTCTATTATAAAACGGCAGTCTTTTATAACGCCAAAAGAACCGCAGTCCAAAACCACATCTAAACCGCTGCTCTTTGCCACATTAATGCAGTGCAAAAGCATTGACGGATTGTATGCCAAGTAGCCTTCTAAATAAACAACATCGGCATCATGAAAAGGCGCATCGCCGATTTCCGTCGGCAAAAGCTCCGCTGAGGCTCCCAAATAGGTGAACATGGTACGCTGGGCATCCGGCGTTACAGCAGATAGCACACGCCCTGTTGGGGTTGCGCTTTTACGTATATAACCTTCCACTCCGTTTTGATAGAGGTTTTGCGAATATATATCGCCTAAATCGTCGTTGCCGACCTTGCATATAAAGCGTGCCGGGGCCCCCAGCTTGGCTAAACCTATCATAGTGTTGCTTGCCGAGCCTCCGGGTATTGTGGTAAGATCCTCAACGTTACCGAAAATACGCCCCATTTCACCCCAATTCATAAGGCTCATACCGCCTTTCGGTTTTTTTTGGCGAACTATCCACTCTTCGCTAACCGAAGCTACCAGGTCCACCAAAGCTGCGCCAATGCCAACTGCTCGTTTCATCTTAACCTCTCTTTTTGTTTTGTTGTCCAAACCATTGCAAATAGTCACGTTCTTCTTTGTTCAAAGATTGCAAACCGCTGCGGTTTATCTTTTCCAAAATTTCATTTAGCCGTTCTTCTTTTGTACTGGTATTGCCCTTGTAAAGTTCGCCTTCCAGCGGTCGGTTTGCCTCGCTCCGTTTTGCCGCCTGTTCTCTGAAAAATTCCCTTGAATACGTTTGTTGCTTTTTTGGCCTTGACCAAGCCAGCATAAACAGATAACCCGAAAGCACTCCGCCCAAGTGGGTATAATGCGCTATGCCGTCATTGCTCCTAGCCATAAATAAGTCTATGGCTATGAATATCCATATAGCGTATTTTATTTTCATGGGTATTATGAAGAACATTAAAATGATTCGCTCCGGGAATAAAAATGCATAGGCCGTCATAATTCCAAATAACGCACCCGAAGCTCCTATTATGGGATTATCTCCCATAAATCCGAGGGCATGAAAAAACAAGCTGAATACACCGGCAAAGACGGCAGATATTAAATAAAGGGCGGTGAAGCTCCTTTCGCCGAGGCTTTTGCAGACCTCCGTTCCAAACATCCAAAACATCAGCATATTAAAAAGAATATGCCAAAAATTCAGATGCACAAATGCATAGCTGAAAAAACGCCATAGCTCATGTATCTGGCTTGGGATAAAAGCTAAATACCAAAGCAAATCGTATTCATTAACCCGCGACAGCAAGTAAATTGCAGCGTTCATCAGCAGGAAAACTGCGACGTTTATCAGCAATATCACCTGCATTGGGCGGGGCAAAAACTTAAATGGCGTGAGACCTAACATTTATATAAATGTAGAAAATTAGAATTGACAATGGAGCTAAGGAGATTCGAACTCCTGACCCTCACGCTGCCAGCGTGATGCTCTACCAACTGAGCTATAACCCCCGGAACAAGACTCATAAATTTAGCAAATTTTTCCCTTATTGTCAAGGGCTGCATTTAAAACATCCATAACTTCAAATTCAAAAGAATATCCGTTTTCGCCGGCTATTTTGTTTTTTACCGCCTGAACCGCATTTGCAACGGAAGAAGCATCCCGGTTAAAGAATTTACCTATTTCGCTCAGGGAAAGCCCCGTTTGCTTGCTCAAATAAATGGCTATTTGACGAGGTTTATTCACTTTTGCTATGCGGCTTTTTCCGCAAAGAGATTCTACGGGAATGCCGTATGCTAGGGCAGCCGCTGTGGATATGGCTTCCATTGACGGCATTTTGCCGCTTGTGTTTTTTTCTCCGTAAATAGAGCGGATTATTTGCGGGGTAATTTCGCATTTTAAATGCGTCTGCCTTGCCACAAGCTCGTTTATGGCTCCTTCAAGCGAACAGACATTTTCGCCCAGTTTTTCCGCTATTAACTTCCAGCAATCTTCAAGTGAACCGGCAAGCAACCCATTTTCCCGTGCTTTTTGGCGCAAAATAGCTATGCGTGTTCGCAAATCGGGTTTTTTAAGCTCGCATTTTATGCCCATTTTTAGAAAACTCTCAAAATCGGCTACGGGCTGGTTTTTGCCCTTTGGATTGATGGAAACAACTATGGAGCGGTTTTTGCTTTTTAAGTTTTTTAATATGTTCAAAAGTTCATTTTGCACGTTTTGAGAATTTTCATGGCTGTAAATATCTTGCAAATTGTCAAAAAGCAGCAAATCTGCTTGGTAAAGAGTCAAATTACCATTGTTTCTCTCTTTGAAAAAACGATCGGAATCCCATAAAACGGTTTTTTTAGACCAATTTTTAGATGCTTCGTTGCCGATAGCGTGGAGCAAATGGGTTTTGCCTAACCCCGCAGCTCCCTTTATTACTAAAAAATTTTCATGCTCGCTTGGCTTGGCTGCTATTATTTTTGCGCATTCCAATGCGAATTCGTTGGAAGTTTCAGCGATGAAATTGTCCAATTTGTATTTTTTGCAAAGATTGCTACGTTCGGCAATTTCAGGTTTTTTAAGCTCAGGTGCCGCCAACCGGCTTTCCTCTTTTATTTGCGGGGCAAAAACGGAAATTTTATTTATGTCCGGGCTTATGTTTTGGGCAATCTTCAAGAAAGATTCGTAAAAACACCCTAAAAACCATTCCTTTGCGAATTCGCTCGGTGCTTCAACACATAATATGCCGTTTTCTGCGGATACGTGCCTAATTGACGCGAGCCACTGCAAATTGCGGGTTTCTTTGGATTTTGAAAAGAATACCGAAAGGCACTGCTCCCAAAGGTGCGGAGCAGGCTGTTCGGCAGCGTTTAGATTGACATTCACAAACACGCCTAAAATATTCAAAATTTTTTAGAACTTTGCAAGAGCTTATCATTGACTTTGGCTATAACAACCTGCAATTCGTGGCTTTTTTATTTTTTTGAAAGATATTAACGAATTATTAACATGATATTAACGAATTATAATACGAATATTAAGGAGTTATTAACTTATTATTAACAAAATTTTTTTATTTGGGCTTAATCGGTTTTAGTTTCAAAATGGAACTATAAAAACGCCATCAACGTTTCAAAATGAAACGTCATTATTTCAAAACTGCTATTTTTGCTCAAAAATGCGGTTTTTTATTATGGCACAACTTTTGCCTTCATTAGAGCAAAAGGAAATTTTCACTTTAACCGAGAGGTAAAACATGTCCATTAAACCGCTTGCAGATCGAGTTTTGATAGAACCGATTGAAGCAGAAACCAAAACGCAGGGCGGAATCTTTATTCCCGATAACGCAAAGGAAAAGCCCATGCAAGGCATAGTGAAGGCAGTCGGCTCAGGCCGCAGGAGTGACAAAGGCGAAGTTATAGCTATGGAACTCAAAGCGGGCGACAAGGTGCTTTACGGTAAATACAGCGGAACTGAGGTTACCGTTGACGGCATAACCTATCTCATCGTTAAAGAAAGCGATGTTTTGGCAATTCTTTAACATAAGGAAAAACAGGAGGAAACAATGGCAAAACAATTGAAATTCGACGTTCAGGCCCGCGAAGCTCTTATGCGCGGCGTAGATAAACTTGCAGACGCAGTTAGAGTAACGCTAGGCCCAAAAGGCCGTAACGTTATGTTAGGCAAATCCTTTGGCGCGCCCACCGTCACAAAAGACGGCGTAACCGTTGCCAAAGACATTGAGCTGGAAGACTCGTTTGAAAACCTAGGTGCGCAAATGGCACGTGATGCGGCTTCCAAAACCAGCGATATTGCGGGTGATGGAACCACAACCGCAACCGTTTTGGCTCAGGCCATAGCCCGCGAGGGTTTAAAAAATGTTGCAGCCGGCGCAAATCCAATGGATATAAAGAGGGGTATTGATGCTGCAGTTACCGCAGTTACAGAGGCCATAAACAAGGCTTCCGTAAAAGTGAACGGCAAGGAGCATATAACCCAGGTTGCTTCCATTTCAGCGAATAACGACCCTGAAATAGGCAAATTCCTCGCAGATGCGATGGAAAAGGTCGGCAACGACGGTGTTATTACCCTTGAGGAATCCAAAACAGCCGACACCACGCTTGATGTTGTTAAAGGAATGCAATTCGACCGTGGGTACTTAACTCCGTATTTCGTCACCAACACCGACACTATGGAAGTTCAGTTGGAAAATCCCAGCATTTTGCTATACGATAAAAAAATCAGTTCCATGAAGGATTTGCTCCCGACTTTGGAATACATAGCTAAGTCCGGTAAGTCCCTGCTCATAGTTGCGGAAGATGTTGACGGCGAGGCTCTTGCAACGCTTATCATAAACAAAATGCGCGGTGCAATCAGGGTTGCTGCCGTTAAGGCACCCGGCTTTGGCGATCGCAGAAAGGCCATGCTGGAGGATATTGCCGTTTTAACCGGCGGTACTTTGATCAGCGATGAAACAGGTTCAAAATTGGAAGATGTTCAGCCCGAGGCTCTTGGCCAGGCTAAGTCTGTAATCATAGACAAAGACAACACCACCATCGTAGAGGGTGCAGGAAAATCTTCCGATATAAAGGCCCGCGTTGCGCAAATCAAAAAGCAGATTGAAAGCACCACCAGCGACTATGACCGTGAAAAGTTACAGGAGCGTTTGGCAAAACTTTCAGGCGGCGTTGCCGTTATTAAAGTCGGTGCAGATACTGAAATTGCCATGAAGGAGAGAAAAGATCGCTTTGACGATGCCCTTCATGCAACTCGCGCTGCTATTGAAGAGGGTATTGTTGCCGGCGGCGGCGTAGCCTTTATCCGTGCTGCTTCTGCAATAGAATCTTTGAAGTTTGAAAATCCCGACCAAAAAACCGGAGCTGCCATTATTCGTCGCGCCTTGGAAGAACCTTTGCGCCAGATTTCCGAAAATGCCGGTTTAGAGGGTTCCGTTGTGGTTAATAAGGTTAAGGAAGGCAAAGGTGATTTTGGTTACAATGCCAAAACCGATGTTTACGAAGATCTTTCCAAAGCCGGTGTTATTGACCCGGCAAAGGTTTCCAAAACAGCTCTCTTAAAAGCCGCTTCCATTGCCTCTATGATTCTCATAACGGATTGCGTTGTTGCCGAGAAAAAAGAGGACAAGCCCGCAATGCCCGCAGGCATGGGTGGAATGGGCGGTATGGGCGGCATGGATATGTAACAAGCGGATTGAGATGCGTCATCAAGAACCTTTCGGCAATTTCTATATTACCATTCCCGGAGGATTTTGATGACGGATAAACTTTGCAAGCATTTGACGGCAGGCTTTGCCGGTTTGGTTGCTTTTATAACATATGCCATAACTATGGCACCTACTGTGAGTTTTTGGGATTGCGGTGAATTTATAGCCAGTGCTCATACCCTTGGCATACCTCACCCTCCCGGAACTCCGTTTTTTGTGTTTTTTGCACGGGCAGTGATAATTCTTTTGCCTATGGTAGATGAAGTTGCAAAAAGGGTCAATTACATATCGGTTTTCACATCGGCAGCCACGGTCTATGTAACCGTGCTTTTCGCCTGGGATTTGCTCGCTAAGTTGAGCAAAGATGCTTCAAGATTTATTTTGACGGCAGCTTCTCTTTCTGCCGGGCTTTTGCTGATGTTTTCCGATACATTTTGGTTTAACGCTGTGGAAGCCGAAGTATATGGCTTTGCGATGTTTATAGTGATGTTGGTTTCCTATCTCGCTTTGCTCTATTTAGACTGCAAAGACGAAAAACGAGGCAGCCAGTATCTGGTTTTTATATGCTATTTGGCGTTCCTCGGCATCGGTGTTCATCTTTATACGATGCTGACCATTCCCGCTATATTTATATTGCTTTTGCTCGCAGACAAAACTCCGTTTAAAACACTTATAAAAAGGTGGCCGCTGTGGATCACCGGTACTGTTCTGTTCTCGGCTGTTTATGCGGTGTCTAACTTTATATCATGGTCTATAATTCTCCTGCTCGTTTTATTTATAGCGTGGCTTGTAATCAAGAAAAGTTCTTATAGTGCAAGTTTTCGCAGAGATATTGGGCTTTCCTTAGCGTTTACGGTTGTGGCTCTCATAGGTTACAGCACACACCTTTATATTCCGATTCGCTCGGAGTTGAACCCGATTATAGATGAAAATGACCCGGAAATAAATTTTAGAGACGAAAACGGAAACTTAATACTTGGCAACCTTTTGCCGAATGGGGAAAATTGGCGCAATTTTTACGATTATCTGGAACGCAAGCAATATGGCTCCGAAAGCATGATCAGCAGGGCTTTTTACCGCCGTGCCCAACTGGATAACCAAATTCTGGTATTCCCTCATATGAGCTACGGCGGTTACCAGATAGCGCAATACACCCCGTTTAAGGTAGGCCAAGTCAGCTATTACCAAAAAGGATTTTACGCCATAGACGAAGAAGGAAATGAACCCCTTGAGCGAGGTTCTCTAAAATTCCCGACCCTTATGGCGAGCATAGGTGAAAATGAAACCGCTCAAGCCATTATATTCTTGCTCTTTAACGGGCTTTTGATTTGGGTTATAGCCATAGCTTACAGAAAAAATACAACAGTTGGCGTTTATTTGGCCTTGCTTTACGGGTTTTGCTCGGCAGGTCTTATATGGTATATCAATTTTTCCGACGGCACCAAAACGGAGCAACGCGATAATGCCTCTTGGGTGAGAGAAATGAAATATTATAGCGAACTCTTTGACAGAGGAAGAATGACCGAAGTTGCATTCCCCGGCATTCCAAATCCCAATGAGCTTTTAGCTATTCAGCGCAAAATTTATGCCGATTACCTCAGAGGCGAAAAGCAAAGCAAACACGAACAGAACGCAACATGGCAAAGTTGGATGAGAATACAGGCGATGTTCAAAAACGTTGGAATACCGCCTCAACCGTTGCCGGATCCCGTGCATTTGGAGGTTAGGGAAAGGGATTATTTTTACACTCCGGCGTTTATATTTATGTCTTTGCTTTACGGGCTTGGCATAGGTTTTTTGCTTTTGAGCATTCAACAAAGGAAAACGAGTTTTCTAAAACCGAGCGGCATTGCAATTACCGTGCTTTGCGGCGCAATTCCCCTGTTTGCAAATTACAAGGAGCATAGCAGGGCAAACTTATGGGTGCCTTGGGATTATGCGTATAATCTGCTTATGAGCTGCGAGCCGGATGCAATACTTTTTACCAATGGCGATAACGATACATTCCCGCTTTGGTTTGCTCAGGAGGTTGCGGGCATTCGCAAAGATGTTAGGGTTGTGAATTTGAGCCTTGGCAATACCGATTGGTATATAAAGCAAATACTGGATAATCCGCCGGTTTTAAAACTTAGCTACAATAAAGCCCGTATAGATAGAGAACTTGTGCTTTCCGATAAGAATTATAATGCCTCATCTCAAAAAATAGAGCATTGGGTAAATAGGGCTGAAAAAAATATACCTGTGCTTACCCGCGATATTAA
This sequence comes from Fibrobacteria bacterium GUT31, assembly GCA_001462225.1. Lineage (GTDB taxonomy): Bacteria > Fibrobacterota > Fibrobacteria > Fibrobacterales > Fibrobacteraceae > Fibrimonas. The sequence goes on along the minus strand of LIUH01000139.1, from coordinate 7,728 downwards.
GGTTTTGAACACTCATTTGGAAACCGCTGCATCCGCTGCGGATTCTGCAAAAATAAATGCGGAGTTGGATAAACGAAAATTATGGCTTCAAACTTATACCGCATTAAAAGAATGGGGCGAACCTCGCAAGGGCGGTCTTATGCAAACGCAGTATAAACTGGTATTTGATTTGACAATGAATAATTTGGACAAACCTATTCATCTTTCAACAACTGTGGGGCTTTCCAATGCGGTTGGCTTGGACAAGTATATGGTGCGAAAAGGCATGATTTGGGATTTGGTAAAGGGAGTGCTCACACCCGTCAAAGAAGACAGCATAGATGTAAACAGAACTGCTCTCCTGATTGACAGCGTGTTTAGATATAGAGGGTTAGGCGATGGCACGGCTTATGTAGATGGCGAAACAAAGCAGCTTCTTTCCGGTTACAATCATATGTATATTCGCATTGCCGCATCTATGAAAGATAGCCTTGTACTCGCATTGATGGAAGATGCGGATACTTCCGAAATTTCCAGAATTTGGAAAAAGGGGCTTCGTTATGCGGATATTGGCATAAAGCAATTTCCCGAAAATGCGGGTAATTATGTCATAGCCTCCGAATTACTGCGATTTGCAGGGGAAAGCGATAAAGCTGTAGAATATTTGGAAAAAGGATTAAAGGAAGTTCCGAAAAGCATTGGCGACAAACATTTGTTGCCTTATTTGAAAATGTTAAAAAAAGAAGAGTAAGACGGGGGAATGGCATGGAAAAAAAAGAGAGTTTGCAAAAAGTATTTTTCTTGCTTTTGGCATCTATTCTGATGGGTTATGGAGTAACTGTTTATTCTTTAGTCGCAGACGATTGTTCCGAAAAAAGCATTTCGGGAATGCTGGCGTTCATAGGAGTGTTTACAGTCCTTGATTTAATTGTCGTTGTACTGTTGCTGTTTTCCTATAGCAAAGACAAGAAAAAACATGACGAAAAAATCGAACAGATCGTTCGTGATGTAAATTTGCAAAATCTGGAGGAAACGGAGAAAAGAATTTTCGAAGCGAAAATGGATTTTTTAACTAAAGTGAGCCAAGGAATACGTTTTTCTTTGAGTACTATTATGGGTTTTAACGATTTGATACTTGCTAAAAAGAATTTGGAACATGAAATATTTGAAAACGCGTCTAAAATACACGATTCCGGCGTAACTCTTATCGGTTTTGTGAACGATATTTTGGATTTTTCAAAAATAAAACACGGGGAATTTGAACTTGTACCTGTTGATTATGAGATTTCGAACCTCATAAACAATATAATTTCTTCAAATGCAGCAGCGGCGGAATCTAAACTCATAAAATTCAATTTAAATATAGATGCGAATTTACCGAGCCATTTGATTGGAGATGAACTTAGAGTGAAACAGATATTTGACAATATACTATCCAATGCTTTTAAATATACTAGAAGCGGAGCAGTTGAATGGAGCATCGGTTTTGAACGCAATGCCAATGATATTTGGCTGATTTCCAAAGTAAAGGATTCCGGCATAGGCATGAAAAAAGAAGATATAGATAAATTTTTCTCCAAATACAATCAATTCAACTCAAGCGTAGAGGGCTTAGGACTGGGACTATCCATCACAAAAGAAATTGTGGAGATGATGGATGGCACTATAGCTATTGAAAGCGAATACGGCAAAGGTACCGTCTTTACGGTTAAGATAAAACAGCAACTTCAAAATGAAACCCCTATATCCGAAAAAACCGTAAATAAACTCAAAGACTTTGGCTCTCAGATTAGCAAAGAGGAAAGAAATATAAAGCCGGTTTATAACCCAATGCCATACGCTCACATTTTGATAGTGGATGATATGCCTTTGAATCTGGAAGTAGCACAAGGCTTGATGCGCCCGTATGGAATGCTTATAGACACCGCTCCGAGCGGCAAAATAGCCATAGCCAAGATAATGAATCAGAGCACAAAATATTCCGCGATTTTCATGGATCACATGATGCCGGGAATGGACGGCGTAGAAGCTGTGCGCAAAATAAGGGAACTGGATAGCGATTATGCCAAGAAGATTCCGATAATAGCTTTAACGGCAAATGCTTTGGCCGGCAGTGAAAAAATGTTTTTGGAAAATGGCTTCAGCGATTTTTTGAGCAAACCTATGGATATTATGAGGCTGGATGCAGTTTTGAAAAAATGGGTTAGGGATAAGAGCAAGGAAAAATGAATTTAAGCATAATAATTCCCATAAGAGATGAAGCGGATAGCATACAGGAATTGCTTGCTGAAATTAAAGCTGTAATTTTGCCGGCGGAACAGAGTTATGAGGTGATAGCGATAGACGACGGTTCAAGGGACGGTTCTTGGGAAATTTTGCAAAAATTATCCGTGGAATATAATTTTCTAAAAGCGGTTAAATTTCAGCACAATTGCGGAAAGGCTGCGGCTTTGTCATATGGATTCGGCATTGCAAAGGGCAGATATATAGCAACGATGGACGGCGATTTGCAGGACAATCCGGCGGAAATTCCCGAAATGCTGAAAATGCTTGAGAATTGCGATTTGGTCAGCGGTTGGAAAAAAAAACGCCATGACCCTTGGCATAAAACAATACCCAGCAAATTTTTTAATTTAATTGTTTCCATTGTTTGCGGGCAGCGTTTGCACGATTTTAACTGCGGATTAAAGGTATATAAAGCGGAAGTTGCAAAAGGCATTCGGCTTTATGGAGATTTTCACCGTTTTATTCCGCTTATGGCGAGCTGGAACGGATATAAAATTGCGGAGAAAGTTGTTGAGCACAGAGCCAGGCGGCACGGAGTTTCCAAATACGGCGTTTCCCGATTTGTGTCCGGTTTTTTGGATTTGCTCACCTTGATGTTTTTAAATAAATTTGCTATTAAGCCTTTGCATTTTTTCGGTACTTTGGGTTTATTGATGTGCCTTGCAGCTTCAATTGTTTTCGGGTATTTCGGCATTGAATGGATTTCCACCGGCGAATTAAGAGTTCGCCCTCTGCTTGTTTTAGCCGGTTTTGCCTTTGTCTCCGGCATTCAATTCATATCGCTTGGGTTGCTGGGCGAGATGTTGAACTCCAAGCTGCACGCCACTTCCCACCCCGCCATCGCAAATATAGAAACAACGGGAAAATAGTGTATGTGAACACGGTTATGCCCCAGGTTGCCATAACATCCATTTTCAAAACGTTGAAGAACAGCCATACAATAGCGACTAATATCCAGTGTTGCCCGCTTGTAATGAACATTACAGCCAAAGTATCTCCTGCGCCACGCAGAGCACCCGCGTAAATAACAATAAAGATTGCTACGGATACATAAACCGCAGCAAGGCGAATCATCGATATGGCAAGTTTGCTTGCCTCTTCCCATTCCGGCCCGGGCGAGTGCGGCGCAAAAGTATTGGCTAAAATACTCGGCATTCCGACAAAAAGCAAAATTATAATCCCCGAATATATCGCTCCTATTTTCATTCCGGAATATATTGAACGGTTTGCAGAAGCAAAGTCCCGTGCTCCTATGTATTTTCCGACTATGCTGGTTGCTCCTATTTCCAAACCGATTAAAGGAACGTAAGCCACCATATCCCAACTGAACATTATGCTTGTAGCGGTTGCCGCTATTCTTCCTTGGGAATCAAAAACGAGTATCATAGCCTGAAAGGCGAGCATGTTCAAAAATATTTCCGCACCGGAAGGCAAGCCCTTTTTTATCAAGGTAGAAGAAATTCTTTTGCTGAAACGCCAGCATTTGTTTGTGGAAAATTTTTCTCTGAATTCTCTGCTGAAAAATTTGAAAACCAGAGTGCAAAATGCGGCGAAATTACCCGATATAATAGCAAGGGGAGCTCCGTGAATATCAAGCGCAGGAAATCCGAATTTTCCAAATGTAAAACAATAGCTGAGGAAAAGCGTTGTCACAAGGCCGATTAATGTCGCTATCATTACAATGCGGGTTCTTCCAAGCCCTATAAAAAAGCAGGCAAAGGCATGGCGCAGCATTGTGATTATTGAGCCGTAAAGCAGAATGTCAAAATATTTAATTTGCAAAAAGCTTTGTTCGGCGGAAATGCTAAAGGAGTTCATAAATAAATGCGCAAGCGGCATTAGTGCCAGTGCCATCGGGTAACTGCATATCGCTATGATTAGTGCCTGAACAAGCACGAGCGAGCATCTGGAAATTTTTAACGCACCCAAATTTTGCGCGACCATTGCGGTGGTGTAGCTTATAACTCCATTGAAAAATGTTATAGTCACCATTTCCATCAATCCGCCGGTCAAAGCGGCGTTCATATAATCCGAGCCGAGCTTAGATAGAAACATTCTATTTATAAAAACCAAAAAAGTATCAAAAGACATAGACAATACCATTGGCAACGATATTATCAACATTTCTTGAACTCCGCCTTTCTGGGGATTGTCTTTGAAAAACTTCATTTATACCTTTAGGGCAAATATAGAAAAATTCCCGCCATTGACGGAAGTGCTTGTGCGGTTTAGTTCATCACACACCGCACCGAAAACAAAGTGCTCTTCTCGTATTCGTCCCAGAAGGAGTCTTCGCTGTCGAAGTTGTCTATGAACCGGGCGTAGGCGTTGAGGCTGTTGCGTTCATTGGCACTCCACCAAAAGCCGATGCGGCCGATGCCACCACCACGACCGCCGCCGCCGCCACCCGGCAAAGCTGAAAAGCCGAACTCATCTGTGCCGTTGCCGTCTTCGTTCCAGCCGCTCTTGGCTTTCAGCTTTCCCCATGCCACATCTTCGCCGCCAACAAAATCATCCAACGCTTTCCACTCGTTTACGCTTGGCAAATGCCAACCGCTTGGGCAGGCTTCCATGGCCGTTTCCCAGTCGTAGAGTTTGCCGTATTTTTTGCAGTTGGCGGGTTTGTTTCCGTAACATTTGCTGCCTTTTGCATCGTGATTTAAATTCTCCGCCATCCAGGTTTGCTCGCCTATTTTAACGGTTTTGTACTTTTTCTTGTCCCTTGAGTCGGTGAAAGTACCTTCTTCTTGGGCGAAAGCCGCTGTGCATATTAGTAGCAATGCTATTGTCGCTTTTTTCATTTTTTGAACTCCTTTTCCGTTTTGTTCACCTCAGTCTTTCACACACCTAACGCTAAACAAGTAGCCCTTATTGACGCCGTCGGCGTTCCAAGACACATTATCAGTGTCGTTGCGCAGGGGGCGGTAGTAGGCGTTTTTGGCATTTTTCTCAGAGGCACTCCAATAGAAGCCAATGTTGCCGGCAAAGTTGAAATTGCCGTCTGAGAAGCCGCGACCGCCCGGCACACCCGAAAAGCCGGATTCGTCTGTGCCATTGCCGCCATCGTTCCAGCCGCTTTTGGCTTTTAGTTTTTTCCCTGCCACATCTTCACCGCCAACGGCATTATCCAACGTTTCCCATTCGCTTTTGCTTGGCAAATGCCAGCCGCTTGGGCAAGCGCTTTTAGCCGTGTTCCAGTTGTAGAGCCTACCATATTTTGCGCAGTTGGCAGAGTTGTTTTCATAGCACACACTGCCGTTTGCTTCGTAGTTCAAATTCTGAGCCATCCAAGTCTGGTTGCCTATTTTAACGGTTCTATACTGTTTGCCTTCTCTGCGGTCTGTTAAAACATCGCTTTCTGCTTCATTCATCCCTTTTGTCGGAGGCATCGGCTCTTCATACTCTGCCATTTCTTCCTCCTCCTTCTCCGCTCCTTCATTTGGCTTTTTTGCTTTTTCCTCTTCCCATTCCCTGATTTTTTCCGCTAATTTTTCATAAACTTGGAATGTTCTATTTTTATCGCTGATATACCGCACGGGAAAATCAATTGCATTTTGTCGAGAGGCATTGATATATTCAATAAAATTCTCTGATTTCAAGTCATACAAAGGATAAACAACAAAGTCACCTTTCTTGTTTATAAAGCCGACTTTACCATCACTATAAACCATGGCGTAATCCCCGTTAAACGGAGTAGCAACTCCAAATTGAGGATTTATTACAATCTGTCCTTTTTTATCTATATAACCATATTTGCCGCCCATTTCAACCGGAGCTAATTTGCTTCCATAATATCCTTCCGCATTGTCAAATTGAGGATTTACAACAATTTCTCCTTTTTTATCAACCCAACCCCATTTTCCCCCCATTTTGGCTCTAAACAAACCATCGCTATCATATCTTAAGTTATCATATTGGGGGTTTATTATAATATCCCCTTTTTTGTCAATAGCACCTTCTTTCTCGCCAACCTGAACAGCTGCCATTCCATCAAAAAACCTCGCAGCACCATCAAATTGCGGATTTATTGTTATTTCGCCGTTCTTGTTTTTATAACCATATTTGCGGGTTTCTCTATTCACAAAAGAGTAAAAGCCATCGTTTATATCGTCTGCATATTCTTCTGCTACTGCGATCGCTGGCTCTCCTTTTTTGTTTATAAACATAGTCAATCCCTTTCCCTTGCTATAAATAGTTATACTCGATATACCATGGTTAAACGGAATAGCCGCCCCCAAAGAATCTATTTGCAAAATCATTTTGCCCTTTTTATCAATAAGCATTGGCGGCTGGTCTTCCATCTGCACCCAAGCTACACCACTGCCAAAAGTCTGTGCATAGCTATAAACCGGAGGAATAACGAATTTGCCTTTTTTATCTATGTAACCCCATTTTCCGTCGCTACCGCTTGTTTTTACCAGTGCCAAGCCGTCTCGGAAAATAGTGGCTTCGCTGAATTGCGGGTTTATCACGACTTTTCCCTTTTGGGAAACATCAATATATTGGTATTCCCCATTCGAACCCATTACGGGAACTATTGAAAAATCCACCTTTGTTTTGTCTCCGCAAGCAAAGCAGAGAATGCAAGCCACGGCGATAAACGCCAATTTCTTCCTGTTCATAAAAACTCCTTTTCCCCTTAGTTCACCCCGCCACCCCGGGAACACAGGCAGCGGGTTTGCACCGTTATGGCGCGGTTTCTTCTCCTGCCTTTTTTGCCTCTTCCCATTTCGCAATCTTTTCCCACATCTTTTCATAAGTCGGAAAGTAAGTCGGAAAAGCTTTTTCATTAGGCATATTATAGCCCTCATGCACATACTGCGCAGGAAAATCATGCGCATTTTGTTCAGAGGCAAAGGCATATTCATAAAAATTCTCCCACTCAAAACCATATTGAGGCTGAACAACAAAATCGCCTTTCTTGTTTATAAAGCCAACTCCACCATCAACCACCACCCAAGCATAATCTCCGTTAAATGGCAAAGCCAATAAAAATTGAGGATTTATTGCAATCTGCCCATTTTTATCTACATAACCATATTTCTTGCCCATTTGAACCGGAGCAAGTTTGTTTCCAAAAAATTCATAGTAATCGTCAAATTGAGGATTTATAGCAATTTCCCCCTTTTTATTGACCCAGCCAAATTTTTTCCCTATTTGGGCTTTAAACAAACCATCGCTGTCATAGCCCAAGTAATCATATTGGGGGTTTATTATAATATCCCCTTTTTTGTTAATAGCACCCCACTTCCCGCCAACCTCAACAGTCGCCATTCCATCAATAAACGACGAAACATTATCAAACTGAGGGTTTATCGCTATTTCGTTATTTTTGTTTTTGTAACCCCATTTGCTTTCTTTATTCTTGAAGAAGTAAAGGCCTTCATTCATTTTGCCTATCTCTTCTCCTGCTGCTGAGGTAGCTACAATCTCGCCTTTTTTGTTTATAAGCACGAACAATTT
>LIUH01000138.1:372-3770 GCA_001462225.1 Fibrobacteria bacterium GUT31 | reverse complement strand
TTAACTCAATGTTTGGGTTTGGGGTTTGGGGTATAGGGTATGGGAAAACCTCAATAAATCGGCGTTTACTATAGTAAATCAGCTAACTTTCGTGGCTAATGGGGGAGTATATACCCCGTTGTTTTCCGAGTACCAGGAGACAAAAGCGTTTGAAGTTAACGGTTTTGCCATAAGGTAGCCTTGGCCTATGTCGCATTTCACGTTATTTAGATACTCATAGTCGGTTATGGTTTCCACACCCTCGGCTATGGTTTTTACATCTATTGAGTGTGCCAAATCCACTATGGCTTTTACAATTTCCTTTGATTCTCTGTTTGTTCCCAGATTGCGAACAAAAGACTGGTCTATTTTTAAATAGTCTATGGGCAGCCTTTGCAAGTACTGGAAAGAGGAATAGCCGGTCCCAAAATCATCCAGAGCGATTTTTATCTTAGCATCGTGAAAACGGTTAAGTCCGTCCAAAACGTGCTGAAAGTCCGCAATCAAAGCACTTTCGGTAACTTCAATTTCCAAACATTCCGGCGGCAAATCCTTTTCTTTTAACAAATTCAAAACCTTGTTCACAAAGTTAGGTTGCAGCAAGTTGTAAGTTGAAACATTAACCGCAATATTAACATAAATTCCGCTTCGCTGCCAGAGTTTTAACTGCAAAACCGCCTGCCTAATGACAAAATCGGTTATGTTTTCTATAAGGGTGCTTTGTTCTGCTTGCGGAATAAATAAGCCGGGCGGCACAAAACCTCTAACGGGATGATTCCATCTTATTAAGGCTTCTACCGAATTTACCTTTCCTGTTGCCATATTTATTTTAGGTTGATAAACTAAAAACATCCATCTGCTTCTTATAGCAAGATCTATTTCCCCTAAAATATCCGAAGCCTTTGAGCGTTTTGCGTTTTGTGCAAGGTTAGAGGGGCCATACACAACGAGGTCTTTCATCTGTTTTACAGCGATATCTACAGCTTCTTCCGCATAGCGGAGCGGCAGCTCGCCAAAGTTTGCTTCCGAAAAATCGGAAAAACGGTAAATGCCAAGCCGAGAATCCGCATGTATAAAAAAGCCGTTGTGAAGAAAATTCTTTTTAGCTATGCTCATCAAGCTATCTTCAAATTTTTCTTTTGATTCCAAATCATTCTCATCGTTTTTTCTAAAAAAGAAAGCGATTTGGTCTGAATTTATAGAGTATGTTTCTATTTCCGCGTTCATTTTTTTTGTAAATTCCGCGCACTTGTCTTTAAATTGATTGAATATGCTTTTGGTTACATCGTTTCCGAATGTTTCGGAGAGTATTTTTCTGTTGGATATAATTATTACCACTATCGCAAAATGCCCGCTTATCTGCGATGCCGATAGTTCCGTTAATTTATCGCAAAGAGCTTGCCTGTTAGGCAAGCCTGTCGAAATATCCGTTACGCGAACATTTTCTTTAAAACGGAGATAATGCCTTAAAACGTTGCCTAAATATCCGACAACGAGACCCACAGTGGCATAGCCAAAAGCTCGAATCACCCATGCCGGGGAGCCATGGCCGCTTAAATCTATCAAAAGCGGGCTAAAACATGTGGCTACTGCGATTCCAAAGAACAGCCCGATCATTTCCCCGAAAAAGAATGCCGTGCAAATTACCGGTATAAAACTCAGATAAGTTACTTCGCTTATGCGAAAATAAAAGACCAGCAAAAAAGTGAATACTTGCGTAACAGCGACAAAAATTCCCACCTCCATTGCGGTGCGTCTATCTCTTGACAACAAATATTTTTTTACGGACATCTTTAGTTAAATGTAGAAAATGTTGGGTAGGTAAATTTGAATTAGCATAAACATCACAAGCATAACAAACCACATCTCTTTCTGAAAGCGTAGATTCTCTTATTTTTGCAAAATCTTTTATTTCATCGCGAATTGCTTCTCTGCCGTGAAAAATTTTTATGTTTTCCATTTTACACCATTATCAGCTACATGTGCAGCCCAAGCATTTTTTTCCAATTCATGGCGAATTTGTTTGTTTTTTTCGCTTTCATTTCCGTCTATCACTTCTTGAACATTAAAACCAAAATTTTTTCCCTCTGCCAAACTTTTTTTCAAATGTTTGATAAAACTATTTTTATTATGCTTTTCTCTGAATTTTATAATATTTTTCTCAATATTCTCGTTTTGCGGTTTTTCTTTTACAGGATAAAGAAAAGTTATTGCCACCGCATATTTTTCTGCTACTGGCACAGGGTCCTCTGTTGTAATAGATTTTCCATCAAAAATTCCTTTAACCGCAAACATAAAAACTCCATAAAAGATATGGAGTGAAATACTGCCGCCGCCAATGCCTGCTCCACCACTGCTAGTCGCCGTCACCATTCCACCATTGATGGTGATTGTGCCGCCGATGCCATTGTAGCCGCCGCCGATGCCTGCGCCGCCATAGCCGTTGCTGCTGCCTCCGGTTGCCGTCACCGTTCCACCATTGATGGTGATTGTGCCGCCGCCGCCATTGTAGCCGCCACCGATGCCTGCTCCACTTTCGCCTCCAGTAGCCGTCACCGTTCCGCCGTTGATGGTGATTGTGCCGCAGATGCCACTGTAGTAGCCTGCGGTTGCCGTCACCGTTCCACCGTTGATGATGATTTCACTGCTAACGCTACCGATACCATAGCCACTGGTACTTGTTGCCATCACTATTCCGCCATTGATGGTAATTACGTCATGTCTGTTATTTCCGTTGTTGCTACCGATGCCTGCATCTCTGCTAGTCGCCGTCACTATTCCGCCATTGATGGTGATCGCGCCTCCGTTAGTACTTCCGCCACTGCCACCGATGCCCGCAGTGCCGTAGTTTTTGTTGCCAGTTGCCGTCAGCCTGCCCATATTATTATCTGCGGATTGGGCGTATATGGTCAAACTCATACCATTTAAAACATTTATTCCTGCATCCTCCGAATCTCCATACAACGTCACCGTCAAGTTGCTATTGTCCGCAAGGATAATATGCACCTCGCCTGAAACAGTGAGCGTTGCGTTGTGTGTAATTATCCCGCTGACAAGATACCAGCCGGTAAGGTCGCCTATTGAGGCGATGTTACTCGCATCAATCACCGTAACGCCGTTTTGAGTTTTCTCTGTCCCGTCCGCATCTATGTATGCAACGTTATCTTCCGCCCATACCCCAAAGGCGATAACCAATACCGCCGTCAATGTTTTGAAAAAAGCATTCATTATGAAGCCCTCCCGTTAAGTGTATTGTGGAACTCCGTGTAAAACTGGAAATGAGCGTCATTTCGCAGGTTGTACGCATAGATTTTATTGATTTTCATGGACATTTCTCCTTGATTTGGGGGATTGAAAATGGATAAAAACATTCCAAAACTCTCCTGCCGCTGGCGGGAAGGCATAGGAATTTTCCAAAG
>LIUH01000138.1:0-166 GCA_001462225.1 Fibrobacteria bacterium GUT31 | reverse complement strand
GAATTTTCCAAAGTGTCCCTGCCGTTGGCGGGAGGGCATAGGAATTTTCCAAGGTGTTCCTGCCGCTGGCGGGAAGGTATGGGAATTTTCCGAAGTGTCCCCGCCAAGCGCAGGAAGGCGTTGGAAATTGTATAAGGGTTGTTTAGGCTGTGCTGAGGGGGGGGGG
>LIUH01000137.1:696-4911 GCA_001462225.1 Fibrobacteria bacterium GUT31 | reverse complement strand
GTTTTATCTTCGCCAAGATTGGTATCCAGCCTGTCAAGCGCAGTTTCAAAAACATCAGCTTGAACCTCTTCGCGGTAAAGGGCGACTACAAAGTGAAGGATTTCGTCTATTAAGCCCATTGCGTAAAGCTGACCGGCCTTAATGAAACGCTCAGGATGTGCAGGGTCTTGTTTCGAATTAAACTTAACCGCCAACTCCCGCGTCTGCTTCAGGTCGGCAAGTACCACGTTTCCGGTAAGGGAAAAAAGGCTGTCTTTTAAACCATATTCCTTGCGGACACTACTGTTGATGTGGAACTCCATGCGGGCCTTACGTGTTTTAGCCCAATGCGTCGAATCATTTTCCAATTTATCAAGTTTGATTTTAATCTTTTCCATGGAGACTCCTTTTGGTAAATTATATTATACAATAAGATTGAAATATATGAAACCGCAAAGAGTGGGATTTGTTGTATTATTAAAAAGGTGACGTCACCTTTTTAGGAGATTTTATGAAAAAGAAAATTATGATTCTTGTTATGTTGACGGCACTTCTGTTTGCTTGTGGCGGCAGTAACAAAGAGCAGCAGTACGGAGAAGAGTCGGCATCTTCGATGGCTACCGGATATCAAGCGGCCAGAGCCGCTCCTATGTTAGATTTAGCCGACGGATCAATAAATGAAATGCAAATACTACCATCGGAGATGGAATCTTCTTCAGCCGCGAATTTGTACGAGGTAGAACGCAAACTTGTTAAACGCGCGGAAGTCAGAATTAGGGTGGAAAATCTTGAGGCGGCAGATGCTACAATTACAGAGTTAATGGAAAAATACGATGCTTACGCGGCATCAACAAATATTCAGGAAAACGCCTACTATTACTCTTTGCGCGTACCCTCTCAAGTGTACGATATTTTTCTTGCGGAAATGAACGGCGTTGGCAGGTTATTAAATCGCTTTGAAAGCACAGAGGACGTAACTCTCCGCTACTATGACATTGAGGGGCGGCTTGAAACAAAGAAGGAATTGTTAAGAACTTATCAGTCCTACCTTGGAAGGGCAAGAACTATTGAAGAAATTCTCGCGGTAGAAGCCCGAATTGCGGAGTTACAGTACGATATCGAAGGAACTGGAATGCAACTGCGTAATCTCGCGAACAGAGTGGACTACGCAACAATCGAACTAAGTCTCCTTGGACCGGCGGCGGCAGCTCCGAATCGGAACGTAACTTTTGGAGAACAGATCAGACAAATGTTCGGCGGTTTTGGCAGCTTTCTTTCTTCGGTTGCTGTAGTCATAATCGGCATTGTAATTTACGGCATTCCCATTTTACTATTAGCGTTTTTCTTCTTCTGGTTGTTCTTTGGCAAAATCGGTTTGGTCAAAAAACTCTGGCAAATAGTAAAGGGTAAAAAACAGGAAATTTAATCCGAAAAAACTGAGGCTTTGCGATGAATACCGTTCTTTTGCGTCAATCTATCTACTCTTGCGCCGAGGCCGCCTTTTCCCGCTCAGGTGGGCCGGGCGGCCAAAACGTAAACAAAGTTAACACAAAAGTAACGTTAAGACTGCGCCTCGGCGATTTAGCCGGGCTTTCAGAGACTGAGCTGGAGCGGCTAAAGTCGCTTCTCGCGAACCGAATTTCCAATGGCGGCGAAATTATCGTCACCTCGGACGAGGAGCGCTCCCAACGAATCAATCTAAATAAAGCGTATTATCGAATGGAATCTCTAATAACCACTGCGGCAAGGCTCCCTAAACACCGTCGGCCTACAAAACCCAGCAAGACCGCCAAAGAAAAGCGGCTCCAGTCAAAGAAGCGACAGGCGCAAAAAAAGGCGGAACGCTCCCTGCGCCCAAAAAGTTTCACGTGAAACTTTATAGTCTTGATAGAATCAATGTTATTGATTCTATCGGATCATCTGTATTCCACAAAATGAACAACAATGTATTTGGCGACAAAAGGTAATACTGTATTATCACAGAGTCGCCATCAAAATCAGAGATATATATTGTATTATCTCCTTCTATATAATCACCAGAACTAAATGTTTCATTAATGAGGATCATTTCATTTGCATTAAACCGCACAAATTCTTCTTTTTCTTTATTAGCAATAAGACCCCAGCTTCCAATCAAGGAACGATCAAATGCAAACAAACCATATCCAAGACTGATCATTACAAAAAAACAAACAATTTTCTTCATGCAAACCTCTGTTGTTGTAAAATAGTCCTTTACTTAATTTTTGCCAAGGAGCCTATGTGTTTCACGTGAAACTTTTTTGCGGAAACTTGTCATTTCTGCCAAGAGCAACTATAATGTCAGTAACGAACAATTATTTTTAAAAGAAACCGACACATCAGCCTTTATTTAAGACATATAAAAAACGCAAAGGAAAAAACATGACAAACGAGTTGACGCCTATTCAAAATAGGGTTTATGCCATTCGTGGGAAAAGAGTAATGCTGGATAGTGATTTAGCATATCTTTATGAGGTAGAGGCTAAACGGCTAAACGAAGCCGTAAAAAGAAACTTAAAGCGGTTTCCTGATGATTTTATGTTTCAATTATCAAAGGATGAATTTGACAAGGTGGTCGCAAATTGCGACCACCTCCAAAAATTAAAATATAGACCCACCCTGCCTTATGCTTTTACAGAACAGGGCGTTGCTATGTTGGCAGCAGTATTGAATAGCCAGAAAGCAATTGATGTAAACATCCAAATAATGAGGGTGTTTATACAATTACGAAATTATGCGCTATCTGATGAAACAATAACAGAGCAAATTGCCGAACTGCGAAAACTCCTAATGCTCTACATTGAGAAAAACGACAAGCGTGTAAATGACATTATTATCGCTCTGAACAATCTTATTGTACAGCCAAAAGAAACCAAAAAGATTGGGTTTCGCACGGATTAACTACAGTGAAAACACCAGTCTCACTTCACTGCCGTCTTGGGTCTTTGAGAGGAGTTCCAAGTTGTTATTATCCAGTTTCCATGAATAGGCATTTTGCATATAGGTGAAGAAATCGTGTTCTGTGATGTTTTCCGGCTGGAAAAAGGACGCCATCATGGTTGCGCGTATCAGCATTATGGATAGTGACTGATTGGCTCCCTGTGTATAAGGGGCAGAATAAAGATTTGGCACTCCTACTCCACTGATGTTTTGCGCGTCAAAGTTCAAGGTAAGAAAGTTCCCCGGTTCTGCAGGCAGGGTGCTGCGGTTAAAGCCGGTGTCTCTTCCGTCAACATGGACTTCGATCAGTTTCCATTCGTGTCCTATGATACTTGAAGGACTCACCGTGCTGTTGTTGGTCTCGCTCGTTTCGTTTCTTTGCGAACCAGCGCCTGTACCAAGAAACCAGTCTTCTTCAACATCTGGAGGCAAACCCTTACAACTCATCATTAAAACCGCAGTTATTACAAGAAAAAAAAATTGTTTTTTCATTTTTGTCTCCTTACACTATAAACAATGTTTTGCCGGGACGATTACAGTAAAAACACCAGTTTAACTTCGGCACCGTCTTCGGTTTTTGAGTACAGTTCCAAGTTATTATCAACCAGATCCCATTTATAAACATTCTGCATATAATCAAAGTAATCATTTTCCCTGAGTTTTTCCGGCTGCCTAAGGGGCGCCATCTTAGTTGAAATAATGGCGCTCATACTGATAGCCTGATTGGCGCCCAATGTGTACTGTCCTGAATACCGGTTTGGCGCCCCTGTTCCGCTGAAATTCTGGCCGTCAAAGTTAAAGGTAAAAATATTTCCGGCATCTTCGTTGGCTAGAGTATCCCGGTCAAATAGAATTTCTCTGTCATTAACGGCGACCTTGATCAACTTCCACTCTTTTCCCATAACGTCCGAAAATTTCGGCGCACTGTTGCAACTAAAAATTACAACAATTACTAACAACAGCAAAAAAAATTGTTTTTTCATGTTTATCCTCTGATAACAATATTATAGCTTATTTCATCTTTTTTTCAACAGATTTTTTGTTCGTCAATTAAGCTCACTCTTCTTCAAACGGCAGCTGCTCTTGAACATTGTCCTCTTTGGCGGCCTCACCTGCACCTTCCACTGCGTCCGCTGTCGCGTCTTCTTTAATAATTCTGTCCAAACCAATCACAAAATCCGGCTTGTCGATGCTGAGGATTTTTACGCCCTGAGCGGCGCAGCCCATCACCCGTATTTCCGCCACTTTCAATTTAATCGACTTTCCCTGACTGGT
>LIUH01000137.1:0-549 GCA_001462225.1 Fibrobacteria bacterium GUT31 | reverse complement strand
TCTTCGTCTTCAAGCACACTGACGCAACCGATAATTTCGCCGTTTTTTTCGGTGACGGTGTAAATTTTCTGGCCGCCGGTGCCGCGCCCGTGCGATGTAAACTCGCTGAAATCGACGCGCTTGCCAAAACCGTATTCGGAAAGTATCAGCATTTTTTCGACTTTTTCCGGCGGCTTGTTTTCGCCCTGTGCGGTTTTGCCGTTATCAACTTTCAAAAGACCAGTCAATTCGTCGCCGCTGGCGAGCTTCATGCCGGTAATGCCGCGTGAAGAGCGTCCCATTGCGCGGACATGATCCTCGTGGGTGCGCAGGGCTTTTCCACGGCGGGAAATAAGCACCACTTCGTCGCTGCCCTTGGTTAAAAGGGCGCTGACCAGTTTGTCGCCTTCGTCAAGGTTTATTGCGACGATGCCCCTTGTCTTCGCGTTGACGAACTCGCTGGTTTTTACTTTTTTGACGACGGCGCGCGCGGTTCCCATGAACAGATACTCGCTGTCGCTGAAGTCTTTGAGCGAGACTATCGCACTGATGTCTTCGTTAGGTGAAACT
>LIUH01000136.1:8298-9941 GCA_001462225.1 Fibrobacteria bacterium GUT31 | reverse complement strand
CTTAGAAAAAAAGTTCTTTATTATGTTTTTCTTTAGCGGAACGGAGTCGTCAAAAAGTTCCAAATACTTTGGGATGCCACCGCTTAACCCAAAGACAACAGCTTTTTGTTCAAGGCTGTACTTTGGAACAAATTTTGCGGAATCCAAATATCCCATTGGTTCAATTTTCATTTGAGCGGTTCTTCTGCCATAAAGCGGGCTTTTATAACCGAGTACTTGATTTTCCATAAAGCTCATAGAAGAGCCGCAGAGAATAAGCATCAATTTTGATTTTTTGAATGCGGTATCGCAATACTTTTGCAGAATAGAAGATATGCTTTTTTCTGCCTGTGCCAAATAGGGATATTCATCTATAACGAGCACAAGTCGTTCATTTGCCATATTTTTGACATATTCAAAACCGGCTTCCCAATTTTCAAAAGAAGCCTCAGCCGAAACTCCGGCGCACTCAAGCATAGCTTGGCTAAACAGCATCAAGTTTCGTTTGCCATCGGCCTCTATTGCCCTAAAGAATGCCATTCTTTTATTTTTAACAAAATGTTCGAGCAACGTGCTTTTGCCAACGCGCCGCCGCCCATAAACAGCAACAAATTCAAAGGAACCCGAATCATATATGCTTTCAAGTTCCGAGAGTTCCTTTTTTCTGCCAAAAAACATACAATTCCTCCTACTTAATCGTAATTTAGTAAATCGTGATTAAGTAAATCGTGATTAAGTAAAATATTCCAAGCAATTTTTAAAAAAAAAATCTAAAAACTCCTTTTCTGTTGCGGTTTTGTCGCAGGTCGCAATGTATATTTAAAAAATAGATGAAAAGATTAATAATTTTGCTATTCTCGGCTGCGGCGGTTTTCGCCCAGCCCAATTCGGTCGCAGAGCCGGCTGCGACTGTGTTTTCGGTTCGTCCGGAGGTTGCTTCGGGATTTACGGCGATGGGCATAGGAGCAAGCGTAGAATTGGGGACTATTATCCGAAGAAATCTTTATATTACGGGAGAATTGAGCGGCGGCGTAAGATATTTCGGCATAGAAGCGAATGTCGGCAAATGTTTGAGCAAGGAATGGGACTTGAAAACTGTTTGGGGCGACGTCAAAGTGAAAAACATTTTTGGCGGTACCGCGGGATTTCACAACACTTTGCATCCCGTAGAATTCAGAGACACGCAAACAGGCGAGACGCTCAAAACGAAAACCGGAAACAATATCGGCATAGCGGGCGGTTTTTGGAAAATAATGCTGGGCAGGAAGCATAATCTCGACATCACCAATAAAATTATGCTGGGCTATAGAAAAAATCCTTCCGATTACGATGGAACAACACTTTCGTATGACAAAGGGTTTGATGTGAAATATATGCTGAGCATCGGATATACTTTAACGGGAGATATATGAAAAAGTTTAAGATTTTGTTTGTCTTGCTTGCGGCTATTACCGGCTGCGGCGAATTTGGCAGAATAGTGGACATGGATTCGACGAGTTCGAATTCATCGTCCGCCGTCCTTTCCTCATCGTCCACCGCTCTTTCCTCATCGTCCACCGCTCTTTCCTCATCTTCCACCGCCCCTTCCTCCTCCACCGCCGCCTCGTCCTCCTCCACCGCCGCCACATCCTCCTCCTCCACCGCCGCCTCATCCTCTTCCACCG
>LIUH01000136.1:2528-8067 GCA_001462225.1 Fibrobacteria bacterium GUT31 | reverse complement strand
GCCGCCTCATCCTCTTCCGCCGCCTCATCCTCCTCCTCCACCGCCGCCTCATCCTCTTCCACCGACACATCCTCCTCCTCCTCCCAGCCGCCCGCCAAAATCGACCCTGATGTTACATGGCCCACAGGGTTGACGGTGACAGTCGGGCAGACACTGGCGGATATACCGCTTGCGTCATACACCAATAATCCGGCGGGCACGTTCAGCTGGACGACCCCGACCGCCTCAGTCGGCGAGACTGTGCAGCAGACGCACAGCATGAGATTCACCCCGACAAACACCGCAAGCTACAACACGGTGCAAGGCACCGTGACCATCACCGTAAATCACGGAAACACTATTGGATACTACTGGGCAGACGGCGACGGCACTATCAGCATTGCGGACGGAAACGGCGGCAAATTCCCCAACAACACCGTTACCGTGCAAGAAAACGAAAGCATTACTTTCACGGCGGGAGAGAGCGGCTATACAGGTCACATCTGGACGCTCAACGGCGTTACCGTCAGTACGAGCAGCGAATACACATTCGAAGCCGACGAGAAACAACATACCAAAAACTATATCATCGGGTTGATGATGATAAACGGTAATAAACCACATTACACCCAAATCACTGTTCATATAGAGGAGAATTAAACCATGAAAAAGACGGCCCTTATTTTCGTAACGTTCATGCTGGCGATGATCGCATCGTGCACGGATAGTCCCGCCGATTCGGAGAACGACAGGTAGCCTGCGGAGAACTTAGGCAAAGTGTCCGTCCGCATAAACAGCGCATCCGTCCACATAAACAGCGCATTGCTGAAAAAACCCTCGGTGGTGCAAACAGTGAATCCATCGCTCACGGACAACCCGTTTAAAGAGTTCAAAATGGTGTACGAATTCGCCAAGGTAACAGAAGACGAGCCTCCCCCGACTAGAGGCGGCGCATCATGGGAAGAGAAGGACCGTGAGCATATATCGAAAGCGTTGTCGGAGATCAGCGGTTTGAACCCGTTGATAATAAGTGATTGGGAGCATTCCGGAAGCGCGTAAGAGAGCCCCGGAATCTGTCATCGGCGGTCCGCGGTGACAGAGCTTTCTTGCTTTTTGGTAGGACGTTCTTGCTTTGAGGTAGGATTCCTCATAGCTCATAAAATATTCTGTAACGATTTGTCAATCAGAAATTTTTTTACATCCTGTTCGTTGACATCAAAACCTGTCATATATTCAACCGATTCTGAATAATCTATGTCTTCATGAAATGCCAGCTGTTCTCTAAATAGTTTTTCTGAAAATAACTGTCCGAAAATTCGTTCAGCTTCTTTCGCAATATCTTTTATAGAGAAGTGTTCTTTTAGCAAAAAATATATATCCACATAATCCTTCCATTTTGCTCTGCGCCCCAATGCAAATGCTTTCATCGCAGATAGCGAAAGCAGCGAAGGCATAGATATTATACTATTCAACATTTCACAATGCTCCACAGGATAGGGATAGTAGAAAAATGTTACTTTTACATCGTTAATAAGAAAATGTACTTGATCTATATCATCAAAAATTATTTGCTTGCTGTATGGCAGTTCAAATATTTTTTGCTTAATACGTGATTTATTCAGTTTTTTAAAGGTAAACAAATCAAAATCAATAGAACGGCGATTCCCCATTTGCAGGGCTATAGCAGTGCCTCCTACAAGGTAAAAACTGCGCCTGAAATTTGCAATAAAAGGCAACAATTCGCATTGTTGTGTTGTTAATATTTCAAGTCGCATAACGATTAAACAAAAGCGTAAAATAGTTTAACGTCAATTCATGATAGTTTTCTTTTCGTCTTTCACTTTTTCCAATAGAATCAAAAAAAATCTTTGCGACCTTTTTTATACTCATCACGTTAAATAAATTTCTCGTGTCATCCATACTCCCATAGTTTAATACTGTTTCTACCAACAGTTCATCACTAACGCTTTCGCTTTTGGGAGCAGGAGAATACCAAAATAGATATTGACGGTCATCAATATACTCTTTCAGTTGTGGAGTTCGTACCATTTCGCTCATATTCTGTTACCTCATCACCCCAAAAAGCCAACGGTTCAAGTTGCCCCCACAGGCTCTTTTTTCCTTGTCCATACCCGTAAGATAGAAAAATAAAATTGACAAAAACTTCTAAAAAATCTTCTAAGGTCTTTGTCTTTCTTGCTTTTGGGTAGGATGGCCTCTAGTGTTCTGTAAATTACCCTCCAAGGAGTCCCATCGTTTTCCTCTGCCAATACATCAGTGCGGTTGTACTTGTTATTTTCCGAAGCTTTGTTGCTCTCGCTTTCAGCAAGGTTTTTTATTTTTATTTCTTTGCCAAGCAGGGTGGTTAAAAAGCACTCCGATAAAAGACATAGAAATAGACATCCCGGAAAACGCCGGAAACTTTATAGAATTGCCGGATATTGTGGTGGAGTATAAATAAAAATGCTAAAAACCCATTTTTTGTTGCGGTTTTTCTACCTTCCCTCTTATGCGTGAATTTAATGTAACCGGTTTATGCTTGCCGGATAAACATTATATGGCAGATATTTCCGAAAAAGTCCGCCAGATTATGGCTATGGTTGAACGAGGGGATTATTTTACCATAAATCGAGCCAGACAATATGGCAAAACAACCACGCTTTTTCAACTGGAACTGCAGCTTGCTAAGGAATGCACAGTAATAGCGATTAGTTTTGAAGGCGTAGATGATAGATAACCTACTTGAAGCCTCTCATAAACGGTGCGGGCTTTTACCACATAGAAAGCGAAACTAGAAATTCGATGCGAACAGATTTGATTATTGATTACGGGTCTCAGCAGTTCATAGTAGAACTGAAACTCTGGAAAGGCGAGCAGAAGCATGAAAAAGCTCACGAGCAACTGATAGAATACCTTAATTCCAAAAATAAAACCGAAGGTTACCTGCTCACCTTTGACTTCCGCAAGCGGCGAGCAAAGAAGCCTAGCGCAAAGTGGGTGCGGAAGGGGAAGAAGAAATTTTTGGATTGTTTGTGTGTGTAAAAAAAATTGCTAAAAACTCGTTTTTTGTTGCACTTTTCCCCAGGAACCAGCGGCGGTAAGAGTGGTTGCTACGGATACAACGCAAGGCAAAATTTTCTATATTTGTAAATTGAAAATGAGGTTTTCAATATGCAAAGATATATTAGAAGGCTCGCAGAAGTTAAACTGCGTGAGTATTTGAAAATTTTCCCTGCCGTTGCGGTTTTGGGGCCAAGGCAGTGCGGCAAGTCCACTATGATAAAACGGCTTGTGAAAAAGGCCGGGAATTTTATTTATTTGGATTTGCAAAATTCCAGCGATCTGATGAAACTGCAAGAACCGGAGTTCTTTTTTGAAAACAACGCAAATAAAACAATTTGCATAGACGAAATTCAACTGGCCCCGCACCTGTTCTCTACTCTTCGCAGTGCAATAGACGCTTATCGCAAACCGGCAAGATTCATTTTGCTTGGCTCTGCCTCCAGAGAGCTTATTCAAAAAACATCGGAATCTCTTGCTGGCAGGGTAGGCTTTATTGAACTTTCGCCGTTTACTAAAAGCGAAATATTGCTCAAAGATGAACAGAATAAATTATGGTTCAGAGGAGGATTCCCGAATAGCTATTTGGCAGCAAACAACAAAGCCGCTTCTATATGGCTAGAGCAGTTTTTGAGAATTTACATAGAAAGAGATTTGCAAAATTTTGGCTTAAATATTCCTGCAATGCAAATAAGACGATTTTTAACAATGTTTGCTCACAACCAAGCGCAGGTATTAAACTCCTCAAAGCTTGCAGAGTCTCTTGGGTTAACTCACCCAACAATTCGCAGATATATAGATTTGCTTGAAAACTCCTTTGTTATGCGAACTTTGCCGCCATACGAAAGCAACATAAAAAAACGGCTGATAAAATCACCTAAAGTTTATATAAGAGATTCAGGGCTGCTGCATAAACTTTTGCAAATAAGCAGCTTAAACGATTTATTTTCGCATCCCGTATTCGGCTTTTCTTGGGAAGGGTATGTCATTGAAAATATAATCAGCGAGAATCAGGATTTTCAGTTCTTTTTTTATAGAACATCCGGCGGCAACGAAATAGATCTGGTTATTCAAACAGATAAAAAACGAATTGCAATTGAATGCAAAGCGTCCAAGGCTCCACAACTTTCCGGCGGAAATTACTCTGCCATAGAAGATATTAAAGCAGATGAAATTTATGTTGTTGCGCCAATTAAGGATGAATACAAATTGAAAGAAAACATTATGGTTACCAATTTGCCATCGGTGCTCGGGCGTTTATAAATACTTTTGCAGAATGGAGGATATGCTTTTTTCTGCCAAAGAACATAATTCCTCCTACTTAATCGTAATTTAGTAAATCGTGATTTAGTAAAGTACTCTAAGCTTTTTTAAGAAAAAATCCCAAAAACCCGTTTTTTGTTGCGCTTTTGTCGCAGGTTGTAATGTATATTTAATTTATCGTGAGCATTCTAAAAGAAATAAGGCGTTCCGGAAGGAGAGGTGATATTTCCCAGAGGAAGGACTTCGTAACGGATAAAATCGCAGCCCTGCTGGACACAGTCAAAGGGCTTGAAAAACCGGCGGATGAGGCTGTAAAGATAACTACGGAGATGGACAAAACTTTCCTTGCCTATATTTCCAGAGCAATAAACCACGTCATCTCGGTTGCAGATGTTTTCAAACAGACGAAGCAAATCAACCAAAACATCGGTGCCTTGGCTTCCAATATTGAAAAACAAGCGGTGGCTGTTGCTCAGTCCTCTTCTGCCGTTGAACAGATGACAACCAACATTGCCTCGGTATCCAATGTACTCGGTGAAAATAACAAAGTTATGGAAGCCTTGCTTTCTGCCTCTGTGGAAGGTACTGAGGGGATTAAAAAAGTGACGGAGATAATGAAAAACTTAGCGGAAAATTCCAAAGTCCTTCAAGATACAAACAAAATGATTCAGAGCATAGCAACGCAAACCGACCTGCTTGCCATTAACGCCTCCATAGAAGCGGCCAACGCCGGAGAGTACGGTCGGGGTTTTGCGGTATTGGCAAGCGAGATAAGAAAACTGGCGGAGAACTGCTCATCCCAAGGCCAATCCATCACGTTCAAGAACATAGCGGAACAGGTGGGCGACCGTGTCCTCTACAGCATCGGCCTGTCTATACCGGAGAACGCTCAGTTTCCGCCTTGAGTTGTGGACATTGACAGTGCAATCAAGGCGATTGACGTTGCTTATCACATAAACCACCGGAAAAACGGCAAAGTGCTTTTTGACATGAATACCGGAGCAATGAGCGAGGGAATCCTTAATTTTTTCAATGAGATAATCGAATGGCTGGAAAAGTATCTATCGTCGGACTTTGCCAGTCTGACGTTTGATTGTGCTCTGGAATATTTTAACAGTTCCACAACCAAATTGCTCTATAATATGTTACGGGCTATGGATGAAGTTGCCGACAATGGGAAAAAGGTGGTGGTAAATTGGATCGCAAATAGAGGTGACGACATAATTATCGAGTGCGG
>LIUH01000136.1:0-2408 GCA_001462225.1 Fibrobacteria bacterium GUT31 | reverse complement strand
TATCGAGTGCGGCGAGGACTTCCGAGACGAAATAGAAAATTTAGAGTTCAATTTAGTTGAGAAATAAAAAGAGGTATGAACAGCATGGAAACCATTTTTATCGTAGATGACAACGATGTAAATCTTTCAACTGCGGCAAAAGCGTTGTCTAAGCAATATAGGACATTTACGCTGCCGTCCGCATCCGATATGTTTGAGTTGTTGAAGCATATTGTGCCGAATTTGATATTGCTTGACATCATGATGCCGGGGATGAACGGGGTTGAGGCCATGCAATTGTTAAAAGGCGACACCCGGTATTCGGACATTCCGGTAATGTTTATTTCAAGCCGGAACGACGCCGTGACAGAAGCGCATGGTTTCGAAATCGGCGCATCGGATTTTATATCGAAGCCGTTCTCCGAGCCTGTTCTGCTAAACCGCATCAAGAAGCATTTGAAAATTGAGGATTTGATCCATGAGCGGACGGCTATGCTACTGCAACGAACCGAAAAGCTTCAAAGGCTTCAGAACAGCATGGTGTCCATTTTAGCAAATATGGTTGAGAACCGCGACAAACAAACAGGCAGGCATATAGAACGGACTACGAAGTACATAAAAATACTTTTTGAAGCGATGTTTGAACGAGGGGTATATTCCGACGAAATAAGCCGTTTAAATTTAGAAGAGGCCGTTTTATCGGCACGTATGCATGATATAGGGAAAATTATCGTTTCGGACTTAATTTTGAATAAGCCCGGCAGCTTGACGAAAGACGAATATGAAATAATGAAAACTCACGCACTGGAAGGAGAAAATATTATCAACAGCATCATTGTTGAATCCGGCGACGAGTCCTTTTTGCAAAACGCCAAGCTGTTTGCCGGTTACCATCATGAACGATGGGACGGCAATGGATATCCACGTGGGTTGAAGGGCACGGATATCCCTTTGCAGGGACGCATAATGGCGATTGTCGACGTTTACGATGCGCTTATATCAGACCGGCCTTATAAGAAAGCGTTTACACATGAAAAAGCGATTGAGATTATTAAAGAGAGCAAAGGCAGCCATTTTGACCCGGAAATCGTCAATGTGTTTCTTGTGGTCAGTGACTTGTTTAAGGAGGCGTAATCATGCCGGCAGTCCGTTCTATATATTTGCAGCTTTTGTTTGTGACGCTGGCGTTTGCCCTGATGGTCATTTCAAGCGGCGTATTTGTCAATAATATGCTGGTGAATTATTTGAAAAGGGATGCGGTAAATATACTAATGCAAACAGGAATTAGGATCATAGACGATCTTTTGGAACCCGAAACTTTGATGATTTCCATTGCCAGGGATGTACGCGATATTATCATGAAAGGCGGTAGTGCAGAAGATGTGCAGGTGTATTACAATGAGATTTCTGCCGAACTGCTGAAAAAAGAAGGCGGGTTTATATTTGACGGCCTTCACGGTTATTTTGAGGTTTTTGGGAATGTATATATTCCCGCTCCGGGATGGACTGTGCCGGATGACTATAATGCGACAGAACGCCCGTGGTATAAGGCGGCTGTTGAAGCTAACGGCAAGATAACCATAACGCCTATATACTTGAGCCTCCGTTCAGGTAAATATCAAATCAATGTGGCGTGCCAAATTTTCAACAACTCCGGCGAAGCGCTGGGCGTGGTAACCATGAATGTACTGCTTGACAATATCACGGAGTTCATTGCCGATATGCACCTTGTAGAAGGGGGATACGAGTTTTTGGCCAACGAGAATTTTACTTTGGTAGCCCACAATGAAGCGGATTTTGTTACGAAACACATGAACGAACTAGGCCCCGGATTCAGGGAAATTGTAAATATACTGGGGCAAGGTGAGACTTTTGCCAAAGTTGAAGCATACAATTATCAGGGCATACCTTCAATATTCTATTGAGAACGGATAGAGAACGGCTGGTATTTGGGGATTATGACACCAACAAACGTATATTACAGGGATTTAAGAATTCTTATAACATTCATGGGTGTTCTGGGATTCATTCTAATGTCGGCGGTGATAATTATTTTGATACGCATCGACACGGCGAAAAACAAATCAGAACGCACGGCGAAACTTCAATTGATTGCCGCGAAAGAATCAGCCGAGCAAAGTAACCGTACAAAAGGAATTTTTCTCGCCAATATGAGCCATGAGATACGCACTCCAATGAACGCGATTTTAGGCATTTCTGAAATTAAACTACAGGATGAAAATCTTCCGCCGGATGCGGAAGAAGCCTTTAGACAAATATATGATTCGGGAAATTTGCTGCTCAATATTATTAACGACATTCTTGATTTTTCCAAAGTCGAGGCCGGTAAGCTGGAAATTGTTCCGGTCAAATATGATATTCCGAGCTTGCTCAATGATACCGTACAGTTGAACCGGCTGCGTTATGAA
>LIUH01000135.1 GCA_001462225.1 Fibrobacteria bacterium GUT31 | reverse complement strand
AACAATAAAGCATTAGATAGAAATGTAATAGATGAAATTTCTAAAATTTTAGGTAAGAATTATTCATCAATACAAGTTGTAGAGCACTCTTTTTATACCAAATTTATGGAAAAAACTATTTTTGTCTCAAGTAACGATATGGAATATTCGGAAGCTTTTGCTGGTAGTGGTGAATTTGCTGTAATTTCTTTGGTAAAAAGCGTAATGGAAGCTCCAGAAAAATCTTTAATAATTCTGGATGAGCCAGAATCGTCAATTCACCCTGCTGCACAAAAAAACATGATGCTTTTCCTAGCTGAACAAATTAAACAAAAGAAACACCAAATAGTGTTCGCTACTCACTCACCAACATTAATTGAAAATTTACCACCAAAGGCTATAAATGTTCTTTACGAGCTTAATGATGGAACAATAGATATACAAAGTAAAGTGCTTCCAGAAAAAGCATTTCTGTGCGTAGGAGCTTCTTTCAGTAAAAAAACAATAATAGTTGAAGATGAATTAGCCAAATGTATTATAAAAAAAGTATTAAAAGACTATGAAATTGGAGAAATGATTGATGTTAAAGTATCGCCGGGAGGATCCTCTGAAATAAAAAATATTTCTATTATCAATAATGCTATATTTCAAGATGCAAAAAATGTTCTGTATGTGTTAGACGGGGACCAAAAAAAAGAACATAAAAATCCAAGAGACATTTCTGAAAACGAAAATTTGGACAAGATAATAAAAGAACAAACTGGAACTAATATTACAATTCCTCATCCTTCAAATAATGAACAGCAAAAAATAAAAAATCAAAGAAAATACCTAGATTTTTATTATAAGTATGTTAAATACTTACCAGCAAAAACGCCTGAGAGTCTTATATGGGATTTTATGACGGAAGAAGATAAACAAAATATTAATGATAAAGATATAAAAGAATGTTTTAAAAAACTATCTGAAAAAAAATTTGGAAAAACAGATTCTGATTACATTTTACACACTCAGGAACTTTTTTTGAACAAGATAAATTTTAAAAATCAAGAAGGTTTTGAAGAATTATACGAAGGAATCATATCCATTTTTGGCTAAACTCCATATACAGAGGATAATTTTTTCTACCTTACCCCTCATGCCCAAATACGCACCGCAAGAAATAGAAGTCAAATGGCAAAATTACTGGGAAGATAATAAAACTTTCCGCACGCCAGAACCAAAAGAAAAGGCAAAAAAATTCTATTGCCTGGATATGTTCCCCTACCCAAGCGGAGCCGGATTGCACGTAGGCCACCCCGAAGGTTATACCGCAACAGACATAATTTGCCGCTACAAAAGGGCAAACGGATTTCAGGTTTTGCACCCTATGGGTTGGGATGCTTTTGGGCTTCCTGCCGAGCAATATGCAATACAAACCGGCACACACCCTGCTGTGCTAACACAAAAAAACTGTGACACTTTCCGTAGCCAAATAAAACGGCTCGGACTCTCTTACGACTGGGAACGGGAAATAAATACCACAGACCCCAAATACTACAAATGGACTCAGTGGATTTTCTCAAAACTCTACAACACCTGGTTTGACGCAGAGCAAAATAGAGGGCGTCCTATTTCGGAATTACCCGCATCGGAAAATGTTTCCGAAAAACGCCTCGCATACTACGCAAACGCACAAGTGTGGTGGTGCCGCAAATGCAAAACCGTATGCTCAAACGAAGAAGTTCTGGCAGACGGTTCCCACGAAAAATGCGGAACTTTTGAAGTTGAACACCGCAATTTAAAACAATGGCTGTTGCGCATTCCGCTCTACGCAGAGCGGCTTTTGAGCGGATTGGAAAATGTGGATTGGCCTGCCGGCATAAAGGATATGCAACGGAATTGGATTGGGAAATCCAAGGGGGCAGAGGTGGATTTTGCAATCGCAAAATCAACCGTAGGGGCGTTGCGCGCAACGCCCTTACAACAACCCGCAACATTACGTGTTTACACCACCCGCCCAGACACCCTTTTCGGTGCAACCTACATGGTCATTTCCCCCGAACACCCGCAAACCGCAAACCTTACCACACCGGAGCAAAAAAACGCCGTAGAAGTATACATAAAAGCCGCCTCGCTCAAAAGCGAACTTGATCGCACAGAACTCGCAAAAGAAAAAACAGGCGTGTTCTCCGGCTCTTATGCTATAAACCCTGTGAACGGAAAAGAAATTCCTATATGGATTGCGGACTATGTTTTGATGGGCTACGGCACCGGTGCTATTATGGCGGTTCCCGCACACGATACCCGTGATTTTGAGTTTGCACAAAAATTTGGCATTCCGGTGATTTGCATAATGGAGCCGGATTTCAGTTGCCCCGATGATTTAAAGGAAAAAGTTTTGGCGGGCGAGGCTTGCTGGACAAACGACGGAAAATACATTCGCTCCTCAAATGATGAAGTGAGTTTGAACGGGCTTTCTAAAAAAGAAGGCATTGCAAAAATCACCGCATGGCTTGAAAGCAAAAACATAGGCAAAGCAACGACCAACTATAAAATAAGAGATTGGCTTTTTAGCCGCCAACGCTACTGGGGCGAACCCTTCCCCATAATCCATTGGGAAGACGGCGAAATCTCCCTGATTGACGAAAAGGAATACCCCGTGCTTCTGCCCGAACTCACCGACTACAAACCCGGAGATGGCGGAGTTTCGCCGCTTGCAGGAGCGAAAGAATGGCTGCAAGTAAGCGACAATAACGGTCGCAAAGGAACAAGGGAATTGAACACAATGCCGCAATGGGCAGGAAGTTGCTGGTATTATCTGCGGTATATAGACCCGAATAATGCGGCAGCCTTTGCCGCCAAGGATTTGGAAAATTTCTGGATGCCTGTGGATTTATATGTGGGTGGTGCGGAGCACGCCGTTTTGCATTTGCTCTACAGCCGTTTTTGGCACAAGGTTCTTTTTGATCTTGGTTTTGTATCCACAGATGAACCGTTTCAAAAACTGTTCAACCAAGGGATGATTTTAGCGTTCGCATACGAGACATCAGCAGGTTCAAAGGTACCTAGCGATGAGGTAGAAGAGAGAGACGGCAAATTCTACAAAAAGGATAGCGGTGAGGAATTAAAGCAAATCATCGCTAAAATGAGCAAGAGTTTAAAGAATGTGGTGAACCCGGACGATGCTGTAAATCAGTACGGAGCGGATTCTCTTCGCCTTTACGAAATGTTTATGGGCCCGCTTGATGCCGTTAAGCCTTGGCAGCCACAGGGCCTTGAGGGAATGTACCGTTTCTTAAGCCGTGCCATGCGTTCCGTTGCCGGCGATGAGGGAACCCCGGAGTATGTGGATACCCCGCCCCCCGAAGAACTCACCCGCCTTATGCACCAGAGCATTTTGAAGGTGAGCGATGATATTGAAAATATGCGTTTTAACACAGCTATCAGCCAATTGATGGTTTTCAACAACGAGTTGATGAAGCAACTCGTGCGTTATCGTGAACCGTGCGAAGTTTTTGTAAAACTTCTGCACCCTTTTGCCCCGCATCTCAGCGAAGAGCTGTGGCAAATTTTGGGGCACAGCGAAAGTTTGACCGGTGTAGCGTGGCCCATTGGCAATGCCGAACTCGCCGCAGAAGATACCGTTGAAATAGTTTTCCAGGTGAACGGCAAAGTACGTGCCAGAGCTAAACTCTCCAAAAATCTAGGCAAAGATGAATTGGAAAAAATCGCTCTGCAAAACGAAGCGGTTAAGGCGAATATCGCCGGCAAAAAAATCGTTAAGATAATTGCCGTGCCGGGGAAGCTGGTAAATGTAGTAGCCGGGGGGTGAATGTTCCAACTAGCCTTGATTTCTTCTCCTGAAAATTTTGCCGGCGAGCATGAGATTTTAGAACAGATGTTTGAGCTAGGCTTGCAAATGCTATATGCGAGAAAACCACAAATGCCGGAGCCTTTGCTTGAACGATGGCTACTGGGCTTTAACTTGAAATGGCAAGAGAAAATTTTTCCTTGGCCCGGTTCTTCTCATAGCTTTGAGGAATTGGAAAAAAACAGCGAGAGCGCAGAGATTTGTTTTTTAAGCCCCGTTTTTGATTCTATTTCCAAATTCGGATATAAAACGAAATTCAGCAAAGAAGAATTAAGGGAAGGCGTTGCCAATTGGAAAAATTTTCATCCATCGCAAAAGCTATTTGCGCTTGGCGGCATTGAAGCCGAGAATATTGCGGAAACGGCAGAGCTTGGATTTGACGGAGCAGCCGTTTTAGGCGCGGTATGGCACAACTCAGACCCCGTGGGTGCATGGGAAGAAATCGCAAATGCTTGTTATGCGGAATGCTTAGAGATTAAGCCCATTTTGTTGAGCATTTCTATGAGCAATTTTCGCTCTACGGGCTTTATTAAATAACCATCGCAATTTTCGTAAAAAGCTTTGGCTTTATTCTCTTGCTCTGCTAATGCAGTTACCATAATTATGCGGCTTTTAATATTTGTTTGCAGAGTTATATTTTGCTCTAAATTACGCAAAGCTCGTAAAACTTCGTAGCCGTCTTTTTCGGGCATCATTATGTCTAAACACACTAAATCAAAAGGCACCTGATTTTTTAACGCTTCTTCA
Organism: Fibrobacteria bacterium GUT31; assembly: GCA_001462225.1. Lineage (GTDB taxonomy): Bacteria > Fibrobacterota > Fibrobacteria > Fibrobacterales > Fibrobacteraceae > Fibrimonas. The sequence goes on along the minus strand of LIUH01000135.1, from coordinate 33,739 downwards.
AATAATTGAATTCCTGTGTCCCCGTCTAACGCTACGGAACACTCGCCATAGTCTTTCAGTATGGTTTCCAACAACTTGCAGTTAAAAATTTCGTCATCTACAATCAATGTTTTCATTTAGGTTTCTCCGCTTATATTGCTTATATAATGAAGAACGCTCAAAACACCTACCGCCAAAAATCCCACCGCGTAAAGGGCAAGGAAGGGGCCTATCAGGAAAACTCTTGCGTCTATGTATTCCAACAAACCGAATATACAGTAAATACCTGCAAACAATTCTATAAGGGCTATTTTAGGGAATTTTTGCTTGAACTTTTTTATGCGAATTGCCCCGCCTTGTTTTGGAGTTCTGATGAATGGGCTTTTACGGCCGAATATTGCGGATAGTACCGCACAAGTGTTGCTCACGGCAATCCCTACCCCCAAGCTCATAAGGAGCGGCAAAGCGGCCATGCGTTTTCTCCAACCTGCGGAGCCGGAGAATTTTTGTGCTACGAAATAAAGAGTTGATGGAGCTACCGCTGCAAGGGCTATGGTGACAAATAAGGCGGAGAATACCCATATAGGTATGTCTCCTAATTTTGAATGCCCAAAGGCCAAAAGCGGAAACGCAGACAACGCCGTGAATAGCATTAAAGGATGAATGGAATAATGTGTTGTGTGCATAAAAGACTGAAATTTTACCTTTAGGGACTCCTTTGAGGCAAAAACCCGTGGCAAATCTTTTATAGCGGTTTGTATGGAACCTTTTGCCCAGCGGTATTGCTGGCTTTTGAAAGCGTTTATGTCTGCGGGCAACTCTGCCGGCACAATTACATCAAAAACGAATTTCATTTTCCAGCCAGCGAGCTGGCTGCGGTAGGATAAATCCATGTCTTCCGTAAGGGTATCGCCCTCCCAGCCTCCGGCATCATCTATGGCTTTTCTGCGCCAAATGCCGGCGGTGCCGTTGAAATTCATAAACAACCCACCCCAACTGCGGGCAGATTGCTCTATCACAAAATGGCCGTCTATTCCTATGGACTGTGCAAGCGTTAAACCTGATTCACTCCTGTTTAAATGCCCCCAGCGCCCCTGAACCAAGCCGATTTTCTCGTCCATCACCATAAATGGGACTGTGTGCATTAAAAAATTCTTTTCAGGGACAAAATCTGCGTCAAAAATAGCCAAAAACTCACCATCGCACTTTTCCATGCCCTCTTTCAATGCTCCGGCTTTGTAATCTTTGCGGTTTGTGCGGTGTGTAAGGGTTATATTGTAGCCTTTTTCCCTCATTTCTGCCACTTTTCTTTCGGAAATCTTTACGCAATCGTCTGTAGAATCGTCTAAAACCTGAATTTCGTGGAGGTGTTTGGGGTAATCCATTGCGCAAACGCTCTCTATGAGCCGCTCTACGCAGGTTCCCTCATTGAAGACCGGTAATTGCGTTGTAACTTTGGGAAGTTTGTCAATATTCAGGTTTTTTAGAAAGATTTCAAGGTTTTCATTGTCTGATTTGCGTTTTTTTCCAAAATTTTTCAAAAAAAGAAAGATGCTGAAATAACAATTAAAGCCGTATAAAACCAGCCCTATTCCCGCAATAACATAGAGGACAAATAAAATGTCCAAAAAAACCGTAGCAACCATCGTTTATCATAATATAGAATATTTTTTCCGTTTTGTCTAGGAAAAAACGCTTTTGAGGCAAATTTTCCCCTAAAACAAGAATAAAGCTGGCTTTTTTCCTGCATTATAAGCCTGTACCCCAAGCTCTAGGTGCAATAAGCACCGCTACGCAAAAATTCTTGCGTAGCGAGCCGTATGCCTCGTATTTTATTATTCTGCCGGTGTTTCCGGAGCGGTTTCTGTCGCGGGAGCTTCCGGAGCAGCCTCTGCCGCAGGTGGAGCTTCTTGTGCGGGCGGAGCTTCTTGTGCAGGAGCAGCAACCTCTGCCGCAGGCGGAGCTTGCTCTGTGACATCGCCTAAGCCTACAGTAAGAGTTTCACCCTCTTTGTATCTAAGAGCGATATCCGGTCCCGGTGTGCCAATCCATCCAAGGTCTCCGCCAACGCCGGGTTTTTGTTCCGCTGAGTAAATGTGGGTTTGTTTCAGCGTCAAAATAATGCTGCCGTCAGAGGCATCCTGGGAAGCAAAAGTGCCTGCCAAAAACTCTTTGCCGTCAACTTTGGCTATCCATATATTGCCGCCGAATTCAAATTTCAAACTCTTCCCGGCAACAGGCACTGTAGGCAAACTATTCAACTGCTGCTGTAAGGGAGTTGGTTCTCCCAATTGGGGGGAAGATGCGCATCCCGTTATCATAAAAGATATTGCCAAGACCGCAACACCAACAGAGGTAAGTCTTTTTAGTGTGAACATAGAAGGACTCCTATTTTAAAGATTGTAGATCACAAATATAGAAAATAAAAAATTTTTGTCAAGTATTATTCTGCATTTGATTAATCTTTTACACAGCGGACTGCACGTGATACGTTTTTGGGGTCGTAGCCTTCATACATATCGTTGTAGCCGTCGTACAAGAACTGGAAATAGGCACCGCTAGGGATTTCTTCGGCTTCCGTGGCACTCCACCAATAACCGCTGCTCGCTTTGGCTCCTTGTGCAAGCTGGGCTTTTTCCTTTATTTTCGCTCCCTTTCTGAATTCTTCCCTGAGTTCGGGGTACATTGCCAAAAAACCCTCCAATTTTTTCCAGTCCTCATTGCTCGGCAAACGCCAACCGGAGGGACACGCTTTCATAGCGGCATCCCAGGCGTAATTTCCCAAATCCTGCATAAACCAGGATTGGCCTTCAATGTCAAAAATCTTATGTTTTTTACCGGTTTTGGCATCTGTAAAAGATTTGACAACCGGACTTTGCTGGCTTTGAGCAAAAGCGAAAGCACAAAGAACAAACAAGGCGAGCAGAGGCTTTTTCATATGGTAAATATAGTAAACATTATTTTATACATTTCTGCCATATGATAAGCGAAAGCGAAATAAAAGAGTTAAAAGCGGCGCTTTCGATAACCGCTGTGGCTCAAAGGCTTGGGCTGAGTGTTGCGAATAGGCGTTTTCGCTGTTTTTTCCCGGAACGCCATGCGCATGGGGACAGAACTCCTTCTGTGAGCATCAATGAAGAAAAAGGCTACTTTCGCTGCTTTGTGTGTGATAATGTTAAAGGCGACGTGATTTCCCTTGTGCAGATTGCACTCGGAATATCTTTTTTAGAAGCGGTAAAATGGCTAAAAGACGATACTCCGTCAATAATTAGAGATTCGCAAAAATACTCTCCCTCAAAAAATGCACGAAGCGGGCAAAAAAAAGAAGAACATCCCAAATTTTTCAGGGAAAAAATGATCTTTGACTTTCTCAGCTTGCTTTCGCCGATACCGCCGAACAGTGCGGCGGGCTGGTGGCTCGCAAAAAGGCATATTTATAAGCCGACATGGGACAAGGTCCTTTTGCGGCTCATAGATGATTACGCCCATGTGAGCAGAGAACTGCTCGCAAAACATTCTTTGGAAGATCTGCAGTTCGCCGGTCTATTCAACAGCCAAGGAAACTTGCGCTATGGCAGACATCCGCTTATAATTCCGTATGTTGATGAAATGCACCGCCCTTTCTTTTTTCAGGCAAGGGCCATAGACAAAAACATTCAACCAAAAGAATTGAATTTTCAAGGCACCATTCCTTTTCCATATAACAAAGAAGCCTTGGATGGAAAATTCGGAACAATTTATTTGTGCGAAGGTGCCATAGACACACTAACACTTTTGGGAAACGGATTTAACGCAGTTGGCATTCCGGGGGTAAATTCCTTTAAGCCGGAATGGGTGAGCCTTTTCAGCAATAAAAAAGTTATTCTGTGTTTGGATAATGATGAAGCCGGCAGAGCAGGCGAAGAACGCATTTCCGCTTTGTTAAAAGAAGCCGGTTTGGAAACGCACTCCTTTGGGCTTTTGCCGGAAGGCCAAGATATAAACTCGTGGCTGACTAGCCGTTCCTAATTTCCCGGCTCCTAACCTCATACTTAGCCCTGCAAAAATCGCATACCACTTCCAAAACTTCGTCTTTTTGTTTCAAATCCCTTTTTTCGCACTCGTGCAAAGACGAAAGGCTTGCGATAACCCGTTCTCGGCTGCATGGGCAATAGGCCCGCGGGGTTATCTCCTTTACAACTTCTATATTGTAAGGCCCGCGCAAATCCCCTAATAAATCACGGATTTTATACTCTCCGCCATTGTAAAAATCCCTTAAATTCGGCAGATTGCGAACAACGGCATCCATAATTTCCAAATCTTTGGCCCCTGCTTCCGGGTACGCTTCCACTAAAAAGCCTATAGCGAAACCCAGCTTGGAACAATTTTCCTCGGAAATTCCCGTTAAAATTCCCGCTGCGCTTTTTGTTTGCTCTGATTGTCGCAAATAAGACGTCAAATTAACCCCCATTTGTATTGAAGGAGCTTCTACTATGCTCTCTTTTACCCTCTGTGCTTTTTCGTTAAGTTTAATAACCGTCAATTTCTGCGGAATGAGCAACGGTTCGTTTGTGCCGATTCTTTGTAAATCGTCTTGTGGAATCATGGCTCTCAAGAGGCCTTGGGGGGTGGAGTCCGCTTGTGCCAGTCTTAAATCGCCGTCTAAGTCCATTCGTAAATTCACGGTGCCGGGGAATTTTAGCCCGCTGGAAAGCAAAAGCGAAGCGGCAGCGGTTTCGGCCATAAGTTTCAGGGCAAAACTTTTAGCCCCATGTTTTTCGCCTATCTCGTTCATGGCATTTTTTATAGAAACAAGCACAAATCTAAGCGGTGCGCTTTCCCCCGTGGCTCTTATAATTATATCGGGCATGGGTGGAAGGTAGAAAAAAAGTGTATAATCTCCACTTTCACAAAAAGCATTTTCTTCATTTCTCTATTGATCCCAAGCTCCAGTGGTTCCTTTGGAACCGCCATAAGACATATTCACATTCGGCCCGGCGGTGGTTTCTTTGCGTATGCTTTCATTAACAAACACCGCATGGCCTTTACGGCCAAGTATATAACCATCAGCGTCTTTTACCACATTGCCGTTGGTTTTGTCGCTTGAATACCTGTCCTTCCATTTTTGAAAAAGCGAACCATTTCTTGCCCAAATCCTTCAAGCTTGCACCCAAATGATAAACTTCCTTGCCGTCTATGATTAAAAACCCTATCCAGTATTACCTGCAATCCTCGAATTGTGAATATTCGAGATTCTATTTTATTAGCAGTCAGGAAGTTTGGCATTGCTGGGAAGGTAGAAAAAAGTTCCGATTGGGAATACCGGAGCTTTAGTCTTTAACGCAACGCACAGACAACAAATAACTCTTACCGTAGTAGTCCCAGTAGGCGCCCTCGCCGTAGTAGCCCACATAGCGGCAGTAAGCGTAAGTGCTGCTGCCCTCACTGGCACTCCACCAGTAACCGCGGTCGCCGGCAGAACTGAAACTGCCAACGGAACGGCCGCTGCCGCCCGGAAAGGCGGAAAACCCGAACTCGTCCGTGCCGTTGCCGCCGCTGTTCCAGCCGCTCTTGGCTTTCAGCTTCTTTCCCTCGGTCTTAGCACCGCCAATATAAGCCGTCATCACTTCCCACTCGCTTTTGCTCGGCAAATGCCAGCCTTTGGGGCATACAGACATAGCCGTTTCCCAATCATACAGCCTGCCGTATTTATTGCAGTTGACTTCGTCATTGCCGTAGCATACACTGCCGATTGCATCGCAATTCAAATTCTCCGCCATCCAAGTTTGATCGCCTATTTTAACCGTCTTGTAGTCTTTTTTAGCGCAAGCCGCTACCTGTTTCGCTTTTAACTCCTCCGGCCCAACCAATGATGGCGGATTGTTGCCGTCGTCAGCAGAATAGGAAAGGGTGAACGCCGTAGTTGCAAAAGCAACTGCAAAAAGAAAATTAGCCATTATAGGCCTCCTTTGTTGATTTTGGGGAAAAGAAAGGGAAAAATGCGTATATTAAACTTTTTATGACAATGTTAACATTTATGTCATGAGTGCCGGGCTTTGCCTGCACTGCAAACTCCTTTTACCACATTTTGAGTGTTACACAACATTACGGAGTAAATGTAGAAAATTTTTCTATCTTCCATACATGGAAAAATTGTTGGCTATCTTTGATTCATTTGTAAAAACGGAGAGTGGAATTTATTTTTTGGGTAATTCCGTGTGGCATTGGATTTTGGCACTTGCAATAACCATAGTGTCTTACTTTTTATTCCGGCTTGTTTTCAAAATTATTGTTAAGCAAATAGATAATATTGCAAACCGCACGGAAAGCATACTGAACAATATAATTGAAGATGCCTTAAAAAACAGCAGATTTTGGTTTTTCGCCGTCATTGCCGTTTTCTTCGGCTCAATTATTTTAAAACTCGGCGAATATGAATTTATACCTGCCAAAATCCTAATCCTAACCACTTTTGCGCAAATAGGAATTTGGCTAAATGTTATATTTAACGACATACTGAACAACTGGAGCAAAAAAAATAATCCTGATGCCGCTAAGAACGCCGGATTTACGATTATCAGCGGGCTTGGCAAATTCCTCATTTGGGTTGTGGTTTTGCTTTTGATTCTGGACAATCTCGGTGTCAAGGTTTTTTCGCTCATGGCCGGTTTGGGTGTAGGCGGCATTGCGGTGGCTCTTGCGGCACAAAAAATTATAGGCGATTTATTTGCTTCTATTTCCATAATGATAGACAAACCCTTTGAAATAAGAGATTTTATCACTGTTGGAGACGTCAGAGGCACGGTGGAATCCATCGGCATAAAAACCACGCGCATACGCTCCATAACCGGAGAGCAAGTTATAATTTCAAACAGCGACCTTTTAGATAGCCGGGTGAGTAATTTCAAACGAATGGCAGAACGTCGCATAACTTTTACCTTTGGCGTTACATATCAAACCGCAAAGGAAAATTTACATGCGATAACGGATTTGGTAAAAAATATTATAGAAGCCCAAAGCGGCGTCCGTTTTGACCGCGGGCATTTAAACGGCTTTGACGCAAGCTCAATAAATTATGAGTTCGTTTATTGGGTAACCAGCCCGGATTATGCAGTTTATATGGATGTGCAGCAGAAAATAAATTTAGCCGTTATAGACGCATTTGCAAAGAGAAAAATAGAACTCTCCCGCCCAACGCAAACCGTATTTTTGCAGAATTGATATGGATTTGGTTGTTGATTGTTCCCGCAAAGGCGTTAATCTGGGGCTTTATGCAAGCGGTGTGAGTTGCGAGCTTTCGGAGCCTGATGCAAAAGGGGATGAGTTGGGTTTGCTCCTTGATAGATTGTTAAATGAAAATAATTTTGAACTGGAGCAGGTGAAGCGGGTTTTAGTTACGCTCGGCCCCGGAAGTTTTACAGGGATTAGAGCGGGCATCGCATTTTGCGAAGGGCTTTGTTTTGGCGGCAAAAGAACATTGCATGGCGTTTCAACTTTAAAGGCCTTGGCGAGTCATTTCCCGGAAGGCGAAGAGATAATTTTACACGCAAGGGCAAATCTTTATTACGTGCTAAAAAACGATTGCGAAAGTCTGATAAAATTTGAAACACCCCCGCAAACCCATGAAAACTTGCCCATAACCCCCTTCGCAAAACTAATACCCCAAATAAAACCGAACAGAATACAAAAAGCGAATTATTTGATGAATCCGTATTCCACTCCCTAATTTTCTATCTTCCCCCCATGTCTTACTCTTGGTGGAATACTATTCCCGAACATTTAGATCCTACGATAGCCACTGTTCTAGGATTTCCGCTTAGGTGGTACGGACTTATGTACTTGGTAGCTTTCTCTTTGGGATGGCTTTTGGTTTGGCGTTTTACAAAGAAATATAAAATTCAAGCTATGAAACGCGAACAACTGGATAGCGTTGTGACTTGGCTAATCGTGGGTGTTTTGCTTGGAGCGCGTTTGGGCTATGTGTTTTTTTACAACTTCGGTTACTACATAAATCACCTCTCCGAAATTATTTTGCCGTTCAGCTTTAACGGCGGGTTCCACTTTACCGGAATTTCCGGAATGAGCTACCACGGTGGGCTTATAGGTGCCTTTTTATTCACCTCTTATGCCATAAAAAAAACAAAGTTGGACTACTGGAAAAGCGTAAACACCATTTTCCTAATTGTGCCTTTGGTCTATACCTTCGGGCGGCTTGGGAATTTTATAAACGGAGAGCTTTACGGCAGGGTCACGGAATCGCCCATTGGAATGCTGTTTCCCCTTGCACCGGAAAAACCGCCTGTACTCAGGCATCCGAGCCAGCTTTATGAAATGTGCTTTGAGGGATTTATTTTATTCGGTATTCTTTACGCATTGTGGAAGCTGTTCCCAAAAGTTAGAGGCCATATTATGGCTCTTTACTTAATAGGCTATGGCTTGGCGAGATTCTTCATTGAATTTTTCAGGGAACCCGATACCCATATAGGCTTAAACACCTTAGGCATGACCCGCGGGCAAATACTATGCTCCGCCATGATTTTAAGCGGAATAGCATTATGGGCGGTAAGGGTTTACAAGAAAAATCATTCCCGGTAATACAAATCCAAATTATTTACAATCTTTGCCCCGGCTTCCAAATTACGCATGTAATCGCCATAAGCACTGAACGAACCGAACTGCCAAGATGTTGAAAGCTCATCTTTCACGCCTGCTTTTAGGGCATCTTCGCTAGGGATGCTTTTTTTGAGAATCTTTATTAAAACCGCATTTTGCCCGCTTGTGTATGGACCGCTCCACACGCCCTCTTTTGCCGTAATCAAAGCTTTGTAAAGTTCGGTGTTTGCATAACCAAGCCCCGGCAAAAATCCTTCAAAGGAAACCGAAGCGGAATCTATTGTGACCTTTTCAATGCTTGTTCTTGAAACGGAATCCAAAACGGTAATTGCGGCAAATTTATCGAGATTCGCTTTTAGGTAATCCGCAACTGCTTTTGCCTTGGATTTTGCTTTTAAGTTTTGCTCTATTCTGGGCTTTGCATAATCCAGGCTCCTTGAACCGGCCGGTAAATTTACCGCTTTTTCAAATATAACAACCCAGTTTGAATTTTGCAAAATATCGGATGTTTTAGAATCGTCTTTTGGACGTAAAGGGTTGAAAAACGCATAAGAAGAAAGCCCTGATACGTGTCCAAGTTCCGGAATTTCGCCGCCTTTTTTGAACCAAGCGGAGAGCTTTGGCTCCAAACCCTTTGCCTTTGCCGCCTCCTCAAAACTCTTTCCCTTGTCTATCTCGTTTTTTACATCGTTCAAAATAATTTCCAAGCTATCTATTGTTTCCTTGGTTGCCGTGATAGTCAGGAGTATATGCCTTGCCTTAACCTGTTCTTCCTCGTTCTCAATCCTTTTCCCAAGGCTCTGTATTATATGATAACCGAATTGCGAGCGAACAGGGTCGCTAATTTCGCCGGAATCCAAAGCAAAAGCTACGCTGTCAAATTCCGCAACCCATTTTCCATGAGAAGTGTAATCCCCAAGCTCGCCGCCTTGCGCTGCGGAACCCGGATCGTCGGAATTTCTTTGAGCAATTTCCGCAAAATCCATTCCCTCTTTTATTTGAGCAATCAAATTGTTTGCGTGTTTGTAAATATTTTCCACGTCGCTTGCACTGGCTTCAATGCGAAGCGCAATATAGTTGACCTTCGCTAAATCTTCAGCTACAAAAAAACTATCCGGCTCGGCTTTGAAAACCGAGTCTATTGAACTTTGAGAAATAGGGGTATCTTCAAAAGCATTTGCATTGCCTAAAGCATTCAAAAGTTCAAATTTCGTTTCTTTGGCTAAAACCTTGTGCTTTGCCTCCAAAGTTGACGGATGAAACCCGGCACTGATGAAAACGCGGAGTTGCTTATCCGGAATTTTTGTTGTTATCAGCATATTTTCGTATTCCCGCATAAAGGGAGTATCATAAGTGGCGGGGTTGTTAAGCCATTCCTCGTATTTTGCAAAGTCAAAAATTCCATCTGTTTGAAATGTCGGTTCACGGTCTATGCCCTGCGGTGGGTCTGTGCGCAAATCCCTGGACATTTCGTAAACGGATGCTTTTATTTTTGCTCCTGCGATTAGCTTTTGTATTAAGTGTTGCTGAACAAATGAGCGAAACAATTCTTCTCTCAACTGGGCAGTCTGCTCACTTGTAAGCCCCGGCTGTTGGTTCTGAATTTGGCGTAGGCGAACTTCGTATAGTTCGTTTGATAGTTTTTCGCCGTTCACAGTTCCCACGGGGGGGCGGTTATCCGTTTGCAAGCCGGATGTATCCATGAACAACAAGCCTGCAACAATTCCTATTATGAATATGTATATCACCCATTTTGCATTTTCGCTTATCCAAGTCAGCATTTTTATTTCTCCGTTAGTGTTACAAGCAGCTTCGATGCGTCTGCGGCTTTTGGTGAATCTCCGTAAATTTTTAAAAGTTTTTCAGCGGTTTGCTTTGTCTTTGCAATATCGCCTATTTCCAGATAGCATAGGGTCAATTTCCACAGAGCATCCGGCACGGTCGGAACTTTATCCACAGGCTCGGTTTTTGCGTATCTCTTTGCCAAATCCCCGGTGCGCTTTCCGTTTTTATTTATAAACTCGTCCAAAAGGGAAATGGCTTCGGGATAGTTTTCCCTTTCCATAGCTACCACAGCAAGCCCGTGCTGCGCCGCAGAAGATATTATTTCTACGCCGGAAGCATTGGAAACAGCTTGCTTGTACAAACCCTCTGCCCCATCTAGGTTATTGTTTTGCAAGTGAAGGTTGCCGGCTAAAAGCGCGGCTTTTGCAAGGGGCAAACCCTTTAAGGTTCCGTTTTGGATTGAGTTTTCAAAGGCCATAAGAGCCGAATCCCCTTTGCCTACGTACATATAATCCAAGCCTTTGCCAAGTTCTTCTGCCATTGCAACTTCTTTTTCAGCGGAGTCCTTTAGCCTCTGGGTAATAGCAAAAACTCCGATTGCCAAAAGAAATAAGATGATTATGACCTTTGTTCCGTGGCGTGGCCAAAAATCCTCTTTTAAATATTCAAACACAGACTCCGTCGAGTGGGGCGCAGCCTTGTTATTAGAATTGCGTTTTTTTGCGTTCATGGGAGGTAAACGTAGAAAAAGGCGATATCTAGTAATCAACCCACTTCACCGTTGCCTGAAGCGAATCGCTTATGCTTCTAGGTTCGGCTGCCTCGGTTTTGTCTAAAATGTCCTTGATGATTTTTACCTGCTCTTTTAGTGCCGAGAGCTTTGCGCCCTCCAGTTTGGGCGTGGCTATCATCTTCTTTAAAAGCGGATTCATCCAAGAGCCGTTTGGTTGCTTTATGGCAAAATGCAAATGCGGGCCGCTGCTCCTGCCTGTGTTGCCAACCTTGCCTATAACCTGCCTGCCCTTTACCCTTTGACCGTTGCCGACACCTCTTTGAGATAAATGCAAATACCAGCTTTGGCTGTTATCGGAATGCTTAATCGCTATGAAATTTCCATTGTCATTGCTAAAAGACGATTGTACAACAACACCTTCTGCCACTGCATAAACAGGGGTTCCTACCGCACCCCGGTAATCCACTCCGCTATGAAACGCTCTGGAACCCGTAATGGGATGAATGCGAGAACCATAACCGCTTGTTATGTGCAAACGGTCTAGCGGGTATCTCAAACCGGAATGTATAAGGGCTTCGCCGTCTTCGGTATAATGTGCGTTATAAGAGCTTTTCGGGTCCGCTTCCTGATATAAAAAGGCTTCGCTATGCTTTACTCTTGAGCCGTTATAGCTTGCATACAAAACACTACCGCTTATCCAAATAGTGTCTTGAAAGCGCGTTTCTTTCAGCAGAATTTTAAACTTATCGCCTACCCTCGCATCTGTTCTAAAACTCACCTTGCATTCCAAAACGCCCGCCACAACCCCAACCATGTTCTGAGGAATGCCTATATCCTTTAAAGAGTTGTATAAACTGCCGCCTTCCTGCAAAACTCCATCATACATGGCATAGCGAATACTCACGGGCTTTTCAACTATTTTATAAACCCACTCATCCGTGCTGTCTCTCATTAAAAAATGAAGATTCGCAAAATTTTCCGCATATCTGAACAAAACCGCCCTTGATGTATCTTTCGGATCAAAACCCACCCAAAACACCTGCCCGGCTCTCAAAACTCCCAATTCTACGGTATCTGCAAGGGTATTTGCAATTTTCAAAGATTGCTTTATATCCAGCCCCACGCTTTGCAAGGTTTGAAAAAGCCCGAAATTAGGCTCTACGGTAGCGGCCTTTAAAATCGGCCGGCTTGATATAAAGTTCTGAAGGGAATCTATTCTATGCTGAATTTTTGCGAGCTGGGCCTCGGGGCTAAGCTGTTTTTCCGCTATTTCTTCTTGCTTGCAGGAAAAAAGCAAAAATGCAAAAAGCAAAACAAGGAGAAAATAACTCTCAATTCTCAACTCTCAACTCTCAACTAGAACCTAGTTCTCTTGGTTGCGCATTTCGGTTTGTTCCCTGTCAACGGTGTTTTTCAGGTAATCGTTGAAATTACGGTCTATGTTTATGCCTTCAAAGCTACCCGCATCCTGATCCAAAACGAACACGGCGCTTGGGTTATCCATCCAGCCCACAACGTCAACGGCCTCAATGTTCATGCCTTTGTCGCCGGGTCCCTGCAAAACCTTTTCAACATCAGAATTATTCACCCAGCCTTGGCCGCAGGAACCCTTAACCAAGGTATAGGAATCCTGCTGCTTTACTATGGTCATTTCATCGTTGAAGCTAGCCGTGCAAACCACCTGGCCGCCACCGGCCGCGCTTACGAGATTTATATCGCCTCTTTTAGACTTAACCTTGTTGGTAGTCTTCTGGGCAAAAACAGCACCGACCGCAAATACGAGCAAAATAAGGAAAATTTTTTTCATAAAAACCTCTAATCATTAAATATACATAAAAAAAAGAAAAAGAGGAAGATTTTTTTTCTGTTTTAGCCGGCGTATTTCAGTTTTGCGGGCATTCCGCAGAGGCTGTAAAACTTTATCAGGGCTTTCTCATGCTTAGGGGTAAAGCTATAATCCACGACATTGTAATAATCGTATGCCAAGTTTTGCGGCAACCCGCAAGGATAATGTTTTTCCCACTTCTGCAGACATTTTTGCCTATTTTCTCTAAAGTCCTTTATGCTCAACTCCGTTTCGCTCAAATAGCTTTTAAGCAAATGCCGGGAGCTTCCACCCAAGGCTTCTTTTCTCATTATCCACAACCCGAAAACAAAGGGCAAATCTTGCCAATCCTGCCAAACAGTCGCTAAATCGTAGGCGAATTCCCATTTATTTTCCGAGCCTTCCCTCAAGGCATTGTTGCCTATCAAAAGCCGGGCGTCGCAAGCCTCGGTAAAAGGCTCTGTTTTCCAAATAGGGGAGACCTTGAACCTCAGGCTTGAGAGGAGCTTTAGCAGGGCGGCTGAGGTGTCGCTTTCTTCGGTCAAATGCACGCTTTTTTTGTCCAAATTTTCCCATTTATACTTTGAAAACAGCCTAACGGATTGTATTTCAAGGGTGCTTGAAGTGCAAAATTTGTCGCAAATGACATAGTTTTCCCAATTTTTGGCATATTCTACGGAGGAAGAAGGGGAAAGCATGACGGTGCCATCCCTCAATCTTTTGTTCTGTTCGCTCGGAACTCCGTCTAAAAAACGGATTTTCGGCAACGGATTGTCCAAAAATCGGTGAAAAAACGGAGCGCAAACCAAAAAAGGTATGCGTCCAACGGTTAAAAAATGCTCCATTAGGGGTAAAATTAAATTTTTTTCATTTTTTCCTACCGCTTTTTATAAAAAAAAACTAGATTTAGGATACGATGATTCACAGAACTCTAACATTTTTCGCTTTGATCGGTATTCTTGAGCATGCCTAGGTTTCTTGTTAAAAAAACCGCGCCTACAGAAGATGGCAAGTCCCTTGTGTTCAAGGGCAAAGTCGTGGAAGGTCCTATAAACAAGGGAATGGAGCTTCTAATTTCTGTTGCCGGGAAAGCCGTTATTCCTGTAAAAATAACAGACATCCTGCATTTTGAAAAATCCAAGGACGATTCCAAGAAGGTGGGTTTGGTTGTTGATTTTGAAGACGAGCCGGATGATATGGCTATGATTATGGCTTTACGCATCACGGACGAAGAAATTGAATGCCAGCAGCCTGCACCCTAGGCTCATTTCTCAATTCGCCTTAAGAAGTCATCATAGCTGTCGCATTCCCTTATGTCTTTTAGCATATTGCCGAATGCGTTCTCGTCTATGGGTTTTGAGGCGACTGCCGCTGTTGTGCTCAATCCCGTGAAAGCCACCCCTTTAAGCCTTTCTTGCTCGCTGATTTTTCTTTCCATTGCGCGATGGAAATTTTCAAAGGTTTTTTTATCCATTTCAACCGCAGCGGCCTCATTTGCCTGATAAGAAACCGGTGTGCGGCAGTTAGGGCATGTGAACACAAAGCCAATCAATTCGCCGTTCCGGGGCTCTGCGGCATCGTTGCCTATGCCAAAAGTTAATTGCATACTGCAATGCGGGCATACTATTGAAAGATCGGGCATATTGTGGAAGATAGTAAATCAGCATTCCTAATAACTAACAGTTAGCCCCGCTTTTGCCCAGGCGTCGTTTTTGTTGTTTTTTAAAATGTTGTCCTTATTTTTTGCGTTTAGAAAACCGGCTCCGGCGTAAATGTCTAAGTATTTGTTGTAAAAATAATTCGCTAAAAAATCAAGCAAAAATAATTTTTCCTCTATTCCGCTCAAAATTTTTTGCCGGCTGCACTCGTTATGCTCGGAATAAACTTCACACTCGCCTTGCCTTAAATAGGCGGTTTCCAGTTCCGCATTGAATTTTCTGTTTGCAGAAGTGTATTTCAGGTTCCACCATAAGTCTATGGCATCCGGCCCCCTGCGATAGCCCAGCGGATAATCCACGATGTACATATCCGCAAAATTGGGTTTTCCCTGCTCCCTGAAATTGCTGTTGTAAATTTTTCTGCTTGTCATTTTTTGCAAGGGAACCTTGTTGTTGTTAAATTGCGGGTCCGTGCGAACCGCATCTATTCTGCTTTCAATTTCACCAAAATTCCCAAGAGGTATTTTTTGCTTGTAACCGGCAAGAAACGCAAACGTTGTGTAGCCCTTGTCCCCCTCAACTTCGCCGACCGGGCTTTGAATATCTTCCATTGCGAATTGCCAGTAAAATTCGGAATTTTTTATGGGCCTAAGCCCTGCCTCCAGAGCGGTGCTCATTTTGCTGTAGCCATAGCTGAAATTGTTGTGCCAAGCGGCAAATGGAGAAAAATCCCTGAACTCCAAATTTTTTCCGCCTATCAAACTTTGCTCCGTGATGGAAATATAGCCAAAGCGGCCATCAATTCCAACCCTGTGCAAAAGCAGATTTTTGCTGGGTTCGGTATATACTCTGCCCCTAGCATTTGGAATGGTGGCTCCTGCATCTTGCTGCTGTTTTATTTCGGTTGAGTCCAGCCATGCATTCAGGGAAACAATTATAAAATCGTATCTTGCAACTCCGGCGGCGAATTTCCAATGAACAGCGTCGTGGTATGGGGCACCGCCCAAAACGATTGAGTTAGGAGTCGGAGCTATCTCCGGTTTAAACCGCCCGAATTTCACAAAGCCCGCAGGATTATTCCACCTTCCCCACGCCTCCGTAGGAACATTCAAATCCAGCTCAGACGGTTCAAAAGTATAAGTGCGTTTATAAGAATCCTGATACCACGCCTCAATATCTCGTCTCAGAGGAAATTCCGCATGAATCAAAAAATCTTCTTTGTAATTTGCGCCAAGCCCAAGAACAAAGAATGGGGGCAGGGTTTCAAAATACCGCGCCGTTTGCAAAGGAACTCTCAAAGCACGCCAATTATCGCCGAATTCTTCCATAGTGTCCACAGCAAATATGCTTGCAGTTGGAGCGCCCCAAACTCCGGCGTTGATTTTGACGTAAGCGGAGCCACCGATATTTTCGGTAAGGGCTTCTGCGGAGATTTGGGAAAAGAGGGTGAGGAGCGATAGAAGAAAAAAAACATTGATTACGTTGAATCTGCGCATTCGGGGGAAGGTAGAAAATTTTTCTTAAGTTTCCTAACCACCAAAATTGTAATCGGCAAAAGAATAATTTCATAGAGAATTTTTATGCCCCACTGTGAAGGAATAGCCGCATAAGAAAAAAGCGGAGTACCCCAAAACGCTATTGTGATGAACACAAAACTGTCTATAGCTTCCCCGGCCATGGAAGAAACTATAGCCCGCACCCCAAAACGCTTTTCCCCCTGCTTTTCCTTCATTTTTTTGAATATCACATCGTTTACAAAATCACCCACCATATATGCAGTGAGGCTTGCAATCAATATCCGCCAAGTTCCGTCCAAGGTAGCCGCAAAAGCCTTTTGGGCCTCCTCGTTCCAAAAAGGCGCCGCCGGCATTAGAACGGCGATTTTAAAGAAAATTACCATCAGCAGGTTTGCGCCAAAGGCATACCAAGCGGTTATGCGGCTGGCTCTGTAACCGTAAACCTCGCTAAAAACATCCGATAAAATATAGGTTATGGGAAATACAAGCACCGCTGCCGGAACTACTAGGCTGCCCAAACTTATCATTTTAACAGCTATTATATTGCTAACCAGCATTGCAGTTATGAACAAAACGCATAGTTTGGTAAAGAGCGGAGAAGACATAGACTGCTGAATTTAGTAAGTTTTCCCAAAATTTACGCCTCAATTTACGCTTCAACCCTTGACAAGGACTATTTTTTTTTCTATATTTAGAATTGTATTAGGAGTTTTCACAGAACACGGCTATTCTGTCGTTGTTTCACAAAATAAAAAGGAGTTTACCCTTGGCATCTCGTTCTAAGCAATTATTATCAGATGAAGTTCCGCAAGAAGCCGAGCTTCTACCAGAAACTAAGGAAATGTTGGAAAACCTTGGTATCAAAAAAGCCAGACTTGAAAGCAAAGCTGCCTCGCATGCCGAATCGGAGCCGGTTGACAAAAACGAGCCGATTTCGGAAACCATGTTGCCCCTCGGTGTTATGGTGCCGGATATTCCGGTAACCGCCGCCCTGCCGCTACCGCAAGCTCAAGACGTTGAACAGGCTGTAGATGCGCAAAACGGTAACGGCGCAGCCTTCGCTAATAATCGGCAGCAACAAAGAAATTTTGCAAATAACGGCAATGGCAATAATGGCAATAATAATAAAAGGCAGCAATTTCAGAATAATAGGTTTAGCAACAACAATAACAACCAAAACCGCAGAAACAACAGGGGTTTCCGCCCATACGTAGAGGAAATATCGCCGGAAGACATTCCGAAGATAGACAAGGAGGCCATAGACAAAGCTCGCAGTGAATGGATTGCGTTGCGCACCAAGAACATGCCTGAACTGCAAGCTCTGGCGATAGAGCTTGACTTGCCGGATATAAAGGTTATGCGCAAGCAGGCTATAATCTACCGCATTTTAGAGGCAAAAGCCGCCACAGTAGAAGGAATGCCGATATATGCGGAAGGAGTTTTGGAGATAATAAACGAAGGCTACGGCTTTTTGCGCAACCCGGATCACAATTATCTGCCCGGCCAAGATGATGTTTATGTAAGCCCGAATTTAATAAGGTTTTATGAACTCAAAACCGGTGATACCATAACCGGGCAAATTCGCGCACCCAAGGAAAAAGAGAAATATTTTGCCTTGACAAGCGTGGAAACCATAAACTACAAAGAGCCGGAAAAAGCTAAAAAACGCGTTGCCTTTGAGCATTTAACGCCTTTGCATCCGTTTGAGCGCATAAATTTGGAATACCAGCCCGCCGAGCTTTCGACTAGAATAATGAACCTATTCACACCCATAGGCAAAGGGCAGCGCGGAGTTATTTTAGCACCGCCGCGCACAGGCAAAACGGTTCTTTTGCAACACATAGCCAACGCCATAAGCAAAAATCATCCCGAAATAAAACTCTTGGTTTTGCTCATAGATGAACGTCCCGAAGAAGTCACGGATATGCGCAGAAACGTTAAAGGCGAGGTATTGGCTTCAACCTTTGACGAACCGCCGGAACGCCATACTCAAATTGCAGATATGGTTTTGGAAAAAGCCAAAAGGCTCGTTGAGCAAGGTGATGACGTGGTTATACTTTTGGATTCCATAACCCGTTTTGCAAGAGCTAATAACGTTGTGATTCCGCATTCGGGAAAAATACTCTCCGGCGGTGTGGATGCAATGGCAATGCAAAGGCCTAAACGCTTTTTCGGAGCGGCACGCAAGATTGAGTTTGGAGGTTCGCTTACCATTATAGGCACAGCCTTGATAGAGACCGGAAGCCGCATGGACGAGGTTATTTTTGAAGAGTTCAAAGGCACGGGCAATATGGAACTGGTGCTGGACCGCCGCATTGCGGAAAAGCGCATTTGGCCGGCAATAGACATATTCAAATCCGGTACCCGCAAAGAGGAGCTTTTGATTTCCGAAACGGAGCTTCGCCATGTTTGGATTTTACGCAGGTTCTTGCAAGATCATACTCCTGTTGAAATTATGGAACAAATTCAGGAGCAAATGAAAAATCATAAATCCAATGAGAGTTTTTTAGCTGCCATGAAAGGCTAGGGAGGAAAGCATGACGTCTGCCGCAAAAAAAATATTTTTCATAGGTGCCGGCAATATGGGTGGCGCAATTTTGTGCGCTTTAACGGAAGGCGGCTACCCGGCTAGGTCTGTACTTTTTCAAGAACCGAATGAAGAACAGGCAACTAAAATTGCGGACAGTAGCAAAGCGAAAAGAGTATTATCTTTCCATGAGGGCTTTGCGGAAGCGGATGTGGTGTTTTTATGCTTAAAGCCGCAAGTTTTCTCAAAAATTTCTCCCATGTTGCGTTCTGCGCTTACAAGCTCCGAAAAAAATCCGATTATAGTTTCCATTATGGCAGGGGTTACAATAGAAGCCTTGCGAGAAGCACTCACCCCAAGCAAAGATAACTTATATATAGTACGTACTATGCCGAATATTGCTGTCATTGCAAAAAAGGGAGTCGTGGCTATAGCCGCAGATGGTGTTGAAGACAGTATCCTTCAAACGGTTGAGTTCATGTTCTCTCAATGCGCAACCACTTTCAGAGTTTCTGAAAACCAAATGGATGCTGTAACGGGACTTTCGGGTAGCGGGCCGGCTTTTGTCTTTCAATTTATAGAAGCCCTTGCTATGGGTGGAGTTAAAATGGGTTTGCAAAGGGATATTGCGATGAAATTTGCATTGTTTATGTTACAAGGCTCAATTGAAATGCTGGTGAGATCCAAAGCAACCCCGAGTGAACTGATAGCGAATATTTGCAGCCCGGCCGGAACCACAATAAACGGAATACAGGAACTTGAAAATAGAGCATTCAAGGGCGCAGTTATGGCCGCAGTAGAGGCTTCGGCCAAACGCTCCGCAGAATTGGGAAAGAGCTGAGTTTTATACCCCAAACCAAAACATTAAGTTAGCCATTACTTTCCACATTTGAACATCGCAAAAATCAATATCCCGCCGTAAATGATTTGTTTACCGAGCTACTTGCAGAGGTAAAATCCTCATGCGAGTTTTTTTTGTGTCTATTATTAGCAAAGCACCGTTTTCAAGTTCTGTTTTAGCAAAATTCAAAGCTGAGATTAAGTAGTCCGAATCTATTTCGGGATAAATATCATTGATACGCAATTGAACAACACTGGGTTTTTGCCCATTTGTAACGAAAAGAATTGTTCCGAAATCCAAATCATGTGTTAAAATAACGAAATCATTTTCCTTTGCATAATTGACAATAGAAGCCTGTTTATACATGGTTTTGAAAAGAATAAAATTGATAATATAAGCAATAGCGAATTATCTATTTTTAAGAAAAATGCCGGAGATTTTTTAGGATATTCCGAAGCAGAGATTAAGAAAATGCTGGAATTGGGTGAGATTTTAAAGTTGGAGAAAACGTCATGACTGAAGCTATGGAGTCAATAGCATCTTTTATAAGGGGTTCGCTGAGAGCCGGATTGAAAGTTTCTTTTACGGAAAAGGAGCTTGAAGAAATGGGTATAAAGGTCACCAAGTCTAAACTGCATCTTGTTAAGCCGGAAGCCTCGCAAGAGAGTTTTAAGGTTTGCTCTTTCAAGTTGCCGGTTCGTATTATTGACGGACTTAAACGGAAAGCGGTTAAAGCAAGCAAACCTTATAATGTTTTTGTTGGCGAAGTGCTTGCGATGGCGGCTAGGCAGTGACTGTGATTTTGCCCCTGCCAACGCACCGCCACCGTTTGCGGTAGAGATTGGTGATGTGTTGAAAATAAAGTATTATAGTGTTTTTGATTTTGCCCACCTAATACCATCATTGGAAGAACTTCGTATAGCGTCACGTTTCATCTTTTCTTTGCTATCTGAACTCATTTTATAATACTTTTTAATAAGATAATTGATATCATAATCATCAAATTTCTTAAAGAACATCGACCATATTTTTTCTGCTTTTTCAATAAAATCCAGTTCATATTCCTTTTTAATAAATCTTTGTTCTACTGATGTTTTGCAATAGTTTACGAATTTTTTTAATTCTGTTGAAAAAAATGGCATGAACAATTCAGGAATATATTCATAACTTTCTATATATTCATCTATTTTTTCAAGGGATAATAAATCATCTATATTGAATTCTAATTCGTACTCTGTAGTTATTGTAAAGTATGAATTTAATTTTATAAGGTGAGATTTCATATATTCTATATATGTCAAATCTCCAATATGATGTATATTATCATACGCATAAACTGCACTTTCGAAATATGATTTAGCAAGTTGTTTATGTAAATCTTTTGTAAGGGATTTGGCATTTGTTTTTTGATCTTTCAATTCATCGTTAAATAAATTTTGTTGGCTTTCTAATTGTACATTAAATTCTTTTTTTATTTTACTTGAATATTTAATATTACCATAAACATAAAATCCAGATGTAATGGTAATAAGTCCTACAATCATTGCTATAAAAATTGTATAAGAACATTGTATTTTATCAAATGATGAACTATAATAATTTTGTACTTTTTCCATTTCTTTAGCTGTAGCAAATTTATCAGAAAGAAATTTGCTATTCAATGAATCAATCGAATTTTCAGTTTCCTTCTGTTTTTTATACAACTCGCTAACAGCTATTTTAAGACTGTCTGTTTTTGCATAGCACATGAAAAAGGCTATGAGTATGGCAAAAATTGGTAGTTTTTTCATAAAACACTCCTATTTCCCCTGTTCCTGTTTACCCTGCCAAACTGGGGGAAAGTTAGGGTTTGGCTGGTTCGTGCCACCATGGCACAATTCTTTGTATTCACCGCTTGCCTTCGGCTAGCGGTGGTAGGGTACAAGAGTACCCGCCGTTTATACATTCTCTACATTAAAACCAAGTTCATACAATTTTTTCTTTATGTTAAATAAAGGAGTTGCTATGGCATTAACATATTGCGTATTATTCAAGCTTTTTTCAATTCTCATTTGTATGCCGAAAAGCTCACTTTGTATTGCATTTGCTCTAAACTCATCTTTATCTTTATCATAATAAAGATAGGGTGAACCGGAAGAACCAAATTTAAGATATCCTTTAGTGAGGTATCTAAAACCATCTCTAACTACATCAATTTTATCATATTTAGAAAAATGGTCAACATAACCCTCTATACTAACTTTATGTATCATATGCCCCAATTGGTTCCAAGGAGCAGATTGTAAGCCATAATAATTGTCATCGTCTATATCATATATATTCGTATCAATTTTTATGCTTGGTATACTAGGTATTAAATACTTAAAATTATCAGCAATTTTGTAGATAGCGATGTCATAATCAGTGATAATTTCTATAAGTTCAACATCAACAAGAAACAAAGATCTTCTAAAAGAATTTTCATACATTTTATGATCATCTGCAAAGTATGAATTTAAGTGTGAATTGCCGAAAAGAGCATCTTTTTTTTGATGTATAAGTAAATATGGTTTAGAGATATTTTTGTTATACCTTTTATATAAAGATACAAGCTCTCCGTCTTCAATTACTTCTACACCTTCAATTAAATTATGGCAAACTGACAAAATATAGCCTTTTCCTATATGAAAAGCAAATATATCGTTCCCCCAAGTTAATTTATCTGTTCCAAGACCTCGAATCTCCTTTATTCTAAACAAAGGTGATGAATCTTCTCTTATTACCTCTTCAAATGAATTACTCATTTTTCATTCTCTCCATTTCCCCCTGGTCCAGTTTACCCTGCCAAACCCTGGGGAAAGTTAGGGCTTGGCTGGTTCGTGCCACCATGGCACAATTCTTTGTATTCGCTGCTTGTTCTCAATCCAAGCATTATTGATCCCAAGCTCCGCTACTTTTATCTCTCCATTTACTTCCGTCATAAGACAAATTATCTCCCGACCCAGCAGTAGTTTCCTTTCGTACTCCATCAATAACAAGTCCAGTATGACCCCTGCGGGCTAATATGTTGCCGCCTTCATCCCTTACCACATTTCCGTTTTTCTGGTCGCTGGAATAACCGGTAATAGTGCCACTAGTCTTGGTAAATTTCGCATGCGGACCTATACATACCCCGCCACACAGTTCGCGGGCGGTATTTCCTGTGATGATACCACCACTCATGGTAGAAGTATGATTTGTACCCATAGATACCCCACCACCACCATTATAGGCAATATTCCCTATGATGGTACCGCCCAGCATAGTAAAGGTTCCTTCAGACCCATCTACCCCACCGCCCCATTGCGCAGTATTGCCAGAGATAGTGCCACCTCTCATTGTAAAGGTTCCTTTAGTATAAACATACACACCTCCACCTACACCACCTACATTGCTGGAAATGGTACCGCCATTCATATCAAATATTCCATTATTAGCCACAAGCACACCTCCACCTGAGGAATTGTTGTGATTGCCTGTAATAGTCGAGCCATTATTCATTTTAATCGTTCCACCATTTACATAAACCAAAGAGGCAGTGTTGCCGTTGTGCCCTTGAAGGGTAATATTATTATCCAAAATAAAGGTAACATTAGGACGTACTGTAAACATTGTACCGTGTGAGCGAAGCCTGATAGTTCTATTTGCCCCAACACCTCTAAGGACTATGGTAATGTTGATTGCACCCGTGTATTCAAATGTATGCGGAGCGATTTTCTCATCTGTGTTCACCTCAACAATATAAGTATTGTGGCTATCAGCACTTCTCTGCAGCCAAGCCAACTTCTCAGTAAGACTGCCTCCCGGCACCATAGTACCCTGTATGGTTTGCGTAGCTCCCGGTTTACTTAAAGGAGCAGCTACCTGAGCAACAGATGTTGTCGCCGTGCCAGCCCCATAACCACCGATCGCATAACCACCGCTTGCAGTCCCGCCGCTTTCCATAAGAGAATTTATAGTCTTGCTTGAAGCAATATTACGATTGAATTGCCCCTGCACCTGTGCAGTTTGCACTTCAAGCGCACGAATCCGAACTCGATATCCCGTTGCTCCAAGCCTATTCACAGCACCGGACACAATAGTTTTTGCACCGAAAAGCTTTCCTATCGCCAAAGCGTCCTTATCATCCACCGCACCGGACAACTGGAAATTCTGCTCTGAACGGATTGCATCAAGCTGCTGGCGATCCACCACGGTAAAAAAGCCATCATTTACAGCATTGGCTATAAGCTCGTCTATAATATAATCAGAGAGGTCTGAGGAATTGGACTGGATGTTAAGTATAACGATTTTGCTTCCTTTTGGAATTTTCTCATTGAGATAGTCAGAGGCATCCCGTATTGAAATGTCCAGTTCATCAATCGCAGCAGTTTTGGCAACAGAGGCAGCAGGGCTGCTGCCTGCCGCCTTGGCCTGAGACTGTCGCCGCCGAGCCGCTTCAAGACTGCTCTTTGCATTACCATGACTCGGATTGAGCCGCAATGCGGTTTCAAGGTCCGGAATAGCGCGGGCATCATCCCCTTTCGCTATATATGAAATGCCGCGATTGTAATACGACGACACGTCATTAGGACTCAAACGGATAGCCTCCGTAAAATTCACGATGGCTTTGTCGTAGTCCTTGTTTCTATAGGCTGTAACGCCGTCTTGAAAGGGCTGACCAAATGCAAAGCTCATAAGAGCACACAGCATAAAAAGCATCTTCTTCATTTTTCTGAACTCCTTTTTTCCCGCAGTTCACATTGCCAAACCCAGGGGAAAGTTAGGGTTTGGCTGGTTCGTGCCACCATGGCACAATTCTTTGTGTTCGCCGCTTACTCCGTTTCACTTCGCTAGCGGCTGCGGCTATGGTGCAAGCACCCCAACCACTTAGTTCCGGACACAACGAACAGACAGCAAGTTAGACTTACCGTAGTAGTTGTCACAGCGTACGGTCTCGCTGTAATGGACTATGGACCAGCTGTAGGCTAGGCTGCTACCGTTCTCATTGGAACTCCACCAGTAGCCGCTGCGGCCGTTATCACTAAAGTCAGAAATGTAGTAGCCACCCGGCAAAGCCGAAAAGTCGTGAGTATCCTCGTACAAACAAGAACCCGGAGGACCACTGCAATTCCAACCGTTTGCGGATTTTAAGTACTTGCCTGCCGTTGAAAAACCTCCTACATAATTTATAAGAGCATCCCAATCCGCATTGCTAGGAATATGCCACCCATCCGGGCAAATACCTTGATTAGGCGACTGTATCAGGCCAGAGCAACCACTTGAGTTGCAGATTGACGGAAGATCCATAGCCGTTGACCAGTCGTACATACGACCATAAGTTGTGCAATTGGATTCCAAGTCATTATAACACTTACTGCCTTCAACATCGTAGTTCAAATTCTCCGCAAACCAAACCTGACCGCCTATATTTACCGTGCTGTATGTCTGACCACCGCAGGTCACTGAGCTACTTGAAACGGCTGAAATAGGACAACTAACGATAGAGCTACTAGATGAACTGGAAGGTGTAACCGAACTACTGCTGGGCTCTTCACTTGACGAACTCGGGGTAATTGATGAACTGGAAGTTGCAACTGAGCTACTGCTTAGCTCTTCGCTTGATGAACTGAAGGCAATTGATGAACTGGAAGGTATAACCGAACTACTGCTTGGTTCTATGTCGCTGGATGATGATGGCACTTCCGAACTGCTACTAAGTTCTACGCTACTGGATGACAATGATGAAGACGATACTTCACCACCGGACGAACTAGACCACACCGCTGAACTGCTGCTTGGCTCGCCATAAGGACAGATACTGCTCGGTATTCCCCCCAAACCACTACATTCATTCAAAGTATAAGTGCCTTGATAACAGATTGTGCCTATATTGCAATATTCAAAAGTGACACCCGACGCTATACTAGAAGAACTTGCATTAGCTTCCGCGCTAGACGAACTCTGCTCCCATGTAGAAGAAGAGCTTCCTCCGTTGCTGCTTGAAGACATGGCGGCCATCTCCTCCAAATCTCTCTGGCTTGGGTAGTCAAAAGGCCCCTTTTCGGAACATGAAAGAACCATGGCCATAACTGAAACGGCAAAAAGGCTCATTTTGTTCATAACGAACCTCTTTGTTTAGGGGAAAATTCTAAATTTATGTCTGAGAAGGGGAAAATGCGTATATTAAGCTTTTTATGACAAATGTCAAAAGTCAGGTCAGGAGTGCAAGGCTTTGCCTGCACTGCAAACTCCTTTTGCCTTATTTTGGGTATTATACACCATCATGGGTATAAATATAGCTTTTTTTTAAGCCGTTGGCAAGGTTTTTTTGAAAATATTGTAAAGTAAACGCTGATTAAGGCAAGGGGAGTGGTAATGTTTGGGTTTGGGGTATGGGGTATCTTACCTTTACCCACAAATAATATGTCTAAAAACTGTCCAAAAAAGTGTTTAAACACTGTCTAAACACTTTTTGGACACTTCAAAACAGCGTTTTTGAACAAATTTGGCCGCTTTTCGGTTGGCAAGGTTTTTGCCGTACACATATGGAATGAAATTTTCAAAAAGGAGAAAAAATGACCGAGGCCAAAACAAATCGCAGCTACAAAAACAGCGTCTTCACTTTGCTGTTCAGCGAAAAAGAAAAACTGCTGGAACTGTACAACGCTGTGAGCGGACAAAGCTATCCGGAAAACACGGAAATAGAAATAATAACCCTATCCGATGTCCTCTTCATGGAACAACTGAACGATATCGCTTTTGTGCTGGAAAACAAACTTGTAGTGCTGATAGAGCATCAATCTACGATCAATGAAAACATGCCGCTCAGGATGCTGCAATACATGGGAAAAGAATACCAAGCAATAACAAACAAGAAAGATTTGTACAAAAAACAGCTTGTCGAAATTCCCACTCCTGAGTTCATAGTTCTTTACAACGGCAAAGAAGAATATCCGGATTTCAAGGAGCTTAAGCTTTCCGATGCCTTCAAGAGCAAAAAGGAGAGATATTCCCTAGAGCTTACGGTTCAGGTTTACAACATCAACAAAGGCAGGAACGCTGAGATGGCAAGCAGAAGCCCGGCATTGAACGGTTACAGCGAGCTTGTGGACGAGGTGGAGCAAAACTGCAAGAGCATGAGCCGGGAAGATGCCATAAAAGCTGCTATCAAGACTTGCATAAGCCGTGGGAATTTAGTATATTTCTTGGAGAGGCATTATTCGGAGGTTGAGAATATGCTGCTTACAGATTGGAATTTGAAAGATGCTCTTGAGGTTGAGCGGGAAGAGGCTGAGGCCAGAGTTCTTGACCTTGTGAAAAAAGGTTATGACTATAAGCAGATTGAAGAAATTTTAAAGAAAAAAGAGTTATCGACATGTTGCTGACAGGCTGGAGAAAGTGGCGTTTACTATAGTAATTTACCTTGATTCCAAAATCTCTCTGATCTCTTTTGGCCCAATGCACCCATTTTCGCCAAGCCCGTGCTCGCTCGTTAAGCCCCGCTCTGCGAACCTTTTGGAAATTTTCTCCGCAGCCTCCGTTGCACTCACCCCATAATCCTTGAGCTTTGTAGGAACGCCGACTGACTCAAAAAATTCTTCGGTTTTTTCTATTGCCAAATTTGCAATCTCATCGTGCCCTTCCTGCCCCGGTTTTTTGGAAAAAATCCCC
Source organism: Fibrobacteria bacterium GUT31 (assembly GCA_001462225.1). Taxonomy (GTDB): domain Bacteria; phylum Fibrobacterota; class Fibrobacteria; order Fibrobacterales; family Fibrobacteraceae; genus Fibrimonas. Next base: position 6,611 of record LIUH01000135.1, on the reverse strand, counting down.
CAAACACGGTGACCGTACTGCGACAGCTTCGCTTTCTTTTTCTCAAACTGGTTGCGCCATAAACCCGGCATAACAACCGCAAGGGTCTGCCCGTGATCCAAGCCATAAAACGCCGTAAGCTCATGGCCAATGCCGTGCGTAGCCCAATCCTCCGGAACGCCTCTGCTTATCAAACCGTTAAGAGCCATTGTCGCAGTCCACATAAGGGCAGCGCGGGCATCATAATTATTCGGTTCGTCTATGCCTCTACGCCCCAACTCCACTAGCGTTGTTAAAATGGATTCTGCCCAGCGATCTTGAAGCGGCGCGTATTCCGGGTATGTTAAATATTGTTCCATTGTATGCACAAAGGTATCTACTATGCCATTTCCGGTTTGCCTCGCCGGCAGTGTGTAGGTGGTTTCCGGGTCCAGGATGCTGAATTTGGGGTAAATCAAAGGAGACCAACCGCCGAATTTTTCCTGGGTAGAATTTCGCGAAATCACAAAGTTCGCATTGCTTTCGGAACCTGTGGCCGGGAGCGTCAGCACACTTGCTAACGGCAGTGCCTCTTCGGGAGTTTTCGCTTTGCCGCACATAAAGTCCCAAGGCTCCGAACCTTGGTATTTTGCCGCAAGCGCTATAAATTTTGTGCCGTCCAAAACAGAGCCTCCGCCAACCGATAGCAGAAAATCTATGCCCTCTTTTTTGATTATGTCCAGAGTTTTTATGCAGGTTTCGTAGCGGGGGTTCGGCTCAATGCCGCCGAATTCAAAAACAACCCGGCCACCCAAGGCTTTCTTTGCCGCCTCGTAAACACCGTTCTTTTTTATGGAACCGCCGCCATAAGTTAAAAGAACCTTGGCGTTTTGAGGAACTTCATTTGCAAGCTCGCCAATGGTGTTTTTGCCAAAGATGAGCTTTGTCGGATTTTGATAGGAAAAATTACGCATAAAGGGAATGTAGTAAACGCCGCCAATGTCAAGGCCAAACGTTAACCCTTTCCCCCGCAATCCTAGCAAAATAATCCGGGCTGTACATCGCTTCCAAAACAAGACCCGGCCACCTGAATTCACCGGCATAGCTCGGATGTATTTGCACAACGAAAGTTTTTATTTCACCGGGGTTAAGGCTAAAGAACCAGTTAATGCGATCGTCCCTTATGTCCATATAATCCGGCGTGGAAGTACCCAGACCGGTCATCCAGCTCGGACGATTATATTCATTCAACCTCTCATTGGAAATTTCAAAACTTGAAGGCAAAATGCTCGATAGTGCCAAATTTTCAAGACGAGTTGGCGCAAGCGACTTAACCCAAAAACTTATCCAAAATGCCTCGCCTTGCTTTATTTGCGAAGCGGAAATTCTCTCTCCGCCTTGGCTGAACAAAGCTCTTTCCACAACAAGTCCTTTATTCTCCGTTTTTACATTGTCTTCCAAAGGCAATCCCTTTGTTTGGAGTTCGGCAAAAACCACTCCGTTCAAAGATTCTACCGAAACCTCTGCCGAGCCTAAAGAAGTCAAATCTAATTTCACCGGTTTATTACTCTTAACCAAAACTTTTTGTGTTTTTCCGCTTGCGCTCCACTGCACCTCCACATCGCCGGAACCGTGCTTGTCTTTGAGAGCGGAAAAAGCGAGCAGGGCAAAAGCGCTTTCCTGAGTGCTCCACCAACTTCTGGCATTCCATTCCTTGGCAAGAGCTTGGTAAATATCAAGGGCCTCCCTGAACATATTCATCTTAGACAAAACAAAGGCGGCAAGTGCACGGTCTCTCATGCTTGAACCGTAAGTTCCGGAATTTTCCCTGTATTCGCTCAAAGCCGGTCCGTTGGATTCCAAAATTTGCTTTGCGATGGATTCCTTTCCGGCCAAATGAAACGCTCCGGCTAATAGGTATTTGGAAAGCCAGTCCAGTTTTTCCAAATTATTTTCCTTCATCAAATTCATAGCACCCATTTGAGCTTCACCTGCCATTGCCAGCAAAAATAACCTATATGCCTGATTGCGGAAATCTTTGGTGTATGCTTTTTTGGATTGTTCTATTTCCCAGTTTTTCCAAGTGTTCAAAAGGTTTTGCGGAATGGAGTAGCCCGCATTTTTAGCTTCCTGCATAAAATGCCCCGCATAACTCGTAGCCCAAGGATCTGCGTAAGAGCTTTGGTTTGGCCAATAAGAAAATCCTTGGCTCATAGAGAACTGCGCAAGCCGCTTAATACCGTCATTTATGTTGCCGGTTATTTCCTGCTTTTTCTTTGAATCCAAGTCCCTGAATTTATCGATGTATAACTGCGGGAACATACCGGAAACGGTTTGCTCCAAACAGCCATAAGGATAATTTATCAAGTAATCAAGCCGCTCGTCTGCGCCCAAATTCGGCATTGTGCTGAGCACTAGGGTTGCCTTGTGCGTGTTGTCTATTCCAAAGGGGGTTATTCTGGTTTGCCATGTTTCCCCTGCCGAAAGCTGCCGTTGCAAAACTTCTGTGTAAATTGCAGAGGAGCTTATCAAAGGCAAATCTATTGTGTCTGCGATTTTGTGCTTTCCGCTTTCCGCCTTCACAATTATCTTTGCAGAACCGGTTAGGGGCAATGCCTCAATTTCAAAATTGCCGTCAAGTTCGCCGGGTTTTTCAAAGGAAAGCGTAAAACTGCTTTTGCCTATAACTTTCAATTCCTGCGAAACCTGTATCTGCACATTTGTATTCTTCACATCATCTTCCATTGCGAACACGGAAACAGGAACTTTGAATTTATCTCCGGGCTTTGCTACTCTAGGGGCGGTCGGCAAAATCATAAGCGGTTTTTTAACCGTAATATCCGCCTCGTTTTTGGAAAATGCGTTTTGAGAAACACCTATCAACTGTGCCCGAACAGAGCCTACATATTGCGGCATTGTGAATTTGATTTTCTGGGATTTGCCGGCCTTTACCTCCTGAACTCCGCTGAACAGCGAAACAGCTTTGAACCTCTGCGTCTTTTGCTGCCCGCCCATACTCGTTATATCTTCATCACCGCCTATGGACAAATAAGAATCCATATCCGGCATCAAAGCACCTATAATCTCATCATAGTTATCGGAGGTTTTTATTCCCAAAGCGATTTTCTGAAAATAAAATTTCCAAGGGTCAGGCGTTTTGAAGTTAGTCAAATCCAGCAAACCTTCATCCACAACGGCAAGCGTAAAGGAGGCGTTCTCTTTTCCATTATTTGCCACCTCTATGGAAAATTCCTCGCCCGGTTTGATGTCTTTCGGAACATTCAAAGCCAAATTCAATTTTGTTTTTTCGTCTTCAACCTTAATCGGCAAAATTCCGTAATAACGCATCGGCTTTTCCCCCTCAACGCTTTTCAAGGGTAAAAACAAACTTACAACCGCATAAACATTGGGCATCATATTTTTCGCAGCCGTAAAGGAGACCTCATTCTTGCCGGCTTTTGCCTGCACAAGTTTTGTTTCCAAAACTTTATTCGCATATTCCAAGGTGACTAAAGCATTTCCGCTTGAAGGTGCCTCAAAAGAGATCAAAATGGAATCGCCTATATTATAAGAAGTTTTTCTGCTGTTCAAATTCAAATGGCTTGCCTCCGGAAAATTCCGCACATTTTCAGAGCCTCCCCAATACGAGGCGTAAATAAATTGCGATGCGCTATGCCCGCCTTCGACGTCCTCTACCACAATGGCAATCAAGCCGTAATTCTCCGGCGACCACTTGAACTCCTTTGGGGAATTTCCGCTTTTAATGGTTTCTTCGTGAACAAGGTAGGTTTGCTTTTGGGTTCTAAAGTCCCAGCGGTCATAGGAATCGCCTTCCCACCACGAATAATAGCGGTTCTGATAAACCTTTACGGAGAGTTTTCTGTCTGAAGTAACTTTTCCGTTTTCATCTAGGGTGATTACCGGAACGCGCAAAGTATCGCCTATGCGTACACCATCCCAAGAATCCCTTGTTTTTAATCCCACAAAAGCGGGATATGGATAAATGGTTGAAGAATGCCAGCTCTCTGTGAAACCGCCGCCGTTTTCATGTACCGTAGAATGAACTCTTATGGTTGCCGCTTCGGGAATATTTCTGTTTTTGAGGCTAATTGTTCTGGAAATTTTCGCTTCCCCTTCGCGGTCTAAATTTCCCTTGAACAGACTTTCATCGTCCCTTTCCTCAAAAGAAAGCATTCGATTTTTAAATGTGAAATCCGGAAAGCGAGGAAATGTCAGGGATTTCTTTTTTATTGAAAAGTTTATTTCCGCTTTTAATCCGGCAGCGGGTGTACCGAACAAGTATTTGCTTTTGAAAGTTTGATTTAGTTTTATTTCCGCACCGCTCAGTTTTTCCGGAAGTTCAAGCGTATTTTTCAGACGGTTGGGTTTAACCGTTTCCACCCGCAAATAGTGTTGCCATTCGTTGCCGCCGCTTTTTATTACGGCAAGCCATTCGCCGGTCGGTGCATTCAATTCAGTCGGAATATCCAAAGAGAACATTCCGTTTTCTGATGTCTTGGCTGCACCATCAAAAACAACCGAGCCTAAAGGATTTTTCACCGAAACGGACATGGAAATATTCGCCAGCGCGCGTTCTATGCCTTCCCTCGCTATGCCCGAAAAATGAATGGTATCGCCCGGCCTGTAAACCCCTCTTTCCGTGTAGCCGAACAACCTAGCATTATTGTTTTTTTCCTGAACACCGCCCACATCAAAGCGGCTGGTCTCCCAGTTGTTCTGGGTGAGTTTTAGCAAAGCAAGCCCTCTGTTTCCCTGCCCCTTTACAACATACCCTTCGCTGTCTTTTTTCACGGAGAAGAATACATATCCGTTTGCATCTGTTTTTTGCGTAGCCATGACATCATTTATTTTGCCATACAATTCCAAAGATAAACCGGAAATCGGTTTGGAAGTTTCAACATCGGTTGCCCAAACATGAACGCCATCGCTTTCTTTTTTCGCTGTTAACGCAATGGAAGATACAATCAAAATTTTTTCCTTGTTGCGGTCATAATAATAATATTCGTTGCATGGATTTTCGTAATAAGAATCGCTTTCATAAACCAAGTTGTTTTCCGAATATTCGTCGCTTGTATTTTTGCATGGAAGTATAAGATTTTCCGGGTTGAAATTCATTTTTACAACATACGCCGCTCCGGCTTTTTTTGCAAAATAATTGGAAATATCCATTTCTGTTTTTAGCCACTCGTTTCTCTTGGGATTTTCAAATTTAACTTCTTTTGAATAAACATTTTTCGCTGTTCGCTCAATATCGGAAATCCATCTGTTAGAGGAACGTAAATCGTTGTTTTGCAAAAAGAATATCAAATTCTGCGGCAAAATTTCCTGTATTTCCAATTTCACGCCTGCCAAATTCATGCTTTTGAATTGCAAACGCCCTTTGTTTTCCAGCGGCAAAAACAGGCCTGAGCCAACCGCTTCCAACTGAGGTTTTTCATCGTCAAAAGAAAATGATTTAACAAAGCCGCTCTCTATTTTTGTTCCGTAAGCACTGGGAAAGCCTTTTTCAATTCTGAGCGTATAATGCGACCCATAAGAAAAATTGCCCTTTACCCTTAAAGTTCTGTTTTTGACGGAGGCTTTGTAACTAACACTTGGTGAAATGCTCACAAAACCGGAAACATCCCTATCGCTCGCAATTGGGTCGGAAAAAACAACTTCCCATGCTTTTTCGCCGCCTTCCGCTGAAGATTCCCTAGAGTTAACAACCACAAAACTCCCTGTGGCCGGCAATAAAAAGGTTTCGGTAAACGGCTTGTCGCTTGCATTCCAGTTTTTAGACAGAATTATTTCCGCATTTTGAGCTTTCGTTGTGCGAAGCACGTTTTCGCTTTCTATTTTTACAAAGTTTCCCCGTCCGTCAAAAAACATTTTATACGGCATGGTTTTAGAATTAAAGTTGAGCGTTAAATCCTTTGCCAATTTTGCGCTATCGGGTTTATCTGCGAATCTAATTTCCAAAATCAGTTTTGCCGAGTTCACCTTCCCGGTCACCGGCTCAAACCCGCCGACTATTTCCAATACCTCATTCGGGATAGTTTTAAATTCAAAACTGTAATCATCCACATCTACGGAATTTCCAAAGGCTTTTTTGCCGTTGAATTTAGCTTTGTAGGTTTGCCCGCTTTGTATAGGTTCATCCGGCGTGAACTGCAAAAGCGAGGTGGTTAGCCATTTCGCTTTACCCTTTATAGCAGGCTCAAAGTCAATCGGATTCACCTCTAAGGTTGCACCAACAGCGTCTTGCAAAACCATATTTCGATTAAATTCAAGCTCCATCGCGCTGCGGGAGCTTAGAATTGCCGCCGGTTTTGCGGAAATAAAATTGGTTAGGGTTATTGCTTGCCCCTCAAGTTCGCTGGCAAGCAGGTTTCGGGATGTAGTTTGCTGTTCTTTTTGCCCGCAAGAGAGAAGGAGGGCTAACAGGGTGAGAAGGGGAAGGAATTTTGTCATAGGGGTAATTTAGTAAAAAAATGAAAGAGCTAACCCCCAAAGCCGAAGATCTTGGACAAAGACGGCAAAAAAAGCTTTGTTTTAAAGGTAAAACTTGTAAAGGATATAGCAAAAGAGTTTGATAAAGTCCTTTATACGCTATAATATAGTGAATTTTTGTATTGTATAAAGGATATTTT
>LIUH01000134.1:490-3771 GCA_001462225.1 Fibrobacteria bacterium GUT31 | reverse complement strand
AAAGGGTACTTTGCCATAATAGGGAATTATATATTTTTTTTGAGGGAATGGGGAATAGGGAGTGGGAAATGGCGACCTACACTACATATATCGCCGTTCTTAAATTTGGACGTGACTGTCACTCAAATTCATGTTAGTATTATGCATGGATTTGAATTTTTTAACCCAATCGCTGACGGAAATTTGCGGTCACTCTCTTGTTTCTCCCGGGCGTCCGCTGAATTGCACGATAATTGTTAACCCTGTCGCCGGCGGTTTTACTATCGGCTCAAAGTGGAAATCTCACGCCAAAACGCTCGCCGAATACCGGCAAAAAGCGCAGGCAAATCCGCAGCGGACAATGAGCGAAAAAGTAAATACGATCCTCACCGAAGGAAAAGGTTCCGCCGGTGAAATAACAAAGACGCTAATTGATCAGGCGGAAAAGAAACCTGATGCTTTCAATCTGATAATTTCAGCGGGAGGAGACGGGTCTCACTGCGAAATAATGTACGCGCTCTACAACGCGCCCGCCCATGTACGCTCAAACATGGCGATACTGCGGCTTCCCATGGGAACAGGCAACGACGGCGCGGAAAACGCGAACATGGCGAAAGCTCTGGACTTGTTGATCAATCCTGTTCATCTTTATTTTTCTCCGGCTGTGCAGCTAACAACCGCTTCCGGCGGACCCGCAAGCGGGAAGGGGCTGTTCCTTGCTTTCAACATTCTTTCCGTCGGACTGGACGCCTATGTTACCCACATGACCAACAAGATGAAGGGAAAATTCCCCGGCGATTCGTACAAGCTGTGGTTAGACATTGCCGCTCTATTTTACGACCGCGTGTACAAAGTAGATTATCTTGATGTTCGCGCACTCGATCAGCAAAACAACGAAATCCTCTCTTTCAAAGAAAAACTGCTCCTTTTGGCAATGGGCGTTTCCGGCGGACGCACTTACGGCTCGCAGCAAAAAATTCTGCCCGACGACCGCAATGTCTGCGGCATGAGGCAAATGTCAGTTCTGCGCAAATTGGCTATCAAGGGACAGGTTAAAAAAGGTACGCACATAAAAAGTCCCGAACCGCGTCTATTCAACGCGCACCGCCTAGAGTTTTCCGGCAGTCACCCAATCCTCGCGCAAATGGACGGCGAGACAATTCTTTTACAGCCGCAAGATTTTCCGGCGGCAATGGAACTTACCGCGCCGGTTATTCCGTTGTTAAAGATGTGATTTTTTATTAAACCATGGCCATTAATTTGGACTTTAGTTGCATTATTTTATATTTTGGATTTGCATCCATTATTATTTTAGCTAAAACTTCAGGATCATCAGGTAAATGGTAGGTACATATTGATAATTTTGGGGCAAATTCCTTCAATACATTCCGTGCACCCATAAGTAAATTTCTTTCCGCACCTTCTATGTCGGATTTGATAAAGTCAATCCTTTGTAATTTCGTTTCTTCAACATATTTATCCAAAGTTATCACTTCGATAAGTTCCGTTTTTCCTCCTCCTTGTGTTATTACAAAAGAAGGGGAATTTATGTCGATTGTTATTTCTATTCCGCCACAATTGTCACTTAATCCCTTTTTGACCGGAATTATGTACTCTGGATTTAGCTGTGCTGTCTTGAGTAATTTATTATACCGTTTTTCAGTGGGTTCAAAAGCATAACATATTGCCTTTTTATATGCTGTATATGCGCAAAATTCACCAACCGATGCTCCTGCATCAATAATAATATCATTTTCCTTAACCGTGACATCAAATGTTTCATCTTTATAACAATAGGGAGCCTCAATACCACATTTTTCCATTGCATCTACAATTTTTTTGTCATAATTGTCTTTATAAAAAGTGTGTATCAAAAATATAGATTCAAAATTTATAGAAGGAATTTCTATTAATTTTGCCCCTTTAATATCGTAATATTCCATTCCGTCTTTTTTTACAATATATTTTTTTAATGACAGTTTATATGTTTTTTTATACAATTCCTTACATATTTCTGCCAAGCGACGTGTACACAGTCCTATAAATCCTGTAAGAATCTGGAGAATATTATAATGACAAAATATGACCCTGTTAAAATGATTTTTAATTTCCATATGTTACTCCTTCAAAATGATAAATTTTCAATTCTTCATTAATAATTTATATTTATTCATTCAAAAATGTTTCAAAAAATGACATATAACCAATAAAAAACACCTAGTATTACTATACCTTAATATTATTAGGTTGTCAATACTTAATATTACCGTAATAAAAGAATCAGGAGACTTAATATCAATACAACTCAGCTAAGAAGAGTATTATCCGCCAATATTAAAACCCGAAGGAAAAAACTGGGAATTTCTCAGGAAAAACTCGCGGAAATGGCTGATCTTTCCGTCCAAATGGTTAATAGTATTGAGGGACACAGAGCGTGGGTAAGTGATAAAAGCTTAATTGCTCTGTCAAATGCTCTGGGTATAGAAGTGTTTCAATTATTCACTCCCACTGAAAGTCAAAAGAAAAGTCGTCATCCATTGCCAGCCCATTTACTGTTAAAGCTAAGGCAGGACATGAAGAAAGATATTAACGCTGATGTCGATATGCACTTTGAGCGGCTTTTAAATATGAATTTGCAAGACTAATATCTTTACAATACTACCCGCCTGTGATTAAATAGCACAATGCGCAAATTTGAAGTAGTATCCCCATTCAAACCCGCGGGCGATCAGGGCGAGGCGATTGCCGCGCTTGCGGACGGCGTCAAAGCGGGAGACAAGTACCAAACTTTGCAGGGCGTTACGGGTTCGGGCAAAACTTTCACGATGGCGAAGATTATCGAGGCGACACAGATGCCAACGCTGATCGTTAGCCACAACAAAACTCTTGCAGCACAGCTTTACCGCGAGTTCAAGGGATTTTTCCCCCACAACGCGGTCGAATACTTTGTCTCTTACTACGACTACTACCAACCCGAAGCGTATGTCGCAAGCCGAGATCTTTACATCGAAAAAGACGCTTCAATTAACGATGAGATTGAACGTATGCGTCTCTCCGCAGCGAGAAACTTAATGGAACGTGAAGACGTAATTATCGTGGCGACAGTGTCCTGCATTTACGGAATGGTAACGCCCGATGTGTACCGCAAAATGACCGCTACTTTTTCAAAAGGCGAAACCGTTGACGTTGACTCGCTAATCCGCCGATTTGTCGAGCTTCAATACGAACGCAATGACGCTGTCCTTGAACGCGGTCGTTTCCGCCGACGAGGCGACACAATGGAAATTTTTCCCGCCTACATG
>LIUH01000134.1:0-160 GCA_001462225.1 Fibrobacteria bacterium GUT31 | reverse complement strand
CTTGAGGAGCGTCTTGAGTATTACAAAGCCAACGGCAAAATAATGGAAGCCGAGCGCCTGAAGACCCGCGTCGAGTACGACATCGAGATGTTAACTGAAATGGGTCACTGTCCCGGGATAGAAAATTATTCCGCAGTTTTGGCAGGGCGGGGCCCCGGCG
>LIUH01000133.1 GCA_001462225.1 Fibrobacteria bacterium GUT31 | reverse complement strand
TGCTGCTGCTGTTGTGCTTGGTTTTTTGCTTGTGGGGCTCAGCCTTTTGCAGAAGGGCAACCGGGAGAGCATACTCCGTGTTCGGGCGCGGGATGCGGCTAATGTGGTTGCGCAAGATATAATAGATTCCATTTCTGCGCTTGGGTCGGCGAGTGTGCAGGACAAATCATGGGCTTGCGAGGAGGCAAACGGGGTTTTCGAAGAACCGTCTCTGTGCAGGGAGCGCATTTTTACAGGATCTACGACTAGGAAAATGGCAGACACCACGGGCGTCAAGGTGCCGTACAGGGCAACGGTTGTGGTTACAGCGGCGACGGATGGGTCTCAGGAAGTGAATGAAGAAACAGAGTTTATGGCAAATGGCGGCGGCAATGGGTTAAGCGTTGGGCACAGGCTCTCCAAGCATGTGGATGTCACGGTCAATTGGGAGTTTAAGAAATCTTTGCAGTCGATAAATGTGTCGGCGGTAATCAGGTGAGAGGAGGTTGTATGAAAAACGCTTTCAAGTCGGGAGTTTCGTTAATTGCGGTTCTGCTGTTCATGCTTGCGGCGACCACGGCGAGCATAGTGATTTTTCGGTGGATTTCGCAGGAGAATTTTTCCAGCGGCGCGAGGCTGAAAGGGAGCGAGGCATACCAGGCATCGCAGGCCGGTTTGGAGGCGGTGCAGGGCTGGCTAACAAACAAGGCTGCGGATGCGGGGGCGCTGATAAGAATTTTTAAGGAGGAGGAGAAGCCCGTGCAGCTCAATGACTTTACCGGCGGGACGGTGAATTTGCTGGCGGGGGCGAACTTTGAGCAAGGAAGCGCAAGGCAGCAGAAATTTGAGGTTTACTTAACGGGGGTGAACACTGAGCAGCAGCCGTATCAGCTAAAGTTTCTGAGCATCGGCACAGCGAGGGACGGATCAAGGCACAGCCAAGTGGGGATTTTTGACGTGGAGGGGTTGTATGAGATAAATATCAGCTCGATACCGACACCCGGAAATGCGCAACCGCCAACTTTGTATGCCCAAGGAAAAGCTGATTTGGCTGGCTCAAACTATATTTACTCGGCATGCATAAGTGGAAACGTTGAACAATCCAACCCGCCCTATGTAGAAAAAGATCTTGTGGTGACAGGCAATTTCAGACTTTCCGGCGACAGAATGGACGTAAGAGGATCAATATGCGTGGGCAAAGTATTTGATATGGCTAATCAGAGATTTACCCTGCATGATGTTTACGTGGGAGGAGATTCTGCCAAAAACATGGGTGGAGAATTTGATAATTTATATGTGGAACAATATTTAACGCAAACAAATAATATGACTGTAAAGGAAAATCTCACTGCGAATGGCGTAATAAAGCTGGACCAATTAAGCGGGAGTTATTTTTGGGTCAATGGAAATCTCGTAATGGGAACAGAAGGTGTTTTGGACTTTTTAAGCGGCGGCTGGGGCGATGACCGTACTTTTAAGGTAAATGGCGATGTCTGGGTTCCCAACCCCCTGGGCATTATAGGCAATCAAGGCGCAAACTTCCAAGCACAGCGTATTTTAGGCAGCAGTGGGAAATCACTTGCGGTTCAGAATCTTCTACCAGGTACTTATTACAGGCAAATAGATCCTCCGAATGCTTCAGGTCTCATGTTTGCAAGCGGTGCCACCCCCATACTTCTTCAGAATCATCCGGACGGAAATAAAAATTGCACGCCGGGAAAAAACGGTTGTTTAAAGCCTGCTGGAGCAGAGAAAATAAAGAGCGATTGTTTTGATGTTTGGACGGAAGGAACAGACTGTAACGGCAGATCCGGGCTTATAATTGAAGACATAATAACAGTCGATATAGGTGCGATTGAACAAAAAAAAGCCAATGCATCGTGTGGTTTTAGCGACCCTTATGTATTTGAAAGTAACAATGATGTTAATGACAACATTACGGCGTTGAATAATTGCTATTCAACTATAGCGAGAACCAATTTGTATGGTGATGATGCGAACCAAAGCACCAAGAATGGCTATCTCGTAATCAAGATGAGGCATAACAACAATTCAGGTCCTAACGGCAACGTTCTTTTGAACGGAAATTTTATTCTAATTTATGACGCTGTTGCAACAGATAACTTCAATCTGCCTCCAATGACCCAAACATCCAATGCTCTGATATATTTGAAAAATGGCGCATCAGGCATGATAAGGCCGAACGTATGCAACACCTCGGTTCACTACAATTACTTTATATATGTTTTGAAAAACCTTGCGCAAATCAATGGCTTCAACATCAGTTGCCCCTTGACGGGAAACGTGTATATACCGCAAAAAGATCCTGTGACAGGGTTGCCTAATTGCAATTCCAGCACGTTGAAAATACAAGGCCAAACTATAATAAATCCAAATCCCGATCTCTTAGCATCTCTCAATTCTGCGGGAGTCACCGCTGAAACAGGAAGAAAATGCAGCGTTGGCGATGCCGCGCCGGAGGAAGGTACCGGCCCCCCGCCACTCCCAGGCACCCCTGTCTCGAAAAAAGATTCATCTTACGCTCCAACCATTCCGCACCTAAAAGTGACGCTCCGGAGCCAATATGCAAACGAAGAGGACAAAGGCATTGATGTTCCGGCCAAACATGCGATACTAGTAATGCCGCGGGTTGTCTATGCACAACCTGACGAACTGAGTGATATTGACAAACTCAATGACCGGGTAAATGTGCTTTACCTCAACGGAGCCACCAAACGAACCCGGAATGACGTGAAAAACGGTATGCAAACAAACTGCTATGCAATTATCCCCGGCGATGCAAGCAAGGGCAGAACATACCCATACGAATGCACTGTGGATTTGAGCGGAAGCGGCTGCAATGGCAATCTCTGCAAAAATTCATTCTACGTATACATAAGCACCGTTGCCGTTTCATCTGCCAGCGAAAGCAGCTCCAGCGACGCCGCAAGTTCCAGTTCCGACGGAGGTTCTTCCAGCAGCAGCGATCAATCAAGCAGCAGCACGGGAAATGGCTGTGCGTATCAGCCGAGTTGGTGCGGAAACAACAACCCCCCTCAAACTGCGGCGGATGTGCCTTGGCAGTTAAAAGGCCCAAATGGCAATGACAACAACCATTTTAACAACAACTATAATTCTGCGGGCAAATGCTTCTTTGTCACTGACATTACAAAAATGGAGCATGATAATCTTCCCCTCAATAGGGTAAATGGTGAAACTTTGCCTTCGACTCCAAACAGCAACAACGGAACTAAATGCGGCCCAAATACTAGTACGGCTCTATGTTCTTCAATATTGCCTCCTATTAAAGATGGGGGATACTATGTGTATATTAATAACAGGCTCAACGGCTTTGACTATACAATGGGACAGCCCAATTGCTCCGGGGGAACTTCATCCAGTTCGGCACCTTCGTCTAGCAGTTCTTCGCTGCCAACTGCAACGTGTCAGCTTGCGAAAAATAACGTCACGCAGGGGGAGAACATAAATCCGCCAGAAATCAATTGTGTCGGCGGTCTTATTCTGGACAAGAACAACGTTGCTTACAACAATGGCCCGAATAGCGAAACCTATCCGTGGCGAAATAACCCTGCTCACTACACAGGTTCGGCAACGACAGGCAGCCGAGCCGTCTATATCTCAGGAGGGATTACCTGTGGCGGCGTTCCTCCCAGCGGCTTCCCAATATATTGCGGAAACATCACGGTGAACAGGCCAACTTGCAACGTGAGCGGAACTGTGAATGTCGGGGTTGCAATTACATCAAATGTCAGTTGTGGCAGTGCAATACGTGGAAACTGGACTCTCTCAGCTTCTTCTAGCCGCTGGAACTCCAGCACTAATGGAGGCAGCTTCTCCGGCCTCCCGAGTACCAATCCCATCCCAATATACTTGACTCAAGTGAGCTGTGATAATCACCCAATCGATATGACCGCAGATCCTGTAAACTGCGGACAAATTGATGTCGTGAGTAGCAGCTCTGCCGCTTCGTCAAGCAGTTCTGCACCGAGCAGCAGTTCCGCTACGCAGAGCAGTTCGAGTGGGGGTGGCACATGTGCTTGTGAAACTTATTGCTCCACTGCAACTTGTGCCAACCTGCAATATAGCGGGGTGAATTACAACAATAGCGGTACCAATACTACTGCTTGCGTTTTCTTTAAAACTGCTAGAACTATACACTCCGACGCCACCGTCTCACACCAATTTTCCATAAACAACCCAATCAATGCGAACAGCACGAATGTGACTTCACAATGGTGCTGGGATAGCCAAGCAAATTGCACGACCGCATTGAATAGCAGAGTAACACAGGTGGATGGCGGGTATTATGCGTATATAAACAATAAGAATTATTTTTATCTGATTACCAATGATGCCGGTTCAAATCCATGTGGCGGCGGCGGTACTCAATCAAGTAGTTCGGCTGCAGCTTCAAGCAGTTCTGCGGCTTCTTCTTCTAGCAGTGGTGGGGGTGGGACTTGCGGTTCTTATTCGTGGCCTGATAATTACACAACACCACAAATGAATGTTTGCCTAACAGTAACGGGAACTGCTTGCTCATCCCCAAAACTCCAAGCCCAATGCGGCAGCAGTCCTTGTTCCATAACAATAAGCGGTGGAACCTCTTGGAATGGCAATAGTTGGGAAAATAAACAATGGGATAAGAATGATATAATAGGCAGAGATGTTACATTCTCAGGCACTTTTGGCGGACTCAATTGTGCATGGTAAATTAACAAAAGCCCCCGCAAGGGGGCTTTATATCTTATATTTCAGAATTTTCACTGTTTTTGGCTGCTCACATCGAAATCAATCGCCGTTTTTTTCCAAATCAACTTCCGAAAAAATAAAACTACCAACGGTATCAAAAACAAATGCTAAATTTTCAGGCGTATAATTTCTATTTCCCAAAAGATATTTAAATCTGTCAAGCCATTCCCCAAATTTAGGATTATTTACAAACTTCTTTATTTCTTCATAGTTTATCGTTCCATCGCTCTGTATGGCACAGATAGCCAAGCCATGATATATAGCAAGAGTCTCGTTTCCATCGTTGCTAGCAATACCAGCTCTGCCATTCACAGGCAAAAGAGGGCGGTAACGCATTAATGCCCCCGCCATCAAACCTGCTACCTTTGCAGAATTAGCCTTGCCGGAAATGCCATAGCGAGATTTTAGGTTAGCCAAATCCTGAACATAATGCTCTACTACGCTAGATAGCATATCAGCATTCAAAACATAGTTTTCGCCATCAATCATTCCTGCCGTAACTAGCTGCCTAGCCATATAAACAAGCGAGAAAACCCGTTTTTCTTTGATTTCCCTATAATCCATCAAACCCTTTTCCTATTGGAAACAGCTTCAACAAGGCAATCGGTCGCAGCTTTAAATGCCTCAAAGGAACAATCCTCCGAATGATTAGGATTGCCCTGCGGTTTTGCCTCATGGCGCGACAATGCATCCAGATATTCTTTCATATCCGGCAATGTGTTCATATCCATAACACCACCTTTTTAACTTTCTTGGTAATAATATACATAATTTTTGCAAGGGGGCTTTATCTGCCTTGGCATTAAAACGCCAAAGCATTTATTTCATCTACTTTCAAGTCTTTCCAAAAGCTCTTCGCCGCTCAAACCGCTCTTAACCAATTCTTTAACACGGTTCAACAACCTCTTTTCACCTCTCTTTTCACCTCTCTTCTCACCTTCCTCATCGGCATAAGCCAAAGCAGCGGCGTAATCGCTAATAACCTTCTTCTGACGCTCGTAGTCCATAAGTTCCTCTGTGCTTAAATCAAAAAGGTTGCCCTTTTAAATCATAATGCCTTAATCTCATGGTGAGAAAGCCCAGTATAAAGCATAATTTTGTCCATTGCTTCGCCGTTGGCCTTCATTCGCTTCGCTGTCCGCAAAACGCCTCTCCTATCACCTTCCTCATCAGCATAAGCCAAAGCGGCGGCGTAATCGCTAATAACCTTCTTCTGACGCTCGTAGTCCATAAGTTCCTCTGCGCTTAATTTAGAAATTTTCGCTGACTTCAATATAGCCTCCAATGCCTTGTCCTTGCAACCTGCTGGCATCTTATGCAATGTGTTTATATTCTTGAAGAGGAAAATAAGCTGCTCAAAAGCATCTTTGCAATCTGCCCACTTTTTTTCAAACCTAGGAAGCATAACATAAACCATATGCATAATATTATATCGAACCTCAGGGTGAAGATCGTTATGCACGGACAAGTACTGGATTAGCTCACCGCAGCCTTCGCCAAAATCAACTTCAAAGTTAAGAGATCTCAAACAGTCTGGATTATAGTCACATCTATAATAGGTTCTCTCAGAACCTCTTTCAAGCAAGAATTCAGCAAAAAGAGCAGCGAGCCTTTATTGCACTCTTTCGTGAACGCTATTTTGAATATAGTGTCATATGTTATCTTCCCAAACACCTCTTTTGGCATAAAACCTCCGTTTTTGTTTTTCTATTTACTTAGACGGAGGAAACGAGAAAAAAAATATGACTTTCTGCATTTTGCAAACAACTGTTGACGGATTCCCCACTAGCCACTCCCCAAACATTAAGTTCTCACCCCCCGCAAGAGGGCTTTATGCGGCATTTTTTGTAGATTATCAATATGACTATTGAAGAATTATTGGTCACCCCTGAAAATGAGCATTTTGAATTCAAAGAAGCAAAGAATAACTTTCATTTTGAAGATGCTGTAAAATATTGCTGTGCTTTGTCAAACTGTGGTGGCGGTAAATTAGTGTTAGGCATCACAGACCGCCGTCCACGCCGAATAGTTGGCAGCAATGCATTTGACCAGCCGGAACGAACGCGAAAAGGGCTTATTGAAAGGTTGCATATCAATGTTGATTTTCAGATTTTTAATTATGAAGGGAAACGAGTCCTTGTTTTTGATGTAGCAGGGCACCCGCTTGGCTTGCCTGTACAGGCAAATGGCATTGCGTGGTGGCGAAACTGCGATAGTCTTGTTGAAATGCCGGAAAATGTACGATGTACTATCTATGCCGAAACAGGCCATGATTTTTCCGGCGATGTCTGTAACAACGCAACATTGCACGATTTGGATGAAGGAGCCATTGAAGCATTTCGTACAAATTGGATTGAAAAGAGCAGTAATAGTCGCCTAAAAAATTTGTCCGTAGAGCAACTCCTTAGAGACTGCGAAGCTATGTCCGACAATGGAATTACTTATGCCGCCTTAGTATTGTTCGGGACACGTACAGCACTTGGAAAATATCTTCCACAGTCAGAAATAATATTTGAATATCGTTCATCTGATGCTTCGGGACCAGCACAACAACGCGAGGAGTTTCGTATAGGGTTCTTTGCCTGTTACAATAGGCTTTGGGAACTTGTAAATCTCCGTAACGACAAACAGCATTATCAAGATGGTTTATTTGTATTTGATATCCCTACTTTCAATGAACGTGTTGTTCGCGAAGCGTTATTGAACGCTGTCAGTCACAGGAATTACCAGTTGAGTGGCAGTATTTTTGTTCGTCAGTATCGCAACAGGCTTGTCATTGAAAGCCCCGGAGGTTTGCCAACGGGCGTTACACTAGATAATATCCTTGATCGGCAAGCACCTCGCAATCGTCGAATTGCGGAGATTTTTGCTCTTTGCGGCATGGTGGAACGTTCAGGGCAGGGCATGAACCTAATTTATGAATTAAGTATAAAAGAAGCAAAATCTACACCTGATTTCAGCGGGACAGATTCTAATTTTGTCAATATTACATTGAATGGCTCAGTGCTTGATAAAAAGATGTTATTGCTGATTAACAAAATTGGCAATGAACGGCTCGAATCCATGTCAACGAGCGATTTTCTTGTAATTAATACACTGTTTCATGGGCAAAAACTTGCAGAAAATTTGCATCCCAGCATTAAACGGCTCATTGATATGGGGATAATTGAAAAAACTAGCAAAAGTAGGTTTATTCTAGCACATATGTTAGGACATGCGGTACTTGATCGTAATATGAATAAAGAGCTAATCTTAACTCATATCAAACGTAATGGAAAAAAAGGAACGCAGCTAAGAGAATTACAGCAAATTCTACCTGATTATTCACGTAGCCAATTGCAAGTTTTGCTTAGAGAGTTAAAAAAATCGGGGTTGATATTCAGCATAGGCAAAACAATTGCCGGAAAATGGTATAATAGTACACAATAAGTTGCAATAGGTTGCAATAAAAGCAAAAAAAACGGCGATTAGGTGGCAATAGGCAATAATTTAGTTGCAATAGATTGCAATTGCCACCTGCATTACCCTCCTCCCTGCGATTATATCAAGCCTCGCGCACGATGCTCTCAGACGGATATTTGCCGCCCCAGCAGATA
>LIUH01000132.1 GCA_001462225.1 Fibrobacteria bacterium GUT31 | reverse complement strand
CCACCACATGGAACGCGCAAAGGCCTTATCCAAAAAAACATATCTGTATGAGTCAAAAGTTAATCCCGGTTTGAAAATATTGTTATCAGCGTCATGGATGACAGGAGTAAAGGTTACTTTTCTGCTGATAACGGCCTGCGAACTGCTGAGGGACTGGGCAAGAAGATTTAACATCGGCAAAACGCACAACATGATTACCACAACGCAAATGCCTGCGAATATCCAGTCGTCCATTTTTGGTTCTTTTGCTCGTGTTGTATTCATATTTATTCCTTACCAAATTCCCCGTTCGCCAAATCTATTCGCCAGCGCGTTTGCGGAGACGAGGAATATCACGCATATTACCGATTGAAACAATCCGATAGCCGCTGTCAGCGAAAACTGGAAAGACCTTATACCGACGCGGTATACAAGGGTGGAAAGTACGTCAGCCACTTCCATTACAATGTTGTTCATCATGGCGTAGGGTCGGTCCAATTCGATTCCAAGAATACGCCCGACATTCATTATTAACAGAATGACGATAGTAGATCTGATACCCGGCAGCGTAATATTCCAGAGTTTACGCCAGCGTCCGGCTCCGTCTACTTCCGCGGCTTCGTATAGTTCGGGGTTGATCCCTGTAATTGCCGCGAGATAGATGATGGTTCCCCATCCCATTTCTTTCCACACTCCGAGAACTATGTACATCGCTACCCATTTTCCTTTGTCCATAAGGAAATCAATAGGCTCCATTCCGAAATTCTCAAACAGATATATATTAACAACGCCGGTAGAAGGCGCTAATAATCTTGTGGCGATACCGGAAATTATTATCCATGACAGAAAGTGGGGAAGATAAATAATGGTCTGCGTTAATTTTTTAAACTTTAAAAAAATAAGTTCGTTCAATATAAGGGCAAGGATAATCGGGGCAGGAAATCCCATAACAAGATCAAGAAAATTGAGCCATACTGTGTTCCGCAACGCGTTCCAGAAATCCCTCAAACCAAAAGCCGCCTGAAACCACTTTAACCCAACCCAGGGAGAACCCTCCGACCACACTCCGCGGAATAAATTGTAATCCTTGAAAGCTATTACAATGTTGGTCATAGGGACGTAACGGAAAACAACGAAGAATGCCATGGGAAAAAACAACATTGAATAATACATCCATGTGCGTTTTATATAACTGGAATTACTTACACTTTTAATTTTCGTAGCCAATTCCTTCTCCGATTCCGTTAGACTTTTGATTTAGAGGAAATTTTACTTTAGCGGGCGAAAAATAGACATGTAAAAATTAATGAAAAAAATGTAAAAACTAGGGAAGAAACTGTAAAAATTAACGAAAAATCTGTAAAATTTACGGATTGGAGCCTGAGAAAGACAGAACTTTTGACGGCGAAAAACCGCTATTATCCTTATATACCTTACTAAAATAAAATGGATCGGAAAAACCGCAGGCGCAAGCGGCTTCGTTTACATTGTATTCGCCGCTGCGCAGCATATCCTCCGCGCGGTTTAAACGAATTTTCGTCAGGAACTGGTGAAAGGACGTGCCTGTTTCTTCCTTGAAAATACTGCCAAAATAGGAAGCGCTTAAGCCCACTTTTTTGCCGACAACCTGAACCGTAAGATTTTCTGAATAATGTTCGATAATATATTTGATCGCCTTCCTGACATGCACGTTGTACTTCTTCGCCTTTTCATCAAAATATACCAGTTCGAAAAAACGCTGTAGTATCATCATGTATATTCCGCGCGCTTTCAGTTCATAGCCGGGCTCTCTCGCCGTCCACGTGGAGTCAAAATTTCGATACATGGAAATTATATCCTGATGAACGCCAATATGTGAAATGAAAGGGAAAGGCATTGGGACTTCATGGAAAGAATCATTATACACAGGGCCGCTTATACAATAACATTCCATTAGATCGTTTGGAAACGTGCAGGCGGAACGAATGGTGTTTTTTTGCGAACAGAGCAGATCGCCTTTTTTTACTTTGTGTCGAACGCCGTTCACAGTATACTCCGCGCTCCCGTCAATAATATAGTTCATCTCCGTCCACTGCACCAGCGCGTCTGTCAGTTTCCATTCCGGAGCCGTACGCCTGTGGATGAAATATTCGATTGTAACAAACAACTTGTTAAATTCGCCATCGTCCATAGTTAAGTATACTTCATTTCCTACACAGCGTCATAAGTACCGGGGAAGACGGGATCCGAATCGCTTATGATTCTGCGCGAAGGGTGGGATTCAGCTTCAGCGATTACCGGGTCTTGTGCGAAAAGCGGTGTCCACATAGCTTTGTTTACTATTATTGGAGACTCTTCCAACCGTTCGGCAATTCGCTTTTCTATGACATCGCAATCGGACAGTTTTGGTACGGCGGAATCGGAAGCGTATTTAAACGACCATAAGGTGCCGTACATTGGCACAAAGCAAACGGCGGTGGAAACATTGGCAAAGACAGCGGACAGGGTAGCTCCAATGCAGGCAAAGGCTTCGGGCCATGTAATAGGCGACTCGCCGTGCATGGTAAAAATCGAGTCCTTGTCCCTGAACAGTTTTTTAACAGCCGAAAAAAATTCAACCGTATAGAGCGCGCTTGCCGGGCCCATCGGATCGGTCATATCCATTATGATTATGTCATAGCCCTTTGCGTTTCCGGAACGAAGTTCTTCTCCGGCGCGCTCAACAAAGGCGCGTCCGTCTCCATAATGAAAAGTTACTCTTGGGTCGTCAAAGGCGTTACGATGAATTGATGGAAAATATTTTTTACTGAACGCCACAACATCAGAATCAAGTTCGGCAAAATCCACCGCTTCAATCGATTTATACCGCAGGATTTCCCGAAGTGTGCCGCCGTCCCCGCCGCCTATGAGCAATGCTCTTTTTGGAGACGGATGAATAAGGATAGAAGGATGGACAAGCGGTTCGTGGTAACGGTATTCCCATCGTTCAGTGACCTGCATACATTCGTCAAGCAGCAAGGCCTTGCCGTAGGCGTCGGTGTCAACAATTTCCGCTTTTTGGTACTGCGTTTGTTTTGAAGCCAAACGTTCTTTTACAGAATAATAAACTCCGCTGTAAGCGCTAATATTTTCGCGTATTTCCATATTCACTCCGCCTTTTGTTTGTTCTTTTTTTTAGGAATTTTTTTCCTGAAGAGTTTGCTCTCAAATATTTCCTGTATTTCCAGTTCAAGGGCTTTTTTTATCCGGCGCTTCTCTTTACGTTCAAGTTTAGTCTCCTCATGACCAAACAGAAATTCTTTTAATATGATTTTCTTTCTCCGCATTTTCGTATGAAAAGCATTATCAGAAATAATGTTAATATCGTATACGTTGTATAGGTCAAGCAAGTCTTCGGAAATGAATTCCTGAATACTTGAAATATCGTGATCGATAAACAGCTTGTCCCCCTGCGAATCCCGCGTAAAACCGCGGACGTTATAGTTGATTATAACGACTTCCGATTCAAAATTCTCAATAAGGAAATTGAGAGCCGACAGCGGGCTTATCATACCGCAGGTAGAAATATCAATATCAACCCGAAAAGTCGCGATGCCGGAAAGGCGGTTATATTCGGGATAAGTATGGATAGCGATGTGGCTGGTATCCAAATGGCCAACCACAGCGGAAGCGGGAATCATCTTCGGCAGTTGATCCGCGCCGTCTTTTAACAACGGTCGATCCTCATTAAGAAGCGCAACAACGCTGGCTCCGCGCGGATCATAATCCTGCGTTGAAACATTTACAAGCCGCGCTTGAATTATTTGAGTGATCTCGTCTACTATGGTTTCCAAGCGCTTGGAATTGTATTCTTCATCAATATATTCAAGATATTGAATCTGGGATTCCGTTGACCTTGCGTAACAGA
>LIUH01000131.1 GCA_001462225.1 Fibrobacteria bacterium GUT31 | reverse complement strand
CCGAATACATAGGGGTTTCGGGTCACGCAATCCGCAAATTTGCGGGGGCAAATGCTGTTTTGCCCTTGCTTCGCATTTCTTTTCACAACGGGCTATCATGCCCAAATACATCCATACATAAGGAGGTTTTTATGAAGAAAACATATCGTTTTCTGTTGGCGGCTGTGGTTACGGCTATGTTATTCACTTTTTCCTGCTCGTCAGACGATGGCGGAAACGACACCCCGCCTCCGGGCACAAGCTCGGATGGGGGCGGCGGTTCCAGTTCGTCTGGCGGCTCTGTTGCCGGCTGTCCCAATCCGTCTGTTTCGGTTAACTCAATAACTTGCGGCGGTAAAACATACAAGACTACTACTATAAATGGCCAAGTTTGGTTTGCTGAGAACTTGAATTACAATGTGTCCGGTAGCAAATGCGGAGATACAGACGATCAGCTTACAAATGAAGACACTCAATATTGCACAGACTACGGACGTTTATATAATTGGTCAACGGCCATGAGTCTTGGATCAAACTGCAATTCTGCTTCTTGTTCAGGCGAAATACTGCCAAATCATCAGGGTATTTGTCCCGCTGGCTGGCATATACCAAGCGATGATGAATGGGGTGAATTGTTCCGTTGGGTAGATGAACAGAATGGCGGGGTGGGTGAGGGAATTCCTTACAGCAGTCCTATAGCAGGCGGGTACTTAAAGGCAAATGGTGGTTGGAACAATGGCGGCAACGGCACAGACAAATACAATTTTTCCGCCCTGCCGGGTGGCGATGGCAGTTCAGGCAATCTTTTCCGTGTCGGGCGTAGCGGCTTTTGGTGGAGTGCTGGCGAGCACAGTAGCGACCGTGCCTACAGCGGGAGCATGTACTACGATAGCGATGATGCCCGTAGCTATAACTATTATAAGAGTAGTTTTCATAGTGTCCGTTGTGTGAAAAATGCACCATAACGGTGCGGGAGGTTTTTTATGAGCAAAACAAAAGGTTTACTCTTGGCAGTTGCGGTGGCAACTATGGCATTCACATTTTCCTGCTCGTCAGACGATGGCGACGGTGATGGGGGTAGCGTTTCCAGTTCTTCCGGCGACGGCAATCAACTGTCGTCTAGCAGTTCTGTAGTTCAATGCCTTAACACTGGAAACGGAACTTTTACAGATGACCGAGACGGCGAGGAATATAAATATGTGACTATATGTTCTCAAATTTGGATGGCTGAAAATTTGAATTACGAGGCAGAAGGAAAATGCTATGGTGAAGGCGGTATGGTTCGTGATGGTGAAACTTGGATTACATTATCGCCTGACGAAATACAAGCCAACTGCCTCACCTACGGTCGCTTATATGATTGGGCTACGGCTATGGCACTTGACCCAAGCTGTAATTCTGCTTCTTGCTCAGACGAAATACAGTCGCCTCATCATGGTATTTGCCCCGAAGATTGGCATTTGCCAAGCCGAGCGGATTGGGATGTGATGACGGCTTATATCGGCGGCTGGAGTACCGGTGGAAAAAAGCTAAAAGCAACAAGCGATTGGAACAGTTATAGTAGTTCTAGCGGCAATGGCACGGACGATTACGGTTTTTCGGCCCTGCCGGGCGGTAGCGGCGGTTCAAGTGGCCACTTCGGTCTTGTCGGTTTCTACGGTGTCTGGTGGAGTACCAATGAGAATGAGGGCAACAGCAGTGGCACCAGTGCTTACGGTCGGGGTATGAACTATAACAGCAATGACGTAGGCTTGTATGTCAGCGACAAGGGCGAGTTTTTTTCCGTCCGTTGCGTAAAAAACACCCCATAACGGAGCGAGAAGGTTATATGAATGGTTTAAAAACTGCCCCGGAATGTTCCAATCTCTCCCTGCAACCCGCAGGAGGCTTGCGGAATGTTCCAAACCCTCCCTGCAACCTGCGGGAGGCTCCCGGAATGTTCCAAACCCTCCCTGCAACCCGCAGGAGGCTCTTGGAATGTTCCAAACCCTTCCTGCAAGCTGCGGGAGGCTCTCGGAATGTTCCGATTTCATCAAAAAATGGATTTTTCACCCCAAAAAAGGAGAAACAACAGTGAAGATTAACAAAATCTACGCTTACGACCTGCGAAATGATGCACATTTCCAGTTTCACACAGAGTTCCGAAACCTCGTTCAGAGCGAGGGAGCGGATAATCTGAAAATCACAGCCCAGTTTGAGGCGTGGCTTCCGCTTTACGAGAAGGAAGACACCGCTCTCAAAAAAATCACCAAAAGCGCCATTACTGCACAGATACAGGAGGCGGACAAGGCGAGGGACGACATTTATTTGGGGATGGTGGAGACGAACACCGCCGCCCTGAGGCATTTCAGCGAGGAGGTTCGGAGTGCGGCGGCACGGCTCAAAATAGTGTTTGACACTTACGGCGATGTGGCGAGGAAGCCTCTGAACGAGCAGACTTCGGCGGTCTATAATATTTTGCAGGAATTGAAGGGGAAGTATGCTCCTGACACGGTTTCTGTGGGGATAGGCAGTTGGGTTTCGGAGCTGGAGGTTCGCAACAACGCTTTTGCCGATTTGATGCGTGAGCGTTTTGACGAGACTGCATCTCGGTCGGACATTGTGCTTAAAGAGGCCCGTGCGGAGGTTGATGCGGCTTATTTTGCCATCCGGGAGCGGATTAACGCTCTTGTGGTGGTTGAGGGCGTGTCGGCTTACGAGAATTTTATCAGAACGCTCAACGCCGTTATAGCCAAGTATGCTTTGCTTACGAAGTCCAGAGGCGGCAGGGGCAGCAAACAGAACCAGCAACAACAGGAGGCATCTCATGAATAAGGCAAAATCAGCAAACAGGGCAATGCACGCCCTTCACATCCTTTTTATCCTTTTAATCGGGGGCATCGGGGTTCAGACACTCATTTCCTGCTCGTCAGACGATGGCGGCGACCCTTCTACGCCGTTGTCTTCGGCTGGCGGCGAGTCTTCGTCTAGCGTGGTGGGCGAGCCTATCGCTAGCTGTCCCGAACCATCTGTTTCGGTCAACTCAATGTCCTGCGGCGGTCAAAACTACAGAACCGTAGTCATAGGCTCCCAAACCTGGATGGCGGAGAACTTGAATTACAACCCCAGCGCAGGCGCTTCTGCCTGTTATGACAACAACTCTGCCAACTGCGTCACTTACGGTCGTTTGTATGATTGGCCAACAGCTAATGGCGTTTGCCCCGATGGCTGGCATTTGCCAAGCAATGCGGAGTGGACGGCATTGTTGGATCATGTTGGTGGTGAGGGTACAGCGGGAAGGAAGTTGAGATCGAGAACAGGTTGGAATTATAATGGCAATAATGATGACAGCTACGATTTTTCGGTCTTGCCCGGTGGTTACCGCTACGATGGTGGGTTTGCCGATGCTGGCGGTCACAGTGCTTTGTGGAGTGCTACGGAGCGGAATGCCTCTGGGGCCTATAGCCTAAACGTAAACAACAACGCCATGAATGTGTATATAGCCGAGAACTCCAAATCGTACTTGAACTCGGTGCGTTGTCTTAAAGACCTCAGTGGTTCCAGTTCGTCTGGGGGCGGGTCTTCGTCTAGCAGTGGGGGTTCTAGTTCCTCCGGCGGCGGCGGGTCTTCGTCCAGTGTTGGTGGTAGCGGCGGTCTTGTCTGTGCTGACGGCGAGGCGTGGATATTCAGTAACGGGGAATTTGGCTTTATTCTTAAGAGCAACGGCGAATATTTCCCAATTAGGAAAAGAAACGGCACGTGGGATGATGGTAGTAAAGCCACATGGTTTACAAGTGAGAACACGATAACGATTTCCGACAATGTGAATGTGATGACCTATACTTTCAGTGTGTTCGGTAATCAATTAACCATAGAAGGACAAGGGGTCTTTACGAAGACGAGCGGCATAACCATAGGCGGTGCACCATAACGGTGCGGGAGGTTTTTTATGAGCAAAACAAAAGGTTTACTCTTGGCAGTTGCGGTAGCAGCTTTGGCATTCACATTTTCCTGCTCGTCAGACGATGGCGGAAACGACACCCCGCTTCCGGGCACAAGCTCGGACGGAGGAACAGGCAGTTCGTCCAGCGATGGGGGTGGCGGGTCTTCGTCTAGCGTTGGTGGCGGTGGCACTGGCGGCAATGTTGTCAATGGTGCTAATGAGGCGTGGATAATAAGATGTGAGACTATCTCATCTGGAGAGGCTTGCGAGGGCATTATTTTCCATAGTGATGGTCGGTTTCAGTTTATTGAGAAATGGAGTGGTGATTGGTTTATAGATGATGAAGGTACATATACCATAGATGGTGGTACTATAAATCTTCTTTACGAGTCCGGTTCGTTGTATCAGTTACATTCTTATAACGTTTCGAGCAATAGCCTTACAGTGACAATGAATGGAAACAGTCAGACATTTACTAGGAGGACTGGTGTAATCATTGGGGGCGGTTCTTCATCTAGCGGTGGCACTGGCGGCAATGTTGTCAATGGTGCTAATGAAGGGTGGGTAATATGTGCTGTCCTCTCTGAGGGAGAGGTTTGCAGTGGCATTGTTTTCCACAGCGACAACAGGTTTCAGTTTATTACGAAAGATTTTGATGGTATTTGGCGTATAGGTATAGGTGTAGAAAATGATGACCGCAATGAGGGTACATATACGACAAGCAATGCCACTATAAATCTTGTTCGCAATGATGGTGTGTCAAGTCAGTGCTCTTACAGCGTTTCTGACAATACCCTTACCCTTGTAAACTCGGAAGAAGGCATCGAGACATATACTAGGCGGACTGGCATAACCATTGGCGGTGCACCATAGCGGTGCGGGAGGTTTTTTATGAGCAAAGCAAAAGGTTTTCTGTTGGCGGCAGACTCGTCTGACGATGGTAGCGAGCCTACGTTGTCGTTATTGCGTCCCAAGGATTTAGCAATTTGAGGTCTGTAATGTTTTTGAAATCAGCAATATTGCGTGTAACGAGAACCAAGTCTTCAACAAGAGCGGTAGCGGCAATAACCGCATCCGGCAGTTTGATTTTCCTTTGCTTGCATATTGCGATAGTGCGTTGGACAATATCGGGACTTAAAGGATGGATTACCGACTTGGCAACAAAATTATTGAGTATTGCTTCATTTTCGGGTATATCGTTAAACCGCAGAATTTCAATCTGGGAAATAACGGAAATATTGGGAATTCGGTCAACAATGCCGGAAATGGTTTTCATGCCAAAATCAGGGAGCCTGCCAGCCAAATACCCAATGACTACGTCGGTATCTAGAAGATATTGCGGTTCCATTCGCTACGGCCTTCCTTTAAGGAGTTTTGCAATGCCTCATACGCAGCATCGGAAAGCTGCAAGGCTCCGGCAAACTGCTTTGAAAGCGGCTCTTTGTACAATTTACCGTTCGGCACGGTTTCCCGCCGTGCTTTGTGTTGCAAAAATACGACAAAATCAAGCACCTCGCCGAAGTATTCCGGCTGGAGCACATCAATCTCTTTTAATAATTCAACTCGTTGGGTCATGGATAAATCTCCTGTCCTATAAGCGAAATATAGTAAACTCAATCTCAAAAGGAGGTCATATATGAGCAAAACAAAAGGTTTTCTCTTGGCGGCTGCGGTAGCAGCTTTGGCATTCACCCTTTCCTGCTCGTCTGATGATGGCGGAAACGACACCCCGCTTCCGGGCACAAGCTCGGACGGAGGAACAGGCAGTTCGTCCAGCGATGGGGGCGGCGGGTCTTCGTCTAGCGGTGGCGGCGGGTCTTCGTCTAGCGGTGGCGGCGGGTCTTCATCTAGCGGTGGCACTGGTGGCAATGTTGTCAATGGTGCTAATGAAGGGTGGATAATACATTGTGGGACTTCCTCATCTGGAGAGGCTTGCGAGGGCATTATTTTCTATAGCGACGGTCGGTTTCAGTTTATTGAGACAATGGGTGGTGTTTGGACTTTAGATGATGCGGGTACATATACTATAGACGGTAGTACTATAAATCTTCTTTACGACGAGGGTGGTTCACTTCAATTCACTTCTTATAGCGTTTCTGACAATAGCCTTACAGCGACAATAAAAGGAAACATTACGACGTTGACTAGGAGGACTGGCATAACCATTGGCGGCGGTTCTTCGTCTAGCGTGGGTGGCGGCGGCAACATTGTCTATGGCACAGTTTCTCATGGCGGTCAAGACTACAGAACCGTAGTTATAGGCAGTCAAGTTTGGATGGCGGATAACTTGAATTACTATGTGCCCGGCAGTAAATGTTATGGCGAAGACGGTCAGGTTTATGATGCTGTTGCTGGAGGTTTAGTTACATTATCGTCTAGCCAAATACAAGCCAACTGCGTTGCTTACGGCCGTTTATATGATTGGGCTACGGCTATGGATATAGATGCAAGTTTCAACACTTCTTATTGGGGTGGAAGCGATGTAAATCACAAGGGTATCTGCCCTACCGATTGGCATATCCCGAACAATGACGACTGGGAGGCTCTTGTAAATCATGTAGGAACTTCTTGGCGTGATGCAGGAATATATTTGAAGTCTGCAAGTGGCTGGAACTTTAATAATGTTAATGGCAATGGCACAAACGACTACGGCTTCTCAGCCCTGCCGGGCGGTATCGGCGGTTTCTTCGTGGATGGCAATTTAGCTTATTCAGGTGTTGGTGGGCAGGGCCTTTGGTGGAGCGCTAGCGAGGTAAGCAACGACTGCGTTGAAAGACAAGAAGAAGACTGCGGTTTTGCCATGATTATGATGTACAACAGCGAGTATGCCGCCGTGGATGAAGAGGAGCCGCTTCGCCTGTATTCTGTGCGTTGTGTGAAAAATGCACCGTAATGGGATGAACAGGAACTTTATGCCAAAAATCGCAACAAAAAAGCAAGACAATTCCAAACCCAAGAAATTGTCAAAGTATGCCAAATGGTGGCAAAAGCACCCAGAGGGCACAGGTCTGAAAATTTTGTATATTCCTCAAAAGAGAGGTGTATTTTATGGAAGCCATAATAACAGCAACCGCAAATATGGAATGTGTCAATGTTGGCACTTATGTGGAGTTTTCTAAAGTAGAAGCTCCTTTAAGCGTAAGAAAAGCCATGTTTGACAAATTTAAGAAAACTCGGCCTAAAGGAATTGATATTACCGATGAAGAAATTCAGGAAATGGTTAATGAAGTTAGATACGGAAAAAACGGCCAGTGAAATTAGTTATTGATACCAATTTATGGATTTCTTATCTTATTAGCGAAAGATTAGATGATTTAGAAAACTTATGTTTCGACAGAAGCATCTCGATAATTTATTGCGATGAGCTTATTGAAGAAATAATTAGGATTGCCAACGCGCCGAAAATAAGGAAGCGTGGCGTAGAAGAGTGGAATGTTTCTGATTTAGTGGAACTTATTAAAATGAATGGTATAAAAACTGAAATTAAAAATGTTTCCGGGTATGCCATAAGAGATCCGAAAGATGCATATTTACTTGCCTTAGCTGATATTGTCAAAGCTGATTTTTTGCTTTCGGGTGACAGCGATCTTTTAGTTTTAAAGCAATACAACAAGACGAAAATAATTTCATATTCCAAATTTATGTCTAAATATAAAAGCTTCTTGTGGCGGTTCAAACGTTTTTTAAAAAGTTTAATTCTATAGCGAAATCAGCAACAATAGAAGCCTCCCTAAACGGATTTGGTTTTATTTTGGAATATGTGTTTAGGGAAGAGGTGGGGTAAAATCCCATAAATCCCATAAATCCTAAAAATCGGGGGTATCGGGGTTCAGACAATTTTCTAAATTACCTCTTTATTCAAACTTCAAAGGCGGCTTTATGCCAAAAATCGCAACAAAAAAGCAAGACAATTCCAAACC
>LIUH01000130.1 GCA_001462225.1 Fibrobacteria bacterium GUT31 | reverse complement strand
CTTATATTTCAAGGGTTTACGGCTATTGGGGGAAACAAAAGGAGTTTCAAATGAAACGTATTTTCTCCCTCATCGCACTAATCCCCGCACTGCTTTTTGCAATAACCGAGGAAGAATATCTTGCCAAATTGCAGCAGGCGGATAGGGAATGTGCCGATATAACCGCTATTGTACCATGCGCCGTTGCTGAAGGCGTAGTGGCAAACAGCCTCAACGGAGCGAGAACTAGAGCTGATACAAGGGCGCGAGCTGCTCTTGCCAAGTCAATAGAAGCTTTTGTAAGCCATGCCGTGAGCGATTCATCTTACATAGAAGGCGATATTGCTCAGGAGTTCAGCACTGCGATGAGCCAAGTGAAAGTCACCGAAAAGATGTTCGGCAATTCCCCTGTTGAAATTGCCTACAGCGGATTGGTGACTGACGACAGCGGCGGAAAGACTTACAGGGCTATAGCCGTGGCTTATTTGAACCGTGAACTGTACGCTGAGGCAAAGAAAGAAATCTCCAAACTGCCACCCGCAGCAGTTGAGCCAGCCGCTGCCAGCCCAAAATCAGAGGCCATTCCCAAAAATACAGCCAAGCAAATAGCCACCAAAGCTGCCACTTTTCTTTTGGGCATAGCTAAAAAGTTTGTAGGTATTCCATGAATAGCAAATTTCCCCTGTTTTTGCTTGTTTTGGCCGTTCTGGCCCAGCCCGCTCTTTCCCAAGACCCCATTTGCGGCAGCTCGGCAGGGGCAAAAAATCCAAGCGATGCCAAAGATCTTGCGTTGGCAGACCTTGCCAAGTCAATAAAATCCATGGTATCTTTTGAAGGCAAAATGGAAGAGATAATAATCGACATTGTTGCCGAGCAAAAGGATACAACCAAAATAAGCGTGTCCGGTGAGTTGCTAAATGCCAATGCGGCCAAAGAGTTGGAGAAGGGCAGCAACTCGGACGGCTATTTTTCAAAGGTGTGCATGTCAGCAAACGATGCCGCAAAGCCTTACCTGAGATATTTAGGGTATATAACAAGCGAGCTGGAAATTGCCGTGCAGAAGGTAAGTGAAGATGCTTGCAAAAATATAAACGATTTATATTTCAACAGAATAAAGGACTTAGAGGGAATTTTGGAGAGCTTGGGGCAAATGGACAAAGCCATGCAAAAAAGATATGACGGCTATTACGAGAAAATAGTAAAGGAATGCGGTGAAACCAGAAAAATCGTCGCAATCTATCTGGACGTCAGCGGCAGCGAATACATATCTGAGGAGGAGCTGGGAGCGGTGTTGCGGGAAAAAGGCTGCAACTGCTCCATAGCGGAGAACTCCGGCAAGGCAGATTACGTCATAGCCGTTAAGGCGAAGCTCAATCACTGCAACCCACCGAATGATTTCAAGTTGGTTTATTGCGCTGCGAGTGCGAATGTGTCTGTGAGCAATGCCATGACAAAAAAGGATATTTCCGTAAAAATCCCCGAAGCGAATGGCGGCTGGACAAACGGAGACACCGAAAGGGCCAAAAGAGAGACTTTTAAGAAATTAACCGAGAGCGTAGCCTCTAAACTTTTAAAGGAGATAGAAAAATGAGAAAACTCACCATTCTTATATCTGTTCTTTGTGCATTCACATTTGCACAAGACGAGCAGAAAAAAGTAGCTATTTACATAGCCGGTGACGTAAATGAGAAAAGCATCAACCTGCGAATGGTTATTGATGATGCTTTCGTAAATAACTCCGAGTATAGAATCGTAACGACTTCAAAGGCGGCGGCTGCGGTTGCGGCCAAAGAGATGGGTCGCCAAACAAGCGGTTCCGTGAGGTCGGAAAAAAGAGTCGAAATGGGCAATGATTCCGAGGCTGATTATGTGTGCGCTGTTCAGATACGACCACCCGACAAAAAAGGAGAACATATGCTACGCATCTACATAATAGATATGATAACCAAAGAGGCAATTCCGGGAAAGTCTAAGGTAATTATCAGCGATTTGGAAGGTTCGAAAGAAATCTTGAGGGCTGGGCAGGAAATAGCCGGCTATATACTGGGAACTTCTGCCCAAAGCGGCGGCAACACGGGCAGAACTGCGGGTGGCGGTACATGCCCCTCCGATATGGTGTTTGTAAAAGGCGGAACATTCACAATGGGCTGCACCAGCGAACAGAGCAACTGCGAAAACAATGAACGCCCAACCCATAGCGTGACGGTGGGTGATTTTTGCATAGGAAAATATGAAGTGACCCAGAAAGAATGGATGAATATTATGGGCGGCAATCCTAGCAGTTTCAAAAATTGCGGCGATAATTGCCCTGTGGAAATGGTAAGCTGGAATGATGTGCAGGAATTCACCAGAAAACTGAGCCGTCAAACCGGCAAGGATTATCGCCTGCCCACGGAGGCAGAATGGGAATATGCGGCCCGTGGCGGAAACAATTACTCTCCCTATTTATATTCAGGTTCAAATAGTGTGGACAATGTAGGCTGGTATTCCGGTAATAGCGGAAATACGACGCGTCCGGTCGGTCGGAAAGCACCTAATGAATTGGGCATATACGATATGAGTGGCAATGTATGGGAATGGGTGAGCGATTGGTATGACAGCGGTTATTACGGCAGGTTTGAGGGAAATAATCCTAAGGGTCCTAACAGCGGCTCTCACCGTGTGCTTCGTGGTGGCAGTTGGAACGGCAATGCACAGTACTGCCGGGTTGCCTTTCGCTCCTACTATGCCCCGGTCATTCGCTCCGACTACGGCGGCTTCCGCCTTGCTTTGTCCCTCTAGCTCGCAATTAAGGCAATGGATTTTGCTTTTAGGCCTTGGATTAGGCTTTTATGGCGAACCGCCAATTTTTCCTAACCGTCCAAACGGTTGAATACGCAACAGAGAAACCCCGTCAGTAAGTGCCGGATGGCATTTGAACACGGGGAAATATTCTATTTTTCCCTTATGCCCAAAAAACTATCTTACGGTCTAAGCAACTTTGCCGATTTAATTGAAAACGGCTATGCCTACATTGACAAGACACGTTATGTTGAATTCCTTGAAAATGAGAACAATCCCTATCAATTCTTCATCCGCCCGCGCAGGTTCGGCAAAAGTCTATTCTTATCCGTATTGGAAAATTATTACGATTTAAGTAGAAAAAA
>LIUH01000129.1:11662-22059 GCA_001462225.1 Fibrobacteria bacterium GUT31 | reverse complement strand
AGTGCAGAGTTGAGAGTTGAGAATTTTTTTGCCCCAAAACGCAACGTGTCGCAGAGCCTCCATAGGATGGTCTGGCAGAGTTTGCTATGCAAGCTCTAGCGGGAAGCATTATTTCGCGAAAAATGGGCATTTAATAGTAAATATAGAATTTTTTTTGGTTTTTTTGTCATTTTATGGGAAAAAAGGGGATTTTTGAGGTTTTCCCATACCCCTAAAACACATTCACCTTCTCCACACCGCCGCTGTGCAAGATAAAAATATGCGAATACTCGCCCGGAGCAATGTCTAAAACGCCTCTTAAACCCAGCGAGTCCAGCCTTATGGTTTTCCGCCAAACGGCCCTATTGTCATAAACCCCTATTTTTCCATATTTTTTATCTAAAAGATAAACGCCGTAATTGTTCGCAATAACCCTATCCGCAGAACCGAAATTTTTTTCGTTGCCAAGGGTTGAAGACATAGGGTCGGAATAAATTAAACCATTGCTCTTTGAATACATTTTCAAATTTACGGGTTCCGCAGAAATGCCCTCCGCAGCAAAATATTCGCTACTCGTAGCAACCAAAGCTAAAACTCTTTGCGAAGAAACATCTCTTTTTTTCACGCATTGCTCTATGCTCCAAACCTCAATTCCCATATTGCTCCCAATAGCAAGCTCATCGCCGTAAACAGCAAAAACTCCGTCTCTGCCGGCATAACACACTTCTGCGTTGCTCATGGATTTTAACTGTCTTCCGTCTTGAACATAAAAACCGTTGCCGGCAAAAATTACATCGCTTGGAAAACCGCTAAAAGCATAAGTATCTTCATAATTAAATGCGCATTCGTATAAATTATCTCTTTTGTAGGAATACACGGAATAATTATCCAAAATGTAAAAATTATTTCCATTGTTGCCGGAGGCTATTTTTGCCGGTTTATAAAAATCGTTAAATGTACCGAATGAACAGAAAACCTTCCCAACCTCTGCATTTCCCTGTTCCCCACACCCGAACAAAGCTACGCAAAAAAAACAGATTGCAAAAAATACCAATGGTCTTTCAGCGAACATCACTTGCTCTGCAATCTGTCTTTTAACGGTTTCCACCAATTCTCATTCTCTTTATACCATTTCACGGTTTCAGGCAACCCGGTGCCGAATGTGTATTTTGGCTCCCAGCCTAATTCTTTGCGAATGCGGGTTGCATCTATGGCATAGCGTAAGTCGTGCCCTAAGCGGTCTGTTACAAATTCGATTTTGTCTTCGCTCATTCCCATTATCTTAACGAGTTCCTTCGCTATGTCTATGTTTTTCCATTCGTTGTTTCCGCCGATATTATACACCCTGCCCGCTTTGCCTTTTTCCAAAGCAAGCAAAATTCCCCTGCAATGATCCTCCACATGAAGCCAGTCGCGAATGTTCAGGCCCCTGCCGTACACGGGGATTTTTTTGCCCTGCATTAAATTTGTGACTGCCAGCGGAATTAGCTTTTCCGGGAATTGATAAGGTCCGTAGTTGTTTGAACAGCGGGTGATTACGGTATCCAGTTTGTAGGTTTCGTGCCAAGCACGCACCAAAAGATCTGCACCTGCTTTTGAGGCACTGTATGGACTGTTGGGGGCAAGGGGAGTATCTTCGGTAAAGTAACCGCTTTCTCCGAGTGTTCCGTAAACCTCATCGGTGCTAACCTGCAAAAATCTGGCATTTTTTTCCTTTGCGTACTTCAGCAGTTTCAAAGTCCCTTCCACATTCGTGCGAACAAAGACACCCGGATTTTTTATGGAATTATCGACATGTGATTCCGCAGCGAAATGCACAATGGCATCCAAATCATCGGATAACAGTTTGCCTGCTGCGTAAACATCCATTTCATCCGTTATATCACCCTTAAAAAAGTCGTAATTCAGATTACTCTCGGCATCTCTTAGGTTTTCAATATTGCCCGCATAAGTCAGAGCATCTATATTTGCAACCTTCCAATCCGGCTTTTCCTTTAAAACAAGCCGTACAAAATTTGTTCCTATAAATCCGCAGCAACCGGTGACAAGTATATTCATGGCAGGAAATTATAAAATTACAATGCGCATTCCGCATTATCTTTGTGTTCATCGCACCATTTTTTTACCTCGCGGTCTAAAATCGGGGAACTTTTGCCGCTTTTCGAGTAATAAACCATAGCTGTGCCGCAAAGCGGGTATCTCTCTACCGGAAAATACCTATGCTCGCACCAAGTGATTAACTCTTCCATGCTGAGTGTATTTTTCAATGTCTCGCTTGGAATTTCATACCAAGGGTAAACAGGCTCAGAAATCTTATTCAAAATGTATTCATCCCAAAACTCTACGCATTCTCTGTGGAGTATTACGTTTGATAAATCGGTTTCTCCGTCCGGTCGCCAACAATAGGTTTCCTGAGCCAATAGATGAGGGTAAACTTTAACGGAATCGGGAGTTTTGAGATTCACTTGAAAAGTATCAACCAACATTCCCGCAAAAATTCCGGCTGCTCCGTTAATATTATAAACCGGGACTATGCGAGTGTCGTTTCTGCCGTCAAAAAAAGTGTCGTCAAATTTAAAATAATCCGGCGTGGAGGCATAAAAAAGCAAATTTATAGTTCCGATTGCCGGCATATTTATTCCCAAGATCGGAATGCTGTCTATATCTTTATTTATGTTTCCTATTTGCTGGTTTTTTGCGTTATATAGTATATCTCTATCGCCAAAATGCGCATGGCGGAGCGTATCGTTTCCGTCTGAAAATTGCCCGATGATTTGATCAAAAGAATTTTCACCCCAAGAAACATCTTTACCGTAAATCATTGAAACAAGAACCCCGCCGACATCTTCGCTGTATTTGGGAATAAAATAATTGGATCGCAAGTCCATGGGCGGCGGCAAATATAAAATCGTATCGCCAAAGCCGTATTGCTTCCCTAGCAAATCGTAGGCTCTTAAAATCTCGAATTTTTCCGGGATATAGGTTTTCGCATTGAATCGACTGGTTGTCAGCACACCAGCACTGTCCCAGGTTATTGATGCCTCCAATTTATAATCCCCACCGTCCTTTGCGATTAAATTTTTCGGCCCGACAAAGCAGTTCGGATTGTGAGCGTAATCGGCCGTATCCGGTTCTAAATAAAACGATGTGTCTTTTTCGCTGAACGGACCGGTTATTTTAATATCCGCAGATTCGTAAAATGCGAAGCCGTGCATACGAACTTCACTGAGCGAATGTAATTTATCCAAACACACGTTTTCCACGCGTCGCCCCGAAACAATATAAGCGTAAACCCATATCCCTTGATAGGTTTCCGGATCTTCCGGGTAATAGCTCCACGGCCCCTGGCAAGAGAAAAAAATTAAAAATAGAAGAGGCAAAACGGAGCGTTTCATAACAGGAAGGTAGAAATCTATATTACAAAAAGAGGAAAAAATATGCGTTTAAAATTCATAGCTTTAGCGTTATCGTTTTTTATTTGTGCCGGTGCCGCAAACCTTGTTTCCAATGGAGATATGGAATATGGGGATGGAGGCTGGTACCTGTGGAATAATCCCGATGGGCCGGCGGTTGTGGAATCGGTTATTTCCGGTGAAGGCTTGGGAGAAAACGGAACCAATGGAGCAAGGGTGATTGTGAAAAAAGCTCCGAATCCGATTTGGGGCTTGCAGTTGCAGGCAC
Source organism: Fibrobacteria bacterium GUT31 (assembly GCA_001462225.1). Lineage (GTDB taxonomy): Bacteria > Fibrobacterota > Fibrobacteria > Fibrobacterales > Fibrobacteraceae > Fibrimonas. Next base: position 18,399 of record LIUH01000129.1, on the reverse strand, counting down.
CGAAATGGCTGGCGGATACCACGGTTTATAAACTGAGCTTTAAGGCAAAGGGCAACGGTATTTTGAAGGCGGTTATCCAAGGCGTTGGCCCGGATTGGAGGGAAAAGGAAAGCGGCTCATGGGAACTTGCAAAAGACTGGAAAGAATATTCAATGCCTTTTTTGGCAGATCAAAAAGGCTATGGTTTAAATAACATCAATTTCCAACTCGGTTTTATTAAGGATACTGTTTTTATTGACAATGTTGTTGTTGAGCCGCTTGGCACGGCTTTTGACACCGTTTGGTACAACGAAGCGAGTTCCAGAATAGATAAATTTCGCAAACAAGACTTCAACTTAAAAGCAAAAGCCGGGGACACCGTGCGCATAGAACTTGTGCAGCACGAATTTCCTTTTGGCACAGCGCTTGCCCTTAATGTTAAACAAGACAGCGTAGAGAAATGGTATAGAAAAACTGCGGCAAAATATTTTTGGCACGGAGTCAATGAAAATATTTTCAAGTGGCCCGACTACGAGCCTAAGAAAGGGGATATAAAGAAAAAAGAGATGCAAGAGTACGTAAATTTTGCGAAGGAAAACGGTTGGGGTTTAAGGGCGCACACAATTATGTGGGGGCATCAGGGTTATGGTTTTGACAAACATTGGAGCATACAGGGTTCTTGCAAAGATTTGGAAAAAAACATAAAGGCACGCATAGATAGAGATTTAAAGGAATACAAGGGGAAAGTTGCCGAATACGATGTTTGGAATGAGCCTTTTCACGAACCGTTTTTGTTCAATAAATGCGGGTGGCAAATTTTGGATAGCGCTTTTATTTGGGCGCATCGCACAGACCCGGATGCAAAACTTTACATAAACGAATACAATGTTGTTTCTGCCGGAGAAACGGATAGATACTACGCACTTGTGAAAGGGATGTTAGACCGTGGTATTCCTGTGCATGGAGTCGGTGTGCAATGCCACTTTCAAAACCGCTCCGTGATTCCCGCTTTGGTAAAAGAGAGGCTGGATAAATTGGCGTCTTTGGGTTTGCTGATAAAGGTCACGGAATTGGATTTCGGTTCGGAATCAAGCGGGCTGGGAATGAGCGAAGAGAGGCAGGCAGAGCTTTACAAAACTTTTGTCACCTCCGCGTTCAGCCATCCTGCGGTTAACGGCATTTTGCTTTGGGGATTTTGGGATTATCGCCATTGGGTTAAGGATGGCGGAATAATAGACGGCAAGGGCAGGGCAAAACCGGCGGCTGATACTCTTTACAATTTGTGGCATAAAACCTGGACAACAAATTTGCAGGGTGTGGCAAATCAATCCGGCGAAGTCCGTTTTAGGGGTTTCCCCGGCAAGTATAAAATTACCGTTGGCAACAAAGAGGAATTTGTGTATTGCAGAATGGGAAAGATTGAATGCGGAAAATAGCAATGGCAAACCTTCTGCTTTTTTGATAAAAACAGATAGCGTGAACTTTGAAAAAACCTTTACCTTACTACAGCAGATAGAGTTTATGCAAACTGTGGCTGATATGCAAATGTAATCCGTAAAAAACGGAAATTCAAAAATGAACCTGAAAGAAGTCAATAAAGAAATAGCCAATGCTAGAAAATCAAACTGAAATGCAATCTGCACATAAAGTAGTTATAGACATAAACGGACACCCAGCCGATATAATAAGATTAATTGGAATCCGCAGGATTCTGCCTTATTATAACGCAGAAATTCTAGATGAATACAGGCGTTGAGGGTGGCAGTGAGGTAAACTGTTGTTGACCCGTGAGGAGAGCCTTGTTCCCTAGCCGCCGATATTTTGTATATTGTCAAATATGGCAACTTCCACTTTTGATAAAAGAATCATAATTAGCAATGCTGCTGCAAAACGGCTTTCGGCTATGTTCGCAGAGCCTGCAAAACCATTGCCTAACATTAGCAAATACCTAAAACAAAGCGAGACTGCATGGCAACGATACTCCAAACGCTCAAAGAAATCAGCCAAATAATCCCGTCAGGCGAATTAAATGCTTTATTGCGCAATTTTTATTGTAAAGATAAAGATGTGGAGGCTTTTTTGAAAACCAAAGCATCCGAATTTGATTTACGCAACAAAAGCCGAACTTATCTAATTTTAGAAAAGGAAAACTTCACAAAAAGCACAGTCAAAATATTAGCATATTTCACATTATCTTTAAAGATTTTGGAATTTGAACCTAGTGCATCCAAGAGTTTAATAAAAAATATTGATGGTTTTTCAAAAAATGTAAATTCGGTAGCAGTAATGCTTATCGGACAATTCGGAAAAGACGAATTTCTGGCAAAAAATATTGACGGGAGTATTTTTTTAGATATATGTTTAGGAATTATCGGCAATGCACAAAATTTGATAGGAGGCAGAATAGTGTTAATTGAATGCTTGCCTATAGAAAAGATAGTATCATTTTATTCCAAAAGCGGATTCAAATTTTTACAATACGATAAAAACGACAAATATGCACAAATGGTAAGGTTGTTGTAAAATGACCCAATCGCAGTTTACAACCTAAGCAACAACCACAGCATACCGCTCAATTATTTGCCAAAAGAGATGTATATTGTAAAAGGTAGCGGTGAGGTAAATGCTTGACTAATTCCTGATTTTATTTGCCCACATGCTTGTGCCTTCCGGTGAAACTCCTGTGAAAGATAACTCGGCATAGCCTAAGTCATTGTTGTATTGCGGAACCATAACTCCATTGTAAACCGTGTTGTTTATGGTTACCGAAAAGTGATAATCGCCTGTGTGCGACCACTCTCCTTTAACGGTGTTGTTTTGCTTAACGCTGTTGTCCGCAGCGAAACTGTAAACGGAAGAGGTTGCAAAAGTCGCATCGTTTCCTACGGGCGTGTGTATGACAATATCATATTCTCCCAAAACATCCGCCGCGTCCACGCTGCCAACGCTCTCTCCCGCGTAGCGGTTAGGTGCCATAACAGGCCAGCCGTCTTTGTTGAAAAACAATTGATTCACAAATTGGTTATGGTTGCCGCTTACTCCCGTACCGTCCTGATAGCGGGTATGATAAATAACAAAATACTTGCCGTTATCTTTAAGCACGGAATTATGCCCAAGCGCAGCGTAGCCTCTTGATGCAATGGCAAATCTGTAATTGCCGGCTAATTTGTTGCCGCTTGCGTTTGTGTTGCCGACATTAGTACCGCGAATGTCGGTGTACGGGCCGTCGGGATTCCTGCTCCGTGCGACACGCATATTGTAATCTGTGCTCAAAGAACCGTGCGATACCATAAGGTAATAATAGTCCGTATCGGGATTGTAAAAAATGTAGGGGCCTTCCGGTCCGTTACTTCCGTTCCAAATACGCTTTCCGTAGTTTTGACCGGATTTTGGAAGCCCTATCCGAGAGCCTGACGTTTCCAATTCAAGGATATAAATACCGGCAAAGAATGACCCGTAAGCCATCCAGAGTTTTCCTTCTTTATCATAAAAAAGAGCAGGGTCTATGCCGTTGGGTGCGCTTCCCGAAACCCCCGGAAGAGGAGTTTTTATAACCTCTACTGAATTGGAATAAGGTCCCAGAACGCTGTTTGCTTCTACCCTGCCTATATAAGATTTGTTGGACCCCCAAGTTGATAGGGAATAGTACATATAATACTTACCGTTTAATTTTATAACATCAGGCGCCCATGTGCTTCCGGGAGGATTGCCGTCGCTGCCGTTTCCTACGTGCGTAAAGGCATCGGCAAGAATGGTTTGCCATGTGGGATTGGAGCCGTACAGGGTCGCTGGTTGATTGTCTCTTGCGGATTGCGTCCAATTCATAAGGTTCGTGGATTTTGAAGCGGCAAAATGCGAACCGAAAGTATAATACGCTCCGTCATCGTCCTTAAAAATAGACGGGTCATGAACTGAGACGCCATTGCCGTAATTGGGCTTAGAGGGTAAAATATAACGAGGCGACGAAGAAGAGATGCCAACAGATGAGGAAGAGTGCCCCGAAGAAGATGAAACGTTCGAAGATGAAGATGAACGTTCCGAGGAAGACGACGCACTTGAAGACGAACGTTCTGAGGAAGACGATGCACCGGAAGATGAGGATGAATTTTCCGATGAAGACGAGACATCAGAAGATGAAGATACGTTTTCCGATGAAGACGAGGCATCAGAAGATGAGGATAAGTTTTCCGATGAAGACGAGACATCAGAAGATGAAGATACGTTTTCCGATGAAGACGAGACATCAGAAGGTGCAGAGAAATGCTCTGAGGAAGGGTCACCGGAGCAACTCCAAAACTGCCCGAAACACAAAACGGCAAAGAAAAGAAGAGAACACTTTTTCATAAAAACCCCCTGCTATTAAGGTAAATATAGTAAGTGATTACTGTTAATCATTAATTTGTAGATTATTTTACAGCATGGGCATGAACCACGAAAAAAACTCAGAGAAAGCAAAAGCGGGCTATTTGGAAGGGGCAATTTCAATAGTTGTAAATACCGCTTTGTTCGCAGTGAAGTTATATGCGGGCATAATAACCGGTTCGGTAGCTCTGATTGCAGATTCATGGCACACTTTGTCGGATTCCCTGAGTTCCGTTGCGGTAGTAGTTGCAACTAAACTCTCCGGCAGAAAACCGGATGACGGACATCCGTTTGGGCATGGGCGGTGGGAACAGATAGCAACCCTGTTCATAGCCTTTTTCCTCGCCGTGATTGCCTATTATTTTGCCAAAGAGTCCATAGAGCGTTTTAGCCATAAACAAGAAGCGGATTTTGGAACACTGGCAATAGCGGTTACAGCCATTTCCATTGTTGTAAAGGAATTGCTCGCGCAATACGCTTTTTACATAGGCAAAAAAAGCGGTAATTTAGCCGTTAAGGCAGACGGCTGGCACCACCGCTCAGATGCGCTTTCTTCGGTTGTAGTTTTAATCGGCATTCTGTTCGCTTCAAAGTTTTGGTGGATAGACAGTGTTCTGGGTATTATAATATCCTTGATGCTCTTTTACGCCGCTTACAAAATTGCCGGTGAAACCGTGGACAAACTTCTGGGCGAGCCGCCGAGCAAAGAATTAAAGGAAAAAATAAGCTCCGCTATTCAAAGTTTGAATTTAGGAGACCTGAGATTGCACCATTTGCATATTCACAATTATGTAACTCACCAAGAACTCACAATGCACATCCGACTAGACGGGCAAATGAGCATTGAAGAAGGGCATGGAATAGCAACAATCATAGAAAAAAAAATAGAAACCGATTTTGGAATGGAAGCGACAATTCACGTGGAGCCTATTTATGCCTAAAACTCTCTTTGTTTTTTCTGCGGCGAGCGGAGCTGGAAAAACTACCCTCATGAACAAGGTTATGCCTGGTTTTCCCAACATAGTTTATTCCGTTTCGGCAACAACAAGAAAACCACGAACCGGTGAAATAGACGGCAAGCATTATTTTTTTAAAACGGAAAAAGAATTCGAAGAAATGATAGAGAAAAACGAACTCATTGAATGGAATAAAGTTCATAACAATTACTACGGAACGCCAAAATTTTTTATTGAGCAAAAATTAGCAGAAGGTACGGATGTGGCTCTTGATTTGGATGTTTTCGGGAAAATCAATTTTGACAAAGTTTATCCGCAAGCAATAGGCATTCTGATTTTGCCGCCAAACATAGAAGAACTGGAAAAACGGCTCCGCTTGCGCAAAACAGAAACGGAAGAAACCCTAAAACTGAGAATAGAAAACGCAAAAAAAGAAATAGATTTCGCTTTGTCAAAAGGCAAATATCAGCACGTAATTTATAACGGAGATTTAGAAGTTGCCGCCGCCGAACTTAAAGGCATAATGGAAAAATACAGCTCTTTAAAATCTTCTATCCAAAGCGGGTCTTGAGAATAAATTAACCTCAAAGCCTCGTTAAATGCTTTTTCGTTGTTGTAGGGACCTGTGCTCGTTTCCGAATTGCTGCCAAGAACCGGCGCAATTTTTTCGCTGCGATTAGCACGGCTGATTTTCAAGAGCCTCTCTATGCAGGTTATTCGCAGAATTTCCAATTCTTTTAAGGTTTTTGCCTTGTTTGTGTTTTCTAAAATGTATCGTTTTTCCAATTCCGGAATGCGGTGCGTTTCTGCGGTGAGCTTGGAACGTAAATTGTTGCGTGTAATCTCCACCACCGGGTTTTCCGTACAAATTTTTGAGGCGACGGTTGTTGCGATTTTGACGTTTTCTACCGGGTTTTTTGCGATGGAATTTAGCCTTGTTTGCAATAGCTCCGCTTCTTTGTACAAATTCGCGTCCTTGAAAAGCACAATTTTTTCCTGCAAAATTTTTGCCAGAGATTCGCTGTAAAAGCTCATTGACGGCTTGCCTCTTTATTCAAAAATTCCGTCAAAATTTCCTGAAGCCTAAGAGAGTTTCCGTTCATGGTTTCTGCGGCGGTTTCCTGTACCTTTATAAACGCCTTCTCAAATTTTTGCATAAATTCCTTTTGAATGTCCAATTCTTTTTCACCGCTTGGAATTTGAGCGAGCAGCTTGTCTATCGCCTTGTGGAAAGCCTCCAAACCGCTTTGGAACTCGGCTTGGTTCACCCGCATCAGGGCAGAGGTTTCCTGCAATGCGTTTATCAAGTTGTTTTGCGCATTTGCCAGATTTTGCAATAATTCTGCGGTTATTATTTCTTTGGGTTTGCTCTGAGCGAGTTCCTTTTCAATATTGCTGACAGCCTCCACAACCGGATTCAAATCCAAAGTAAATTCCTTT
>LIUH01000129.1:2484-11407 GCA_001462225.1 Fibrobacteria bacterium GUT31 | reverse complement strand
TTTTTGCGGCTCCGGAATGCGAATGTTATTAACAGCCTCCACAACCGGGTTCAAATCCAAGCTAAATTCCTTTGCGGGAGGAATTTCGATCTTGGGGAATTCGATTTTTTGCGGCTCCGGAATACGGAGGTTTTTCAGTACGTTTAGAATTTTACGCTGCGTGTTCAAAATGGCCGCGAGCACAGCGAGCGCAAGAAATACAAGAGAAGCCAGAACTATCGTTTCCATATTTATCCCAAGGGTAATAAATTTTGTCTGCTTCTAAAACCCCTCGCGTACAAGGCCCATTTTTTAGAATAGAACCTGCATATGTTAAAAGAGATTTTAGATACATGGTGAAATATTTTTGAAAAATAGAAATTTAAAACCGAATTGCAATTATCATTTTCCATTATTGTTTCTAAAAATTCCCGCCTGGCAATGCCGGGTGCGGAGTCCTTCTGGTCTTCAAAGAATGCTTTTTTTATATCTTCAAAAAATGTTTTTTCGTAACTTTGGAGCGAACTCTCTATGCTTGGAAGTATTTTAGAATAGGAGTCTCCGGGACAATTCTTATGCCATGTTTTGCGAATGCTTTCTTGTAAAAATTCCGCGCGGCCGTTTATGGTAACAATATATTTTTGAGCATCGCCCACCATCAAGTGCACGGTGTTGAGGTAAAGCTCTTTAGCCCGTTTTTCCCTTTCTTTTGAATTCTTGATTTTCTTTATTTCTTCTGCTCCTTTTGCGAGTATTTGGGCGGTACCCTCTATCTCAAACCTTTGTTGCCACTTTGCATGCCACTCATAAAGCCGTTCCGAAAACTTTTGCTCCAATTCGGAAAAACCATCGCAGGCCCTGAGCCACGCGGTTTGGCTCTGCGAAATACTCTCGCTATGCGGAAAACTGTCCGGATGCTTTGCCACCCAGCTCAGATATTCGGAAAGAACTATAACGGAAGCGGCATCCATATTGCGTGCCAACTCTGCATAAGAAAAATTTTTAGGCAATATCACTGGATTAACTTATTTGCCAAGCAATCTATCTATATCGGCTTTAATATCTTTTATATGTTCGCTATCTAAGCTTGTGTAGCGCGTAACTTTTCCATCCGAGGAAACCAAATAAAGCCTCGGCACGTAGCCGTCGCCGTATTTTTTGCCGAACTCCAGCTCGGAGTCTTGAAAAAAGGGAAGCGAAGCGTTTTGTTGCTCCATGAACATTAAAATATCCCTTTTGCCTACATTGCCAACCGAAACCGCAATACCGGTAAGGCCTTTTTGCTCATATTCTTTTGCTATCTGCTGAACGCCGCCATAATTTTTTTGGCAGTGCGGGCAGTGCGGGCTAAAGTAATAGATCATCAAGGGTCGGCGGTTAAATACCGAATATGGCATATTGGCATCCTTCATGCCGGTAAGTTTAATGTTGAAATCCATCAGGATAAGGTTGCCTGCGGAATCCGCCATAGGGGTTGCAATCGGGTTTGCCCCGGGAAGCATTTGCGCAAAGGCATTGCCAAACACGCAAAAAAGAGCGAAAAATAAGAATTTAGTACGCATATTGAAATAATATAGTAAACGCTGATTTATTCGTAAGGGGAGTGGAAAAAACATTAATTTAAGCGTTTTTCTACTCATGACGTTCAATAATAGACATGACAATGCGGAAGCCATCGGCATTGCAATAATGATTTGGAGAATCTTTGGACAGATAGGAAACCTGGCTACGGTTTGCCGGGCGGTTCCAACTGCCGCCACGTTCCACTACGGAATCCGCTGACAGCCCTTGGGAATTCGTATTATTAACCCATTCCCATACATTGCCGCTCATATCATATATTCCAAGTTCGTTGGGCTGTTTGCTTCCTACCCGATGTGTTCTATTATTGCTGTTATTTTTATACCACGATATTTCGTCAATATCGTCGCTTCCGGCATATTTATAACCTTTGCTCCTAGCTCCGCCACGAGCAGCGTACTCCCATTCTGCTTCCGTAGGCAAGCGATAATTTTTACCGGTCATAGAATTTAACTTTGATATAAATTGTTGAGCGTCATTCCAGCTGACATTTTCAACAGGCAAATCCTCCCCCTCAAATTCAGACGGATTGCTGCCAATCACCTGAACCCACTGGCTTTGCGTTATTTCATACTTGCCTATTTGAAAATCATTCACGGTCACGCTGCGCATAGGTTTTTCTTTACCGGAACAATCTTTTCCTTGTTCCTGTGTGCATCCCATAGTGAATGTTCCCCCTTTCACAAACACCATCTCAATATCGACCGGTTTCATTAAAGGTTCGACTGATGGCACTATAGGTGGAGCCGTTGGCCGGAAAAAGAGCAAGCATGCAATTGCTGCCAAAATGCCGGCTAATATAAGGAGAACTATTTTTATCGCCGATTTATTGATACGCAACCACATTACATTATCTTTTATGGCAATTATCAAAACTTTAGAAAACATTTGCTCCATTTTTCATTCTCCTTTCCCGCTAGTTCACCCCGGGTTTCGTGCCACCATGTTTTTTCTCTCCGCCAATCGCCCGGAAGGGCGGAGAGCTGAATATAGTTATTTTATAATAATAAACCAGTGGCGCTTTGCGCTTGGACGCAACGAACTGAAAACAAGCTGGACTTATAGTTGAGGTCCCTGAGCGCATTGCTGTTGCTGTAGTACATGATCCGGTAGTAGACGTAGTTGCTATTGGACTCTGTTGCACTCCACCAGAGGCCGAAGTCCTCGACATTGCTGAAACTGCCATCCGAGTCGCCGTAGCCGCCCGGCATAGCCGAAAACGCTGATTAAATCGCAAGGGGTATAGATTAACTCAACCCTATACCCCAAACCCTATTCCCAAGATTTATCGGCATTTTCTACATTAAATTTTTTTGTCAAGAGGTATTTTGGGACATTGCGAGGTAATGGCGGAAAACAATTCAAATTTAGCGAAAAGGAAAACGCTAAGGTTCCCGGTTTTAAAAGAGACCCTGTTGGCGACAAGGAAGCGGAAATAGAAAGCGGGATTTTGCAAAAATACAAGGGACGCTTACTCGTTATGGCAAGTGACAAATGCGCCGTGCAGTGCAGGTTTTGTTTCAGAAAAAATATGCAAAAAAAAAGCATCCGAAATCTGCCGGAAAAATTGCATAAAATGTTGAAAAAAGACAAAAGCATAAAAGAAGTGATTCTAAGCGGTGGCGACCCCTTGATGCTCGGCAACAACGAATTGCAAGCCTTTTTCAGAGCTATCCCCAAACCCATAAAAATCCGCATTCACAGCCGCATAGCCACAGCCCTGCCAAGCCGCTTTACCCCAGCCCTGCAACGTTTATTCAAACAACTCGGCTCTCGCTTGATCTTTGTCACGCATATAAACCATCCGGACGAACTGAGCAAAAAATCGGAGAAAATTTTTCGCAATCTTTCAAAATACGGAATCACGCTTTTAAATCAAAGCGTTCTTTTAAAAGATATAAACGACAATGCGAAAATCTTAGCAGAGCTATCGGAGAAATTATTTTCGCAACGTATTTTGCCATATTATCTGCACCAACTTGACAAAGCTCAAGGCACAGCGCATTTTGAAGTTCCGATAAAGAAAGCCAAGAAAATATTCAAAGAATTAAAAGAAACATTGCCGGGCTACCTAGTGCCGAGATTTGTGAGGGAAGTTAAGGGTGAAAAATCGAAAGTTTGGATTAGTTAACAGTACTTATTACCGATTTTTTTATATTATCCATATATGGAAAAACACATGTTAATACTCGCAGTCGTCGCCACGGTTTTTTGCATTGGGTGCAAAGATAAAGACGGCAAGAATGAGAATGTAAACTCCCTTGACATGGTGCGCATTGAGGGAGGGACGTTTACAATGGGGTGCACAGCCGAACAGGGCAGCGATTGCGATTCCGATGAAAATCCTGCACATAAAGTTACTCTCGGCGATTTTTCTATCGGCAAGTATGAAGTAACGCAGAAGTTATGGAAGGAAGTGATGGGTGCTAATCCCTCTAGGTTTAATGGAGATAGTTTGCCGGTTGATAATGTCAGTTGGGAAGATGTACAGGTATTCATTTTGATGTTAAACAAGAAGACCGGAAAGGAATATCGTTTGCCAACAGAAGCGGAGTGGGAGTATGCGGCCCGCGGCGGGAATAAGAGCAAAGGGTACAAATATTCCGGCGGCAATGATATTGCCCATGTTGGCTGGTATGAGGGCAATAGCGGCAGAACAACCCATCCCGCCGGCACTCAAAAGCCCAATGAGCTTGGCATATACGATATGAGCGGCAATGTATGGGAATGGGTGAACGATTGGTACGGCCCATATCCTGCCGGTTCTTCCTCCGGTGCTTCGCGTGTACTTCGCGGTGGCGGTTGGAGCCTCAATGTGCAACGCTGCAGGGTTGCGCATCGCGGCCACGATACCCCGGACAGCCACGGCAGCGTTAGCGGCTTCCGCCTTGCTTTGTGACTTTTCTATATTGAATACCATGAGAACTTCCAAACGTCATGTAAATGAGGATTTGCCCAAAAACCTAAAAGAAGATGGATTTGTGTCTGCGATACTTCGGTTGCAGGCTCCTCGTCCTGAAAATTGGGATTGGAAAGAGGATTATGCAACTGCTTTAAAGGAAAAACATGAGAATTTTTATAGACGCTAATGTAGTTCTTGATGTATTGTTGAAGCGAGCTGGATTTATTGAAGAGTCTGCGAAAGTTTTGGCTATATGCAAATCAAAAAGATCGGCTCTTGCTCCGCACACAATTTCAAACATATTTTTTATAACAAGAAAAGAATATACGGCAAAAGAACGTAAGGAACTTTTATTAGGTATATTGGAATATGTAGATATAGTTACCGTTGGAAAACATCAAATAGTTCAAGCTCTAAAAAATGATACTATAGATGATTTTGAAGACGCTTTGCAATTGGAATGTGCAAAGGAATTTAATGCGGATTATATAGTAACTCGTAACTTACCTGATTTTACCAATTCAGGAGTTCCTGTTATTTCCCCAGAGGAATTCATAAAAGAATTTGAAGAACATATAAATTGAGAAGTGGTTAATGCACTTCGACACACTAATAATAGGCGGCGGACACGCGGGAATTGAGGCGGCGAATGCGGCGTGGAAAATCGGCGTGAAAACCGCTATGATGGTTTTAGACAAAAAAAGCATAGGGCGAATGAGTTGCAACCCGGCTATCGGCGGCGTTGGCAAGGGGCAAATGGTGCGCGATATTGATGCTATGGGCGGCTTGATGGGCGTTTTGGCCGATATGGCCGGTATAATGTTTCGCACCTTGAATGCCAGCAAAGGCCCTGCGGTTTGGGGGAATCGTGCACAGTGCGATATGAATTTATACAGCGAACTTGCACAGGAAACTTTGGAAAATTTAAACGGCTTGGAAATAATTGAAGATGAAGCGGTTGCTCTGGAAAAAGAAGGGGAAAATTGGAAAGTGAGCACTCAGAACAGTTCACAAATACTTTGCAAAGCGGTAATCATTGCAAGCGGAACTTTTTTAAACTCAAAAATGTTCACCGGCTTGGACAAGGTTAGCATCGGCGGAAGAATAAATGAACCCAGTTCGGATTTACTCCCTTTGTCATTGTGCAAACTAGACATCAGAACACGTCGCTTAAAAACCGGAACTCCGAGCCGCATAGATGCTGCAAGCGTTGATTTTTCCAAATGCGAAATTCAGCTTGGAGATTCAAACCCATGGGCTTTCAGCAGCAAAAGCGATGTTGCATATTTATGCAACTCCGCAAAATGCTATTTGACCAGAACCACAAAAGAAACCCACAGAATTTTGGAATCAGCTTTTGAAAAAAGCCCGCTCTTCACCGGCAAAATTCAAGGCATAGGGCCTCGCTACTGCCCAAGCATAGAAGACAAAATAAAACGCTTTGCAGACAAAGAAAGCCACCAATTGTTTTTAGAACCCGAAACAAAAAATGCAGACCGGATTTATGTAAACGGTTTCAGTTCCAGTTTGCCGGAAGAAACTCAAATAGAGGCGATGCGCACAATACCGGGTTTGGAAAATGTCCGTGTTTTGCAAATAGGCTACGCCGTTGAATACGATGCGATAAACGCAAATGAACTGCATCCAACCCTTGAATGCAAAAAACACTCTGGCCTTTATTTTGCCGGGCAGGTGTGCGGCACAAGCGGCTATGAAGAAGCGGCGGCGCAAGGCATAATCGCCGGCATAAATGCGGCGTTGAAAATAAAAGGCGAGCAACCCTTTGTGCTTTCAAGAGCAGATAGCTACATAGGAGTTTTGATAGACGATATAACCACAATGGAATGGAATGAACCCTACCGAATGTTCACAAGCCGTGCGGAATACCGCCTGTTTTTGCGCTCAGATAATTCGGAGGCGAGGCTCTGCGAAAAAGCGTACAAAATCGGAATGTTGACTGATGATGAATGGAGAAATTACGAGCGAGAAAAGAGCAGGGTAGAGGCGGCTAAAAAATTTTTGAGCGAAAATTCGGCAACGCCGGAACAGATTGCGCCGATTTTGGCAGAAAGCGGCCAAGCCCCGGTCACAGAGCGAACAAAATGGCTAAACATTCTAAAACGCCCCGGTGTAAAAGCGGAAGATTTTTTTGAAATCGCCTGCCCGCAAATTCCCCTTACCAGAAAAGAAAAATGGTACCTGCTTTCCGAAGAGCTTTACAGCGGTTTTTTCATCCGCGCCGCAGAGGAAATAGCAAACCAGCAAAAAATGGCAAATTTCAAAATACCGCCGAATTTTGACTACAACAAAATAAATGCCTTGAGCATTGAAGCCAGGCAAAAATTGAGTGCTGCCACGCCTTTAACCTTGGGGGCCGCTGCAAAGGTGGCTGGGGTTCGCTCCGGGGATATTGCGGTGTTGAGAAGGGTGCTTGAGAATTTAAGCCTTTACATCTAAGCCTACGCTGATTTTCTCTTTTTTTTCTGCGATAGGCAGAATCTGAACTTTTGGTGTTTTGCCGTAAACAAGTTCGCCGAGAGAAATTCCAATATCAGCCAATTCCTTAGCCAAAGTTTTTCTTTCCTCTTCAACCGCTTCTCTGGCGGTTCCCATTTCATCTTGCAGGCGAATGTTCAAGATATTTTTGCCTAAAATTAAATCCGCATGAACATTGCCCAAGTTTTTTGTTTTTGTTTCTATTGAAAAGGAAATGGAAGAATCTTTCTGTTTTTTAGAACCGCCTTTGCGCTCGTCTTTTATTCTCAATCTGCCTTTTTGCAGTTCTCCCTCGTGCATAAAGTAAAATATATTTTCCTTGTCATTTTGCGGACGAGTATCCTGGTCAATGCGTGTCCACTGAATTTGCTCTTTTAAGTTTTGCAAGGCATTCTTGATTTCTTCATGTGCTTTGCTCGCATGTTCGTTTGGATTTGCCGTGTTCGGTTGTTGTTCAACATATTTTTCCAAAACTTTTTCAATAGCTTTTTGCAGAATTTCCGGTTGCCAAGTTTTTCCTGTAGGCAATTCCTGCAATAATTCCCTTTTAATCGGTTCCGGCAAATTTTTAAATAAATCGCCTTCGTAATTCCCAAACGGTTGGTATTTCAAAAGCGTTTGCGTAATCTGCGGGGGAAGCTGTTTTTCTGTTGGAAATTGGTCACTGGTTACAAGCCTCCATAAAAGATTCTCTTGCTCCTTTGAAACATTTACTCCCGGCTCGGTTTGCAAAGATAATTCATGAACGGAACTTGCGAATAATCTTACCAAATCCGGATTTTCCGGCAACTTTCCAAAAGATAAAACGGTATCCCTTACGTTTAACGTTTGCTGAGTTAGGGGCAAATCTGTTTTTAGCCAAAAATCCCTTTCCTCATTTGGAATTGGTGCGCTGGCAACCCAAGGTTGCAAAATAAATTTTGATTCGGAAGTTTGCCCTGTGATTTGATAAAGCGAAAAAGCGAGTTCCATTTTTTGTGCATTTTGCGTGGTATTTTGAACTGCATTTTGCGTAGTATTTTGAACTGCGTTTTGCGGAAAACTTGCAAAAATTTGTTGAGGTGAAAAATTTTTCGGCAAAGGAATTTCAAAAGCAGGAAGCGTTTTCTGCGGTGCCTCGGTTTGAATTGTTAACGGTGTAATCCGAATCCGTTCATTCTTTACATTAACCTCCGCAAAAATCGGTTTTTCGCCGAATGCTACGGATAAATTTTTCAATAAATCTTTTGGAGCTTCAATGCCTGTTTTTTGCAAAACTATGGCTTCCAATTCTTTTAACGGAGCCTTTTGCAATTCCTTTGGCATACCCAGCACCTTTAACTCTTGCAGTGCATCGGAAATTACCTGAAAAATCGGCAGGGATATTGTTGCTTGCGTACTTTGCGCAGTTTGAACACTTTGCGTGGTTTGCGTATTGTATGTATTTTGCATGCTTTGCGTAGGCAGTGCGGGTTGCGTGTTCTGCACGGGCGGTGCCGGTGGTGCGGGTTGCTGGGTCTGCATGGGCTGTGAAGGTTGCGGGTTTTGAGCGGGCTGCGTAGTTTGTGTATTCTGCGATACAATTTGCTGTGCAGCGATAATAACACTTCCGAAATCGTTTTTAGAAAGAGCTAAAATCAATTTATTTTCCGGCGGAATTTCCAGACTTGGCTGTAAAATTTTTATCGCTTCGGAAACGAGATTTTTTATAGTCTCTGCAAGCGCAAGTTTTTCCGAGGGTAAGGATTTATCTGTAAAAGCATTTAGATTTTGTTGAATAGTTGTGAGCAGGTTTAACAAATTTTTCACTTGATTATTTTCTTGATTTGCAGAAATACCATCCCTTGCTTTTGATAGACTTTGCGCAAGCTCCGGAAATTGATTTTTCAATTCCAAAATCAAGCGTGAAATTTCATCTATTAGCTTTAATCTTTCCGCATTTAATTGAACTGCAACTTTTTCCGTGAGTTGAGAGTTGAGAGTTGA
>LIUH01000129.1:0-2473 GCA_001462225.1 Fibrobacteria bacterium GUT31 | reverse complement strand
TGAGAGTTGAGAGTTGAGAGTGACCCGCCTGCGTCTGTTCGCCGGCAAAAGCACGTATAAAAGCATCAATTTTCAATTCTTCACTCTCAACTCTCTCTCAATTCCTCACTCACCCCTTTCTCTTGCCAAACGAATGACGGTTTCAACTTGGTCGCGAGGGAGACTCAGCCATTTTGCAATTTCGCCGGGTGTGCGGCCTTGTTTTGCATAATCTAAAATTTGCTTCTTTTCTCTGGCTCTGCGATCGTAGGTTGTTTCGTCTCCGGACGGCGGAATGATTCTTGTATTGTTCGGGCTTGGAACTCTTATGTTCGTTTTTGTCACGCTTTCTGTGGCAATAGACCCGGTATTCACAGCCTGTGTTTTTCCGGTACCGTATTTGCGCAAAGAATCAAGCGCGTCTTTCATTCTTTTCATAGCCTCGGTTACCCTTTGCTTTGCTGTTTTTCGTAACGTGGGAGTGGGAGTTGGAGTTTGATGTATTTCCGGTTTAACTTGCGGAAGCGACGACTGGCGAAAGCGGGTAGAAAATAAAGTCGGGTCTAAACCTGTAAGAGGTGGCGGCGGCGCAGGCTCTGTCTGTAAATTTCTCAATCTTTCGGTAACTCTCTCAACCTCTTTGGCACGGCGTGTTATCTTTACTATCAGGAATATAATTACAGCGAGCAATATAGCGGCGGCTATGGAAATTCCTTTTACTAAAGCGTCTATCAAATCATTTTCTTCTTCTTTTATGCTTTTGGGAGATTCCGCCCTATTGATGGCATTTCTAGTCGATAAAATGCGAGCCCACAGATTTTTTTGGGTTTCTTTAAGATTTTTCAGCGATCTTTCGTCTGTTTCTTTGCGTATCATAAAGTTTATAATGTCCACAGAATCGCGCAATTGCTGTAATTTTTCCGGGCTTGCGACCCCATAAACTTCCGCTTTATCCGGCGATTTTGAGAATAATTCATCGGGGTTAAACCCTGCAAAGCGCACAAGGGCATAGAAGCCTATGAGCAAGGCTATTAAAGCGAGTATTATGGTGATGAACTTTTTCAACTTAAGAAATATAGTAAGTAATGATTAACTGATTTTAGGGAGTAGGGAGTGGGGACAGGGCAAACGCATCTAAATTGCAATCCTTTCCTACCCTGATTTTGTGGCGAAATATGGCAAATGGTTCTGAAAGAAAATCTCATTGGCTATTCCTATTGCTCGCCGGTTGCCCGGTTGTGAGCGTTCCGCTGGACTGCTTTTGGGTCGCTCCTGCAATCCTGGTGTTGGCATTGCAGAATTCTGCCCGAAGTAAATTCAGCAAAGTTTCTATTTGATTGTTCAAAAACCCCCATTGTTTTATGCCGATTTGGAGCAAATCTTTCAGCAATCTGATATCTATGCGGAGTTTGTGGACTTTCGCGGCGCAGTCCGTTATCTCGGATTTTGCCTGTGACAGTCCCACATTGTTCGCCATCAAATGCAAGGTTTCCACTATATCCTCGGCGCGCTCCCTAACCTTGGCTCCGAGTTCGTAGCGGAATTCCCTAGGCATTTTCACCGTTGCCCTGTGGATGTGCAAACACAAGTCGTAGGCGGTTTTGTAGGCGGGCAAAATGCTGTCCTTTGAGTTTTTTATGGACGGCAGCTCAGGTTCAGAAGGCTTGGGTTTCTTTTTGACTATTCCCGCCCACCATTCTTCGTAGCCTGTTGTTTGCGGAATTCCGCTGATTATTATGTGGTCTGCGGATTTCTGCTCAAAACCAAAGCCTTTGTCCGTGGTTGCTTTTTGGATTGCGGTGAGTGCCGAGGACGGGAAACCGAGCCAAGCGACTTCTTGGGAAACCTTTTGGACAAACCTTTTGTGAACCTGGTAGCTTTTTATGTGCGCAGCAAACAGAAATGCGCTCCTGTTCCACGCCTGCCAGAACAGGCGGTCGCGGACGAGGTTGATGCGGTTTTCGCCGCTCTCTTCTATTGCAAGTATGTTTTCCGTCTTCATAAAAAAATCATCCAAAAAAAAAATCCCATATCTACGCCCCAGCCCTAAGCCGTATATAAACGCTCACAGCCGCGGGTTGCGCCGCTTGCCAAGGCTAGCGGCGGCGCTTCGCGCTCAGTCCTGCAAGCAACGAACACTAAACAAGTAGCTCTTATCGTCGTAGTTCCAGTAAGCGAACTCGCTGAGGTAGTACATGGTCCTGCGGTAGGCGCCGTTGCTGTAGTCCTCGTACTCACTGGAACTCCACCAGTAGCCGTTGTTGCCGGCAGCGCGGAAGCCGCCATTGGAATAGCCGTGGCCACCCGGAAGGGCGGAAAACCCGTACGTGTCCAAGTTCTCCATGCCTTCGTAAGGATTCCAGCCGGTTGCCGACTTCAAATGCTTGCCTCCCGTATCGCTGTTGTAAGGACTACCGCTGCCAGCACCGCCATTCTGATCATCTACATAACGGAACAATTCGTCCCAGTCCGCATTGCTCGGAATATGCCAGCC
>LIUH01000128.1 GCA_001462225.1 Fibrobacteria bacterium GUT31 | reverse complement strand
AGTAATCATCTGAGAGATAAGAGCTTTCTCTTTTTTAGGTTTATTTGAGGATTTTTCTAATATTTCTTTGAAAATTTTTGCCTTTTGTAAAATTGTTTCGGCTTTTAGTTTTTTCGTTATTGGAATTGCTTCATTTTTTTTAATTATTGGAACTTCTTCAATTTTTTCTTCTCGTAAGCATTTTATTTTCTCTTTTTTCAAATATTCTATTAAAACATCAAAGCCTGTATCTTTTGAAATAATATGAAAAAAATAATTCTCATTTTCTTTTGACAATTTACCAATGAAATAAGCAATATGAAAATCAAGCGCATCTTTGCCCGTACCTTCTATTCGTATCAGTTGTACTTTTGATTTAAGTTTTAGAATATTATCTGCTAATTCCACAGGTATGTTTTTTTGATTTTTACCAATGAAAATGTAAATTTCTAAATCTTCAATATTAACGGATCGCAAAATATCCAAATTAACTTGGACATTCTCGTAATCCACAAGAATAACATTCATTTTAGGCATAAATACTCCAGTATCACAACACCAACACCTTAAAATAGAAATTTCCTAGCTATCCCAAAATTTTAATTCTTTTATTGCATTTAAATCCCAATCGTAATATACAGCCGCTACATCATATATTTTAAATTTCCTATAATCCACTTTGTGTGTTTTTTTCCAATTTCTTGAATAAAGCCTCCCAGCACGCCATCTATATCGAGGAATAACACCTTCTCAGGATAGCTATAACCATAATTCTCAAAATCTCTAAACCCTTGCATCATTTTTCAAAAACTGACGCATCCAGCTATTCAACTCTCTCAGTATTTGGGCTTCAATTCTAGTAGCTGCTAAAATTTGTTCCATGACCTCAATAGGAGTTTTTTTGCCTGTGTCAATAATTAAATCATAATTATTTTCATCTGCGAAGTCAACTCCAAATTTTTCAATAAATCTGTTTCTCATGTTTTCATTTCGTTTCCTAATGCTTTCAAAATCCGTTTGCTCCATTTTCCTGCCGGCTTTGAGAAGTCGATCAAAGGCTTCTTGTTCAGATAAAAGAAAAAGAATATTTAAGGAATTTTCCACAAAATGAAAGCCTAAACGAAAGTCTGCCACAATATTTTCCGTGTTATTGCAAATATCTCGGAATATCAGATTTACAGAATCGTCAAGAGCTGGATCCTCTTTGCATTTTGCTTGAAATTCGTTTATGCTCATTCCAAATTCTTTTTCGGCAAATTCTCGGGTAAAATCTCCAACAGACAAAAACCGATAACCCAGTTTTTCTGCGAGCATTTTTCCAACCGTAGATTTACCGGTTCCGGCATAACCACTTATAGTTATTTTAGCCATTTTAAACACCTCCTTGGCCGTATCTGCTCATGAATTTCTCCTTGTTAAAATGAATTTGCGAAAGGGCATGTTCCAAGCCAACTTCAAAAATAGGCTGGCTATAAGTGTAAAAATTCTCATTTCCGTTTTGAAAAAAACGCCCTTGCGGGTCTATCATTAGGTAGCTTTGAGTAATATCATTTTTGTCTTCGATAACAACATTCTTTTTTTCTATAAATTTTCCGTTTATGCTCAAAAACTGCTCAAATTGTTCGTCTGTAATGCCTTTTTCGCCTTTAAATGGAAACTGCCGCAATATTTTAATTCTATCCGGTTTATATGCCTGCAACTGCTCTATAATGTTTGAGCTATAGTTGTTTTTGCTAACAACGGTATTGAATTTAATTTTAGCTATTGGGTTGTTCAGTTTTATTTTTTTTACAAGTTTGCTTAATTTTTCTTCTGACAAATAGTTTTTGCCAGAACAGCGACCTATATTTTTGCAAACATTTTCATCAAAACTATCTATAGAAATACCTATCATGTCTAAATATTTAAAAATTTCCGGGTGGAACTCAAGCAAAAAGCCGTTTGTTATCAAGGAAGTTTCAAAACTCAGCTTTTTGGCGCACATAACTGTTTTATCAAAAATACTTCTATCCAAAATCAAAGGCTCGCCGCCGGCAAAATTTATTCTCACTCGGGTTATATTTTCACCTATTCTTTTACTTATAATGTCTTTTTTAGACAACTCTTCTAAAATTTTATCCACACGCTCTTTATTGCTGCAGATTTCCGCTGCTTTATTCCATTTTGCAAAGCAGTAATTGCAAGAATAATTGCAGTGCTCGGTGATGTGCCAGTTATAGACGATTTGCATTTTTGCTCCTTGGCTTTTAGCCTGTTAAAGTTTACAAGAACAAAAATTGAAACAAACAAGCTACAATAGGTAAACCATTTGGCGACAATTTTTTATTTACAAGTGATTTTTACTATATTTTAACCATGACAGAGGATTCTGACATTGAAGGTCTAAAACGGGATATTTCCCCAAAGATAGATGAATTGGAGGAAAAAACCAAAGAAAAAGTACAAGAAACACCCAAAAAAACTAAAAAAACCGCAGGCAAAGCAAAGAAAACTATAGAAACAAATACGGTTGAAGCTGAAAGTAAAGCATCAAAATTGCCTGGATGTATTTTTGTTATTATTTGCATAGGTCTGGTTTTATTTTTTAAAGTATTTTTACCTTTTTTAACTTCAGATAAACATAATTTATACGTAATTTCAATTGGGGTGCCGGCATATAGAGATTACAAATCTTTCAAAGATATAGAGACCAGCGAAAATGATGCGGAAAAAATATCAAGGCTGTTTAATAAATCAAGTAAAAAGTTATTTAACAACGTCAAAATTGAAACATTGGCAGAATACGGCAAAGCAACGCAAAAAGATATTTTAAGTACTATTAACAAAGTGTATAAAAAAGCCAATGATAACGATGTTGTGTTAATTTATTTCTCCGGACATGGTAAAAAAATAGAAGACGATTACTTTTTATTGCCATACGATTCAGAAAAAGATGATATTATAGAAACAGGAATAAAATCCGGAAAATTGCTTGGGAAAAAGAATATTAGAACTATTGTTTGGATAGACGCCTGTTATTCCGGTGCTGCTGAAAAAGATTTAAAACACGGAACTGTAAATTTACTCGTCTCTTCCAACGCAAATAGCTATTCATATTGCAATATCAATGGAAGCGATTTTACAAATGAAATTTTAAAGGCTTTAGAATATTGCAGAGCCGACTATGATGGAAACGGAATAATAGATTTACACGAACTTTCACAATTTGTTGGAAAAGAAAAAAATCCCATTAAAAATTTTCAAGATTTAGACTTGGTAGAGTGTAATAAAGATAAATTACAAATTCCTAAATAATTTTTCTCCTTTGGCTTTTAAAATTTCGCATACATAAGAATATTCATATATTTTTTTTACAAAGCAAAATTTTATTATCAAATCGCGTTTTGAATTGGTTGCTAAACTCCAACCGGCAGAAGCAAGCAGTACTTCCATATCGCTTTCGCACAATTCAAGACCCAAAGCAAAAGAAATGGCGGTGTCTTTTGAAGGTCTATCTTTTTCTCGCAATTTGTAATAAGTTTGTCTGGTGACGTTGATTTTATTATATAAGTCAGCACTGTTTAATTTTTCTTTTTTGCCTTCATTGTATTTTTCTCGCATTTCATCTAAGGTTTCAATAAATCCCTTTTTATTATTTTTTGTGAAATGTTCTATTTCATCGCTCTCCTCTTTGGTTAAACTTTTTGCTATAGCAGACTCATCTTCCACATAATTCTGTGAAATAAATAAATCTAATTCCTGCAAAAAAGAACTATTTAAGAAATCTCTTTTCATAACCGCTCCTAATTTGTGTAGAATAGAAAATGTAATATAGAAAATGTAATCCGGTGGTTTACCAAAATCGCTCTCCTCAGTTTTAATTTTTATACAGATTCATAAAAGGTATAGGAGAGAAAACGTGCTTGTCCCCAAAATGGCTACAATTATTGCCAAATTTGCATTAAAAATTTATTTTTTATTATGTCCTTTTTATTTTTTATATCTATCTCGGCTTTTCCAAAACTAATAATATGGAAATAGCTATAGATGAAACGAAATTGTATTGCTTTATAAAAAGCAATCAAAAATCTTTTGTGAAAACTTTGCAAAATTTTGTTCGTGAAAAATATAATTTATCACATATAGAGGATATTGAACTGCAAATAATAAAAATTTATAAAAACGCAAGAATTTCCAGACAATATTTTTCAAAAATATGCAAACGCAAAAATCCTACAAAAAAAGCTATAATACGCCTTGGGCTTTCTTTAAAATTGCCTTTGGAAAAAATGACGGAATTTTTAAAATCTTCGGGCTATTCTTTAGGGGTAATTTCCGAAACGGATTTGGTTGTGCGTTGGTGCGTAGAAAATGAGATTTACGATGTATGTAAAATAAATGTGCTTTTGAAAAAAATAAACATAGGAGATACAATATGAATGTCCCCAAAACAGCTACAAATATTGGCAAATTTGCATTAAAAAGTTATATTAAAGAGGTGTTTAAAATTTTTCTTGCTTTATGCCTTATCTTTTGCGGCTGGGTTTTCGCAGATACATTAGAGCAGCAAGCGGAAACACCAAAAGATTCGGTTAGCAAACATGCAATGCTATTTAATCTTGGTTTTTTGAATCGCTTGGAGATGTCTTATGTTCAAGAGGCGGTTAAAAATTTCGGAAATGATTTTACTTTTCACTATGGACCAGGTTTTGGAATTTATTCTTATGTATCCGAAGAGGCTTCTGATCAGTATGATCAGTATTCACTACCTGTTTTCTTTAATGCTCATTTCGGCTTGCGAAAAGGCAATTTTGAATATTTTTTCAATAATAGGCTTGGAACAAATATATATTATACATACGATAATTGTGTTTTCTGTGATATTTTCTATGAGCCAAGTGTAGGAATTCAATTTAAAAAATTTAACTTATCTTTGGCTTATAATATTAGCAGTGATCTTGAAAATAGTTTTGTAATTCGTGCCGGTTATAGACATTATTACGAAAAAAAAGTTAGCGAAGCCTCAAATGAAGAAGCAGATAGTACGAAAAAAACAGATGCCAAAGAAAAAAGTTCTCGTTATTTTAGACCGGGTTTAGAGCTGAATTATCCTATTTGGCGTTCAAAAATAGACTTTTTTGACAATTCTTTTCCATATGCTGCATTGGGAGCAGGGTTGTTTTTCAGAATAGGCCCGGAATCTATTTATCTAACGACCGGAGCTTATGCAAGATTGGATTTTTTACAAAAAGAATATACAGCAGATTTAAGCATATTTGATATTAATATAGCCTCATTGCCTCTTTTAGAATTAAGATGGGAAAGGGTTTTTGTGGAAGTTCCCTTGCTTTTGAGTTTTGGCTCCGGGCAGATAAGATTCACGGGAGGAGCTTTATTTGACTTTTATGCCGCTAGCGAGCTTAACATAATTATATTGGAAGAGAAAAAAATCGATGCTTCGATAATAGAAGAAAAATTTAGTGAAGTATTTGGTGAAGTGCCGGGCGGTGATATGTATTGGGTTTTAGGCTTAGATATTGACATAGTAAGGCATTGGGGCATAGGCGTAAAATATTTGATATGGAATCACACTTGGAGTGAATTCGACATTCCCTCTTTTTTTGAACCCAGCCATTTCCAAACCAGAGTTTCCACATATTTTGTTTTTTAAGGAGAAAAAACATGAAAAAATTCACTTTCACCGCTCTAATTCTGTTTCTGATTTCTTGCGGAGACAGTTCCGTAAACATAGACGGAGCCGAAGAAGAATCAAATAGTTCAACGCCTAGCAGTTCCTCTGTAACTTCGGATGAAATTGCAAATGCGGTTGTTTTGACGCTTACATATTGGCAAACAAAAGATACCGATGCCGGCGGGCTGGACCCGAAAATTTATTTTATAGTAACCGCTTTCCAAAACGGTAAGAGCATTTCTAATAATACTTCCAATGTTTTGCTGGACGCACAAGATATTTCCGCTACTTGGACGGGTTCTAAAAGAAGTTCACCGGTTCCGCTTGCTCAACAGGCCGATTCATTAGTTATCGGAGCTGTGGTTATTGAAAAAGATACTTTTTCCGATGATGACATTTCGCCGGGTTACATCGTAAATTGGAAACCCGTTCCAAAAGCTGGACATTCCGGTTCTACAACATTGGATTACGGCAATGGGCTTTCAAAGGTTGGCTTTAGCTACGAATTTGTGAGGCAGTGATTAATTAATCCACAAATTCCCTGTAAATAGCCGTTATGGCTTTTTCAAAATCGGATTCGTTAACACCGATAATTATGTTTATTTCCGATGAACCTTGATCTATTATACGCACATTTATTTTCTCTTTGGCAAGTGCGCTGAAAAGCCTTGACGCAGTTCCAATTTGGTTTACCATTCCGTGGCCTACCGTTGCGATTAACGCCAAATTGTTGAAAATTTTTATTTTATTGGGTTGCATTTTCTGCTCTATTTCTTTGCGAACCTCAATTTCAACCTTGTGAAGCGTTTTGGAATCCACCACCACGTTCATGGAATCTATGCCGCAAGGGGAAAGTTCATAAGAAACGCCATGCTCCTCCAAAATAGCAAGAATCTTGCGTCCAAACCCTTTTTCCTTGTTCATCATGCTTTTTTCTATGTAAAGCATTGAAAAATCCTTGCGTCCCGCTATCCCGGTTATTACCCTTGAGGTATGTTCGGGAGTTGGTCCGATAATTGTGCCGGGGTCGCTGGGATTGTTGGTATTTTTTATGTTTATCGGAATGTTCTTTACCCTGCACGGAGCTATGGAATCATCATGCAAAACGTTTGCGCCGCTATATGCAAGCTCTCGTATTTCCCTGTAACTCACATAGTTTATAGAGTGAGCCTCCTTAACAATGCGGGGGTCCGCCATTAGAAGCCCGGAAACATCTGTCCAATTTTCGTATAATGCGCAATTACAGGCATTTGCTAAAATGCCTCCGGTTATATCCGAGCCGCCTCGCGAAAATGTTTTCAAATTGCCCTGCATATCGCTTCCGTAAAAACCCGGCACAACATAAAGAGAGTTAGTATCCGAAAGGGCTGTAGCTATATTTTCGTAGCTTTGCGGCGTTACATTGTGTTGACTGTCGAACTGTATAAGAGGATAGGCGTCTATGAATTTTGCACCTAAAAACTCCGACATGATTTTTGCGCATAAAAATTCACCGCGGCTTGCTAAAAAGTCAATTGAAAGTTCATTTGGATTTTCTCGCAGGGATTCTTCCAGTTTGTCCAGTTCTTCGCGTATGGTGGAACGCAGGGAAAGTTCCTGGGTTATTTCAACATAGCGTTCTCTTATCAATTTCCACGGTTCCGTAAAGTCTAATTTTTTTGTGGCAAAGTCATGAGATGAATAGAACAAATCTGTTAATTTTGCTTCTTGCGAATTGCGTTTTCCGGGTGCAGATACCACTATGATTTTTCTTTCCTGCTTGCCTTCCAAAATACTCTTGATTTTACGAAATTGTACCGCATCCGCTACGGAACTACCACCAAATTTACAAACTATGCGTACCATGGGGAAAATATAGAAAAATTCTAACCGCTGCTTATGGTTTTCACAATTTTACTAATGCCTATCAAACTGCCTATAGTTGTGAGCAGACCCGGAAAAATGAATGCTAAAAAAACTCTGGTAAAGCGATTTTTCCACCAGCGGCTCGGTTTCCAAAGGTCTTCGGCTGCGGTTTCCATCTCAAAAACACGCGGTGGGCAAAAATATGCCTGAATAAAACCGGTGAACATTCCAACACCAATCAATGGGTGCAGAGTCGTTATCGGGGCAAGGAATAACGCTGCCACTATCGCAAGAGGATGGGCAAGGGCTAAGATAGTGCCTGTAGCGGCTGGAATTCCCGTTATGAGTATCCAAAAAATAATGTTGTCTATGGCTACAGAGGGTTCGGATTTAATTCCGATAAAGATGAAAGCAAAAATTATGGCTGCAGGTATTCCCCAACCTATTATAGTCCCCAATTTGCTGGGTGGCGGAATTTTGCAAAGTTCTTCTTCCGGCGGGATTTCTTTGTTGCCCTCTATTATGCTTTTTATACCTTGCAAATGCCCGGCCCCAACAACAGCCAAAACTTTATCGCCTTGCGCTTTCAAAATTCTGCCTGCTAAAAACTGGTCCCTTTCGCTTATTAAAATTTGCTTGATTTCCGGAAAGGCCTTTCCAAAATCATCCATCATTACGGAAAGGGTATCTTGCTCTCGCATTTTGCTGAGTTCCTCTTCGCTTACCTTCTCCGTTTCAAAAACGGAACCGAGCAAACTTGCGAACAATTTGAACTTGCGAAAAAAAGGAGTGCTTCTCCAAGCACGGCGCAGGGTGGTTTTAACGTCTCTATCTGCCAAAACCAAATTTGCATTGCAAGCTCTAGTTTCTTCAACTGCGGCTTTTAACTCTGAGCCGGGTTCCACGCCTGTGGAAGAACCCATCCTTTTTTGATAAGATGCCAAAATTAAATTCACAATAAGAGAAGACATCTGTTTTTTTTTCAGCACATCTTTGACATCCAAATTTTTCCAGCGGTTGCCGTCTTCCAATGCCTTCAGGCGTCCTTCGTCAAGCTCAACGCAAACGGAATTTGGCTTTTCCTCTGCTATTGTTTCGCGAACCAAATTTATGGATTCCTGCGAAATATGAGCTGTTCCCAGTAAAACTATCTCCCGTTCCGGCGATACTTGAATGCGAATAATATCTTTGGATTGCAACGAATATTACCCCAGCAAAACCTCTACAACATGCTTTTTGCCCACCAAAAGCGGGACAATGCACCCTACGATTTCTCTGCCGTCAACGGTTATGGTTTTGACCCCTTTGCTAACGCCTTTGGGATTTTTAACATGGATTTCATAAACCGCACCGCGGAATTTGCGGATAACGCTGAATTTCTCCCATGCTTTGGGAATGCAAGGGTTTATGGACAAACCTTTAAACGTGGCTTTTATTCCCAAAATATACTGGGTTGCAGCCTGATATGTCCAAGAACTTGTGCCGCTCAGCCATGCGTTGCGCCCCAAACCGAACTGCTTGTGCTCATCGCCCAGAATGTTCTGAGGATAGCAGTAAGGCTCGGATTCAAATTCGTCTATCAAGCCGTTGTTTTTTGCCGCGGGGTTTATTTGGTTGTAATACTGGAAGGCTCTGTTGCCGTTGCCGACTATGGTTTCCGCAATCATAATCCAAGGATTTGCATGCAAGAATATTCCGCCGTTTTCCTTTGCTCCGGGAGGGTATGTTGAAACTCCGCCGACGTGCGGGTCAAAGCCTTTGTAGCCGGGCCAGGAAAGCTTTATTCCGTTTTTGGTGTTGAGCAGTTTATAAACGCTGTCCAAAGCTGCTTTTGCACGTTCGTTAGGAGCAACACCGCTGATAATAGGCCAACTTTGCCC
Organism: Fibrobacteria bacterium GUT31; assembly: GCA_001462225.1. Taxonomy (GTDB): domain Bacteria; phylum Fibrobacterota; class Fibrobacteria; order Fibrobacterales; family Fibrobacteraceae; genus Fibrimonas. The sequence goes on along the minus strand of LIUH01000128.1, from coordinate 17,779 downwards.
CAGCGAATCTATTTTGTTAACGCTGTTTTTGTTTGAGCCAAGGGCCTTACCCTTTTCATCAAACCAGCGCACATACCATTTGCCATCCCATGCGGTTTTATTCACCCTTTCTTTGATTGTCTCATACCAACTTTTGTATTGCTTAACCAATTTTATATCGCCTATGGCTTCGCAAACATCGATCATTTCCAGCAACGCCTTTGCAAAGAGGTTTGCGTTGAAAAGGGATTCTGCGCCGGTCGGCAGATTAACCGTATCGTTCCAGTCGGCAAAACCCAAGCGTGGGATGCCGTGCCTGCCGCGATCTTTCCAAGAGAAAGCTAGGCTTCTCTTCAAGTGTTCCAAAACCGTGCCCAATTCTCTTTTCTTCAATTCCTTCTTTTTGTTGTAAAAAGGTATCTGCTTTTTGAGGAATTTCAGGTTTCCGGTTTCTTTTAAGTAAGAGGCAACGGTTAAAACAATCCACAGGTGGTCATCGCCGTAGTATTTCGGGCGGTCTTCCTTTTCACGGGAGTCGCCTTCGTTGGCTTCCATTGTGCTTGGGAAGTACTGGTGCATCGCATTGCCTTCTTCTTTTTGAACGGAGAGCAGATTTTCCGCCAAAACACGGGCTTCTTCGGGCATGTGGCTCATAACGCCGAGCAAGTCCTGGCTTGAATCCCGGTAGCCTATTCCGCGGTCGCTGCCAAAACCCAACTGGTAGAGCGAGAGGTAACGGCTCCAATTTTTTGTGGTGTGGCACTGGCGGGGATTATGGATGTTTATCATCGAATTAAAGCTGGCATCAGGGGTTTTAACCTGCAAAGCGGTCAAGTAGTTGCTCCAAAAATCGGCTAACTCGGCAAAGGCTTTGTCCACGTTTTTGAGATTGCGATACTTTCTGATTTCCGGCATTGCCGCCGCTATGCTTTTCTCTTGCCCGAGTTGTGTTGCAACGCGCCCTATCCTTTTATTGGCCAGTTTGAACTTAAACATCTGTGCGGCGATATTATCGCCTCTTAAAGCGGTGCTGTTCGTGAGTTTGCCTTTGTGGATTGCGTAGGGGCAAGCCCAGCCTGTGATTTCATTAAGGCCAAGGAATGCTCTGCGGTCGCCGTCAAAGCTATCTGCCGGCATGCTTGCGGTAAAATAATTGACTGCGTATTTCTTTTTCATAAAAGCGTATTGTTCTAAAATAACATGCTTGTTTTTTTCCTTTTGAGCCTCAACCGTCATGGTTTGAGGAACCCAATCCGCATTGGTCAACTGTTTCAATGCATCAAAATGGCTGAATTCGTAAACCGGCACAACATCCACCTCTATACTTTTGCCGGATATGTTTTGAATTGAAATATCCTGAATTAAAGTGGAACTTTTTGCCGGGACAAAAACGGTAATCACAACCTTGACCCCAAAGCCCTGAGCTATCCACCTTGTATAGGAAAGCCCTATGCGGCATTCCCATTTATCCCAGATTGTGCAGGTCGGAGCAACAAAAGGGGACACCAGCTTGTAAGAATCTTTTTCTTTTATGCGAAGATAAATCGTGCTGCCTTTGAAATCGCTGGCAGGCATTTGGCTTATGTATTTGGTTATGCGGTTAAGGGCAGGGTCGCCTTTGCAAAGCACGGTTCCGCCTGTGGTATCCACAATGCCGCCAAAAGCGAGCGTCCCCACATAATTACACCATTTTATAGGTGTAGCAGGGTTGAGCAGAACGTATTCCTTATTGGCATCATCAAAATACCCATAGTTGCGAGGTCCCGCTTTGCCGGTTTCCGCTTTTGCTTTTGCAACTTTTACTTTTGCAGTTTTAGCTTTTGCCTTTACAGCTTTCGCTTTTGTTGCTTTCGCTTTTACTGCTTTCCCTTTTACAGTTTTTGCAGCCTTCGTTTTCGTCACCTTTGCGTTTTTCTTCGCAGCCATATTTTTTTCTCCTAAAAAAAAGAAAAGCGGGAGACGGGATTCGGACCCGCGACCGTTAGCTTGGGAAGCTAGCGCTCTACCAGCTGAGCTACTCCCGCTGGTAGCGGTAATATAGAAAAACCAACGTTTAAAATGAACGCCCCTTTTTTCTAAATAAAGCCTATGATATATGGTTACGTAAGGGTTTCAACAACCCATCAAAATGTTGAAAATGGAACGTTTGAAATAGCGAAATTCGCTCAAAAAAGCGGTTTTTCTGTTGACAAATGGGTGATTGAACAAATTTCTTCCACGGAAGGGCTGTCCAAGCGCAAGCTGGGGGCATTGGTGAGAAAGCTCAAAAAAGGCGATATTTTAATTGCTACGGAAATTTCCCGGCTGGGCCGGAATTTGCTTGAAGTGATGGAAATTCTGCATCTCTGCCTCAAAAAAGGCTGCCAAGTTTGGACAATCAAAGAAAACTACCGCCTCGGCAAAGACATTCAAAGCAAAGTTATGGCCTTTGCTTTTGGAATTTCCGCAGAAATAGAACGAAACCTCATTTCCGCCCGTACCCGCGAAGCCTTGCAAAGGGTCAAAGCCAACGGCAAAAAACTGGGGAGACCCGCCGGATTTAGAAAAAATGTCCTAAAATTAGACTCAAAAAGATCGGAAATAAAGGATTTATTAAGAAGAGGTTTCAAAAAACGACAAATAGCAAGACGACTTAGAGTAAGCCACACTACGCTGTATAGGCATTTGAGTGATGGATAATTCAGGGAGTAGGGAGTGGGGAGTAGGGAGTAGAGATTAACCGAATTGCATCTCCCCAAGAAATTTCATCCGGGATTTCTAAATCCGGCATGGCTATCTTGCATAGGTCGCCGATCACTTTTTTTGCAGAAATTCCCGATTCTCTTTCCCTGAAAATTCCCTCCGAGCCGTCTCGTTTGCTCAGTTTTTTTCCGTTTGAATCGTAAAGCAGGCTGTGGTGGAAAAATTGCGGCATCTCTTTTCTGCCTATAACCTTTGCCAAAGAAATCTGCTTGTCTATTGAATCTTTTAAATCTTCACCACGGACTATCAAATCCATATCTTCTTCAAAATCATCAACAACAACGGCAAACATATAAGTCCATTGCCCCCAAGCATCCTTAACTGCAAAATCGCCGCTTGGCTCCGGATTTTTGAACATGGTTTTGGGTTTTTCGGTTTTATAAACATCGTATAATAGATTGCGTTCCTGCAAAATTTTAAAATATTTTTCATAAATTTCATTTCGTTCGCTTTGAACGCTTTCGCTTTGCCACTCAAAACCGAGCCATTCCAAATCCTTTTTTATCACATCGGAGAAATGTTTTGAACACCGCAAAGCATCGTGGTCTTCCAGCCTCAGATGAATGCTTGCGTTCTTGGTTCCGGCAACAGCAGAAACGCAGAGCGCGCTCCAAATATGCCCTTTGTGCAAATATCCGGTTGGGCTAGGGGCAAAGCGGGTTCTCATCTCACCCCAGCTTAATCCTTGGGTCAATAAACCCGTAAAGCAAATCGCTAAAAAGCCGCCCGAGCATAGCCATAAAACAAGAAAGCACAATTATGCCCAAAACCACATTGTAATCCCTATGCACCATGGCATTGTAGTACAAAAGCCCCATGCCGTCTATATCAAAGACCTTTTCAATCAAAAGCGCACCGGCAAACATAAGGGTAAAAATCTCGCTCATCCTCGTGGCTAAGGGCAAAAGCGCATTCCTCAAAGCGTGTTTAAACAGAGCTTCTTTAAAGGAAAGCCCTTTTGCAAGGGCGGTTCGCATATAATCTTTTCCCAGTTCTTCCAAAACGGAATTTTTCATCAAGAGGGTTAAGAATGCGAACTCCGCCAAAATGTAGCAAAGAAAGGGCAAAAACAGATGATGAGCCAAATCAGCAAGTTTTCCGAAAAAAGACATATCTTCAAAATTATCGGAAACAAGGCCGCCCAAAGGGAACAAATCCAAAAACGAACCGCCCGCCAAAAGCACTATCAGCAAAATGCCCAGCGCATAACCCGGCACCACATAACCGGAAAACATGAGCGCACTGGTTATGGAATCAAATTTTGAGCCGTTTTTCACAGCCTTGGCAAGCCCCAGCGGAATGCAAATCAAATAAGAAATAAAAAACGAGCTTAATCCAAAAAACAGTGAAACCGGAAATTTGGAAGATATAACGCTCCAAGCAGGTTGCCCGTATGCAAAACTGTTTCCGAAATCAAGGTGCAAAACTTTCCAAAGCCAAATAAAATAACGCTCCATCAACGGTTTGTCAAAACCGAAATACGCCTTGATTTGCTCAATCTGCTCCGGGCTTAAATTGTGGCCGCCTTTCATATTCGCTGCGCTTTGCGCTTTTGAAATCATCTCTTCAACGGGACCTCCCGGCACCAGCTGAATAATCAAAAAACACACAAAAGAAATTCCCAGCATTGTGGGGAGCATCAGGAGCAGCCTTTTGGCGATGTATTTTTGCATTAAAGTTCCAAATTCCACTTCACATGTTCATCTATAAAATCATTGCCGTTAAATTTAAGGCCAAAAAATTTGCCCATCTTTCCCAAAGAAAATAAATAAGGTTCTTTGCCCCATCCCTTGTCTTCTTCCTCAATTACCGCTTTGCTTTCGGGGCAAAACGCAATGGCTCGCTCCGCAATGTTTTTCCAGCTTATCCATTCCGTGCCAAGGCCAAAAAACACTTCCTCATTGCACTCGCTTTCCAAAACTGCGGCGTAGAGTTTAGCGAGTTGCGAAGCGTGTATAAACTGGGTTCCATCATGTTTTGTTAAATGCACAACCCGATTTTCCTTAACCGCTTTTGCGATGTTAAAAAATCTGCGGTCGGGCTGGTCTATGCCGTCCGGGAATGCCAAATGCCCAAAAGTATAACCGGGGCGAATGATATTTCTTTTTATATTTGCACTTGAAAAACCTAAAACGTATGCTTCGCTGGCTGCTTTTGTTGCACCATATAAATCTTGCGGTATGCAAACCATGTTTTCATTTGCATCTCTGCGAATTTTGCCGAAAGCCGCTGTGCTTGATGTATAGATAAATTTTTCGCATCCGTTTTTTGCGGCGAGTTCCAAAAGCTGAACGGTTGCGGCGGTATCGTTTGCGAGCATTGTGAGCGGTGTTTCGCCCCACCCAAGCGCAATGTGAACGCAGGCCTCGCAACCATCTAATCCTTTTTTTATAGCCTCCGAATCCAACAAACCCGCATGGAGCATTTCAACATTTTTATGTGCAGCCAAACTCGGAATTTTATTCGGGTTCCTCGCTAAAATTTTTAGCGAATGCCCTCGCTCCAAAAATTCCTTTGCAACAAAATGCCCGATAAAACCCGTGCCGCCTGTTAAGAAGATGCGCATACTACTAGCTACTCCCTTTAATGCATAATAACTTCAATCTTACTCGCTGCATTTTTGGCTTTTTTAATGGCCTCATCAATGGCCGCTCCCCTTGCCAAAACCACACCCAACCTGCGATGCCCGTTGATGCTCGGTTTGCCAAAAAGACGGAGCGAAGTATCGGGTTCACTCAAAGCATCTTCCAAGCCGGAATATGAGATTAAGTCGCTTTTGCCGTCAACCCGCAAAGCAACGGAGGCACTTGGCCCGTGCAGTTTTATGTTTGGAATCGGAAGTCCTAAAATAGCTCTTGCGTGCAAGGCGAATTCGCTCAAATCCTGAGAAATCAAGGTGACCATTCCTGTATCGTGCGGGCGAGGAGAAACTTCGGAAAAATAAACTTCATCGCCTTTGACAAAAAGTTCAACCCCAAAAATTCCATAGCCACCCAAAGCGTCTGTAACAGCTTTTGCAATGCGCTCGGATTCTTCCAAAGCACTTTTGCTCATCTCTTGCGGTTGCCAACTCCAACGATAATCGCCTTCAATTTGCACGTGCCCTATCGGTGCGCAAAAAGAGGTGCCTTTTGCGTGGCGAACAGTTAAAAGCGTTATCTCGTAATCAAAGGGAACAAACCCCTCAACTATAACTTTACCGCCGCCCGCTCTGCCGCCGCTTTGCGAATAATCCCAAGCGTGTTCAATATCGGCCTGCGTTTTCACTAGGCTTTGCCCTCGCCCGCTTGAACTCATTATCGGTTTTACAACGCACGGGATTCCTATTTCTTTTACAGCCGCCAAAAATTCCTCTTTTGTCTCCGCAAATTTATATGCACTCGTTCTCAATTTCAATTCTTCTGCGGCAAGGCGGCGAATACCTTCCCTGTTCATGGTCAATCTGGCGGCTTTTGCGGTGGGAATAACATTGTAGCCCTCTTTTTCCAGTTCCAAAAGGGTATCGGTTGCAATGGCTTCAACTTCCGGGATTATGTAATCGGGTTTTTCCTGTTCTATAACTTTGCGAAGGTCGTTACCGCTGAGCATCGGAAATATGTGGCTGCGGTGGGCAACCTGCATTGCCGGAGCGTTTTCATATGAATCGCAAGCTATGGTTTCTATGCCGAACCTTTGAAGCTCAATCACCACTTCTTTGCCAAGTTCGCCGGAACCGAGTATAAGAGCCTTTTTGGAATTAGATTTAAAAGGAGTACCGAATTTTGCCATGTGAGGAAGTTAGAAAAAAATTTCTACATTCCGCTTTGCTTATGGCGGAATCTTATTTTTTTGTTGGCGTTGCCGGGGTTGGAATGAGTGCCCTTGCCCAGTTTTTGGCCGGGAAAGGCGTTGAAAGCTGCGGTTCCGACAGACGCTTTGCAAGCAGCGATGGCGAAAAAATTAAAAAACAGTTGGAAGAAGCCGGTGTAAAATGTTTTCCGCAAGACGGCAGCGGAATTGTACAGCCCTTTACCATTGTCGTCAGCACAGCCATAGAAAACGGAAACCCAGACACAGAAGCTGCGCAAAAATTAAACATTCCTATTATGCACCGCAGCGAACTGCTGGCAAAAATTACCATAGAAAATCAAACCATAGCCGTTAGCGGGACCAGCGGAAAAAGCACGGTGACCGGCTTGATTTGGCATATACTAAACGAAAATAAAAAAGACCCAAGCCTTTTGAGCGGGGCGGGGCTTAGTGTTTTGGAGGAGCAAGGGAAAATAGGCAATGCGGTTGCCGGCAATGGGTGGCTGGTTGCGGAGGCGGACGAGAGCGATGGAACTTTGATTAGGTATAGCCCGAAAATCGGCATTATTTTGAACATAGACAAAGACCATAAAGAACTCTCGGATTTGGAAAATCTCTTTGCGGAATTTGCCGGCAATGTTCGCAAAACAGACGGCACGTTAATTGTAAACGGTTCTCATTCTCTTGCGGCAAAATTAGCAGATTCCAAAACTATCCTATTTGGCTGGAGCGAAAACTGTGCGGTTAAAGGTTCGGATTACAAAGCTAACGGAATTTCATCGGAATTTAAAATTTCTTTTAACGGCGAAAATGCGGATTTTTATTTGCCGATGCCGGGTAAATACAACGCGGAAAATGCCATTGCTGCAACCGCTGCTTGCATACATGCAGGTTTGTCTTTAAATGAATGTGCAAACGCTCTTAGAACATGGAAAGGCATACACCGCAGAAGCCAGATTTACGAATGCAAAAATGCAATAATTTTAGTTGACGATTACGCTCACAACCCGACAAAAATTGCAGCGAGCATTCGTTCTTGCCAAGATTTTGCAAAAGGAAAATTATTCGCATGGTTCCAACCGCATGGCTTTGGCCCGACTAAATTTTTAAAAGACGATTTGGTAGAGGAAATTTCCAAAGTTTTACGCCCAAACGATGAAATGTGGTTCAGTTCCATATACTACGCCGGCGGCACGGCAGAACGCAATTTTGATGCGGATATTTTGTCGGAAGCATTGGCAAAAAAAGGCTGCAATGCGAATTTCATTTCAAACAGAGACGAGTGCCTGAAAGAAGTTGCAAACAAGGCAAAACCCGGCGACGTGATTTTGCTCATGGGTGCACGCGACCCAAGCCTAACGGATTTCGCGAAAAATGTTTTCGCATCGCTTAATATTTCTCAATGCTAATGCCAGTGTAATAAGCCTTCAAAATATCTTCAAAAGTTTGCCCTTCCTTTGCCCTTGCTATTGCACCCATCTGGCACATTCCGATACCGTGCCCGTAGCCGGAACCGGTTACGACAAAAATATCTTTGTCTTGGGAAATGCCCAGCGGTATGCTTGGCAAGAGTTTCCCTTCTCGCGCAAAAAGCCTCCTTATCCGGTCCCCGAAAACTTCAAAAGAATCCTTATCTGTGAAAACCACAAGCCTTTTTGCTCGCCCGCTCGAAAATTTCTCGGTTATCAGAATTTGCTCAATTTTGCTAAAGGCAAAAGTTTTGTCTGCTCTTGCATCCATAGCGTTTTTTTGAAGTAGGCTAACAAGCTCTTCTTTGCCGAATTTCTCTTCCCATTTCATATACTTTGAAAGTTCGCAAAAAGCCCTGCCACCGGCGGAATCCGAAACTGCAATTAAGTACGGTTTGCTCTCTTGCCCCCAGACTTCTGAAGATTCCGTTTTGCCTCCGCAAGTGGAATGGTAATAAGCCTCTATTAAATTGCCGTTATATTTTATAACCAAACCGGTTGTGGCTAGAATAGCCTCGTTTGCAAGCGAGTCCTCGCCGTCTCTGCCGTTGTAAACCTGGTCACGCGTATCTGCGTAAATATCAAAACCCTGCGATTTTCTGGAATTTAAGTGGTGATAGGCATAAGTTCTCGCGGCGACGGCTTGTGCTTTCAGGGCCTCCACCTCGTCTAATTTTAAATGACCTATTTCATGCGGAACAACACCTTTCAAGTAATCTTCAATGGATAGCGTGTTTATTATTGTAAGCCCGCTATCGGTAGAAAGCACGGTCCAATTGCCTCTGTAGGTTTTGTCGCCGTATTTGCAATTACCTTCTGTTTCAATTTCTGTTTTGCCTAAATTTAAACCGGCTTTGAATTCCCATTTTTTTTCGGGGCATTCTATGACTGCAACCTCTTTTCTCAGTCCGATTCCGACATTTATACTATGCCTTTCGCCTACTTGCTGTTCTTCGGCTTTTTGAGGTTCTTCTTGGTCTTGCGGCTTAGGCGTCGGTTTAGTATCAGGAGTTGTTCCGCCGGTAGGTCCTAGCGGCGGCAAAGGTGCGCAAGCAAAAAATGCAAGAGCAAGCGGTAAGAGGAATCTGAGTTTCATACGCAAAGTAATGTAGAAAAATATTTCTACATTCCCCTCATGATAAAATATTATAAGCTGATGGCCGGACATGTTGCAGCAGCAGAAAGGAGTGAGGCGCAGATCACAATGCTGGTATCGCCGAATCAAGAGGAAATCAATGCTCTCATGAAGGAAAATCAGCTGGACGAGCACACGATTGCTTCGGCTTTTGATACCGAAGAGCTTGCTCGTTTGGAGTATGAAGACGATTATACCGCAATAATTTTCAAGAAACCTAAAAGTTATAACGCAGAGGATCAGTTTTTATTTCGCATCACCTCTTTCGGTATTTTTATATTCACAAACAAGGTGGTTATTTTAAGCGACACCGACTTGCCGCTTTTGGATGAGAAACGTTTTTCCCGCATAACTTCGCTCAATATGTTTGTGCTTAAACTTTTGAACTATTCCGCTTATCATTTTGGCGAGCATTTACGCATAATAAGCCGTGTAAACGATGAATTGGAAGCCAAGCTGGTCAGTTCTATGGAAAATAAATATCTGCTTTATATGTTCGGGTTATGTAAATCTTTGGTTTATTACTTGGATGCTATCAGTTCAAACCAAACCGTGCTCCGCAAGTTGCAGAGCGGGCGCAATTTAATGTTTACCGAAGCGGAAAAAGATTTGCTGGACGATATTTATATTGAAACTTCTCAGGGTTTAAAACAAACGGAAAACCTCTCAAACATTCTTTCCAGCATGATGGACGCTCGTGCGAGCATAGTTTCAAACAACCTGAACTCTTTGATGAAAAGATTAACCATTTTGACCATTGGAATAATGGTGCCTACATTTGTGGTAAGCTTCTTCTCTATGAATATACAGTATCCTTTCGGAATAGGAGTGGAGTTTGGAAACCCTTATGCTTTTTGGTTGGTAGTATTTCTGGTTATTTTGGGAACGGTGGGCTTTTTGTTCCTGAATAAGAAGAATAAATTGTAAGTATTCACCCCCGCACCCAAATCACCTCATTCATCCTCACGTCCGTTGCGCTTTGCGACAGTGAACTTCTGATTTGGGCGGAGTAGGCTACTCCAAGTTTGGGGACTCCTTTGAATGCGGTTAAAAAACGATCGTAGTAACCTGCACCGTGCCCCACACGGCTACTATCTTTTCCAAAAACTACGCCGGGGACAAGGAAGGCTGTCGGGTTTCCTTCAAATGCGGGTAAATCCGATTTTGGTTCCATTATTCCAAAAGTTCCGGATTCAATATCTTCCTCAAAATTTTGCACTTGAACCAATTCCATTTTCTGCTCGTTGCACACCCTCGGCAAAAGCAACCTGCCTTCACCGGCCAGTTTTTTCAGGAATGGAATAATTTGCGGTTCATGTTCGGTGGGGTAAAATGCGGCTATGCATCCGTTTTTCAAAACGGGATGCGCAAAAAGCTCCAAAAGCAGTTTTTCGCTTTCCTTTGCTTTGCTTTCCGCACTCATGGCCAAAAGCCTTTCCTTTGCCCAAGCCCTAAGCTCATTTGCTGTTTTGGGCAAAACGGCATTTGGAACCAAAGACCTCCAAATTTCGCGTTGCCAATTCATAAGTTCAGCGGCTTCAAATTTCTCTTCCCAAGTGCCGTTCAGGCCGTCTGCAAGTGCATTTAATTGGTTTTGCGTTGCCAAAAGCCCAAAGTCTATTTTTAATTCCTCGGCTTTTTTATTTCTGAGTTCTCGCAGTTTTTCACGCAGATCCTCGTTTATGGCGGTACGGGGGGAGGCCTTGCGGAGGAGGGGGGCGGGGTATTCGTTTGCAGGAGCGGAGGCTGCCGCATTCAATTCCCTTAAAAAAGACTGGAGCAGCTTGCCTTTTAAATTCCTCGGTAATCTCGGCAAATCATGCTCACTGATTTTCCCCTTGATTTTTGCCGCCGCCTTGACGACGGCAAGTATAAAATACGGCCCCAGAATCCTATAAGAAGCACAATCTCTTTTTTTTGCTTCATGATCCCTCCACTGCCAAACAGCTCTCAAAAGTTGCAACTCCAAAGGTCTAAAAACATTAGAGCCTTTTAGCCTCCAGTTGTCTTTCGGTTCGTTTTCCAAAAGAGAGTTTTGGTTATTTTGGGATTTTTTGAGCACATTTTCGCAAGATTCCTGTAGCCACTCCATGCGCCCCAGTTCTTCTAATTTTTTGCATTGGAGCTCTTTTATGGCATCTAAATAAATGGTATCCAGCACGGCATAATGGCACATTTCCGGAGAAAGCGGTCTTTTTGTCCAATCCGCTCTTTGGTTTTCCTTGTTCAGCTTTATTCCAAAGTACTTCCCGACAAGCGCAGCCAAGCCGGTTTGCCTTTCGCCAAGGAGTTTTGCGGCAATGGAAGTATCGTAAACGCTTTCCGGGTGAAATTCATGGAACCTCGCGAGCAAGCGCAAATCGTAATCGCAAGCGTGAAAGGTTATTCGCTTCAGAGCTCTGCATTTCCAGAGAGGTTTTATATTAAGCTCGCAGAGGGGGTCTAAAAGCCAATGGTATTTTCCAACGCTTATTTGAATGAGGCTGAGTTTTTCTTGATAGTGATGCATGGAATCCGCCTCGGTATCCATAACACAGGAACCGGCCTTTGATAAAATAGACAGCATTTTTTTGAATGAGCTTTTGTCATTTACCAAAATATGCTTGGGATCGCTGTCAATAAAACCCTTTGCCTCTTCTATGTACTTGGGCGAAAAGAATTTGGAGAACAGCGATAAAATTGGCATTGAGAGAAGGTAGAAAGTTACGGTTGGCTGAGTTGGCGAGTTGCAATGTTAGCTTTTCTCATTTCTGCTTTTATCTGTGCGATGCTGTATATCCCAAAATGAACCATTGAAGCCACAAGCGCGGCTTCGGCGTGGGTTTTTGCAAACAACTCCGCTATGTGTTTTGGCTCGCCGGCTCCGCCGCTCGCTATTACCGGGACTGCTACCGCTTGAGAAATTTTTTCTGTGATTGTGAGTTCATAACCGTTTTGCACTCCGTCTGTATCTATGCTGTTTAAACAAATTTCGCCAATGCCCAAACCTTCCGCTTTTTTTGCCCATTCCACAGCATCCAAGCCCATATATTCGCGTCCGCCGCGAATTACAACTTCGTAGCCGCTCGGAATTTTTTCGGAAACTCCGACAAACTTTGCATCCATTCCGAGCACTATGCACTGATTGCCGAATGCCTTGGCTCCTTCTGCTATTATCCTCGGGTTCAACACGGCAAGGCTGTTAATGCTCACCTTTTCGGCCCCTGCAAGCAAAACCTGATGCATGTCTTCCAAATTGCGCACGCCGCCGCCAACGGAAAAGGGAATGAACACATTTTTTGCTATGTCTCTTACCATTTCAATATCGCATTGCCTATGTTCTGCACTTGCGGTTATATCATAAAAAACAAGTTCATCAACGCCTTCTGCGCTGTATTTTGCGCCCATCTCAACAGGGTTGCCAATGTCTATGTTGCCTTTGAATTTAACGCCCTTAGTAACCTTGCGGTCGCGAACATCCAAGCAAATTATCAATCTTTTAGTGAGCATATCTTGTTCTCTTTATACTCAAATCCGGAATAACTTGCGAGGCTACAAAGGCGTTTTCGTAATATCTTACGGCTTTTCTGCCTTCCCTGAAATCCATCGCGGCAACGTCAAAGCGGCTACGTTGTTCAAAGCCGCCGTTATTGTGCAAAAAATACAGCGCGGCTTGCCAGATTTTTCTCTGCTTTTCCTTATTCACCCTTGTGTCCGGCGAACCAAAAAATTCTTTCCAAACGGACTTAACCTCTACAAAAAGCCACATTCCGGATTTATCCTTAGCTACTATATCCAACTCGCCGCCGGCATACCTGTAATTCCTCGCAAACAATCGGCATCCCTTTCTGAGCAAATACGCACAGGCATAGGTTTCCGCTTTGCGGCCTCGTTTGCTTTTTATGGTGGACATGGTTTGGAAAATAGAAATTTTTTCTAAATTATTGCCATCTAATGCGCATTGCAACGTTATATTTGCTTCTATTCTTTGTCTTTTCCCACGCATATTTCGGCAAAGAAAACGAAGGTTTGGCCGTTTTTGGGTGGGCTACGCTTTTGCAAAGCCCGCGCACGGTTGCTCTTGAAGGTGCCGGCTCCGCTTATCCTTCGCAAGATTTTGGAGCTGCCTTAATGAACCCCGCGCTGTTGCAGGGTGATGGCTTTGGGGCGGGCATTTCTTGGCAAAGCGGCGATTTGGCAAATAATCAGGGAATCGCTGTTTTTTCGCACCCGCTTTCCATGAGTGGAGTTGAAGGAAGAATGCAGCACACTTATGGAGTTGTGGACAACGGCGAGGTTTTGCACCTAGACGAAGAGGGCTATCCGACAGGCGTAACCAGCCATCCCGTAGCTCAATATTATGCCATAACCGCAGCATTTCCATTAAAGCATTTCACGTTTGGCATAACAGGCAGATATTTATGGGAAAGACTGTCGGAAGTTGACAATGCACAGATTGGAATGGGGCTTGCCATGGATTGGGGAATTTTGTGGAATCCGGGCTCTGCACGTTATGGCTTTGGGTTGATGGGGCGGCACTTGGGCAGCCAGATTCGCCCCTACGTAAAAAATGGAGTTAATGGTTATGCACTGGCCTCGGAACTTGCGGCGAGCGTGTTTTGGCGTTCAAACCTGAATCTCACATGGCTTTTTGAATGCTCTGCTCCGCGTTATTCGCCGGCACTTGGCAAACTCGGCTTGGAATACCGTTTTTCCGAACCCGTATCGATAAGAGCGGGTATGCAAAGGGAACTTATAGATGTTGCACGTTATGCCCGCTCGGTTTTTGACAGCGACGAAGAGGCGCCAAAAGCGGGATATTATCGTTTGTTCTCTCTCGGCGCGGGTTGTAAATTTTGGAATTTAATTCTCGATTACAGCTATAGCATGTTGATTGAAGGAATGGGTAGCGAACATCGCATTGCCCTAAGCGGGAGTTTTTAAAAAAATGCACTCAAATCTTTACAACGAAAAAAATGATTTTTTCTCAATAATAACCGTATCGCTTTTATTTCATTTTATTGTGATAGCAACCTTGGTTGCAGCCGTATTATTGAAGCCGGCAAAAAAAGATCCGCCCCCCATACCTTTCTTTGAAATGATAAATATGGCTCCGTCGCCTGCGCCGGTGTCTAGGCCCGAACCTAGGCCGGTGTCTAAACCCGAACCTAAGCCGGAGGCCAAACCCGAGCCTAAGCCTGAACCCAAATCCGAACCCAAGCCTGTGCTAAAACCCGAACCCAAGCCCGTGCCTCCTGCACCTCCTACGCCCACCGCACCTGCAGAACCCGCGCCCGCTTCAATGGATATGCCTATGGATTTGCCGTCAGATATGGAAATGCCCGCTCTTCAAGCTGTGGGAGTTAGAATGGATTCCGAGTTGCAAAATTATTTGAATAGGGTTTATGCGCTTATATACCAAAATTTCAATCCGCCGCCCGGAACCGAAATAGCAAAGGGAACAAAATCTTCCGTGCACTTTCAAATAGCCCGCAACGGCGATATTAGCGCTGTTATTTTGCGCTCGTCTTCAGGGAACGGTGTATGGGACCAGCTCGCAACGCGGGCAGTTAGAATAACAAAAAAAGCACCGCCTCTCCCGCACAGCTACACAGCAGAGAGTTTGCCCTTGATTTTTGATTTTAGGGAAAAGTAGGAATACAAATTTCTACTTTACCCATTAAAATAGGAGATTCATTATGCTAAATGGAGTTCTGATAATAAACATAATTGGTCTGCTGGTTAACTTTATTGCCATTATAGTATCTATCGTTAAGGGTTCTGATTTCGGATGGTCCGATGGATTTGTGGCATTGCTGTTAATTTTGCTTTTTTGGATTTTAAGCGTGTCTATGCTTTTCCGAAGAACGATTAGAAGCTTGGTGGAAAAAGCTAAGAAAGAAGGCGGTTAACCTCACTTCTCAACTTTGGCTTTGCTTTCGGAAAAATCCGGCTCGCTTTTAAAACCGGCATACTTGAATATTGTTCTTCGCAAAACATTGAGCAAGGCGAAATCCGTGTTGCCGTTGAATTTTGCATTTGAACCCTGCAAATTTCCCTGCACAAAAGTTTCCTGCAAAGAAAACATATCCGCAAACTCCGAACCCATTAGAGATAAATTTCCGTGGAAATCGCTCGCATCAAATAAAAATTTGCTGCTCGCTTTTACTTCGCTAAAATAACTGTTCTTAGCCCACACTGCCATGTTCGCAAAAGTGGCATTGCCCTTAAAAATGCTTTTGCTAAAATTCACTGTACCAAAAACAGAACTGTTTTGAAATCGCACCTCTTTTTGAAACTCGTTTTCCAAAAAAATCAAATTGCTGCCAAAGCGAACATTTTCCGCCTTAACATTGCCATTAAAAACACATTTCTCAAAATACACATTGCCGTTTATTTGCGTTTCCGAAACCGCAGAATTCACAGGAAAAGCACTACCCGCCTTGCTAAAATCCAAATCGCCGTCTATAACGGCATTCTTGATTTGCATAGCTTTCCCGGCAGCCATGTTTTTAGTTATTTCATCCGCTTTAACAACGGTAACCGCAGACTGTGCGCTGCAAGCAACCGTAGTCAATAAAAACATCATCGCCAAAATAACTTTCAACTCTCAATTCTCCGCTCTCAATTAGCCGCCCCGCTCTTCTTTTTATTTCTCAAAACCAGCTTCTTAATCTCTTCAGGGGTATAGGCATTCGGGTTTCCGCCTATTTCCTGAACGGAACTTGCCTTTTTTGCGAAAACCGGACTGTCCATCATAATCCCGTTTTTGAACTCCAAAGGCTTGCCGTCTTCTGCACCAAAGAAGTAAAAATTGTTGTCTTCATCGCCTTCCTGGATTTCATCATAAGCATCCGCATATACAACCAGATAATACTTCCCCGTAATTTTCGGCATTTCGTAAGATATGTAAAGACCGTCTTTGCCCGATAATATAGACTCGCCGGCATAGTCATCTTTATATATAACACCAAAATCTTTTGCATTAAAGGCATTATAGTACATATAAAGCACAGTCCATTTTTGGTTATCTAAAATTGTTTCTTTGCCGGAATTGTAAGCCTTGTAAGAGAAAGCCCTTTTCAACGGAGAGCTTGCATCCGGCAAAAAATCCTCCACGCTTGCAACGAGCAAGTCATAACCCGTTGGCAACTGTTTTTCCATTATTTGGGCGCTAGCCGATGACTTAGGATTTTCAGCTACAAAAGCAGCGAAGCCAAAGCTCGTCAAAAAGAAATCGTATTCTACCCAAATACTGCCTTTGTCGCCCCAGCCTTCCCCCCACGAATTGCGCACTCTAAATGCGTTTTTGCTGTCATCGTAGCCGACAAGAACCATAGCGTGATAGGCGTGTTGCATACCGGGATCTCTGTATGTGTCATTTCTTATAACAGAAGCATCTTTCCAAGACATGAACCTATCGCCCAATTTTGCGCCTATTAAAACCGGCCTGCCTTGCGCTAAATAATTCTTGAAATTGTTTACATTCATCCCTACGGCGGAGCCGGAGCCGCCAGCCAAAGCTGCATTGGAGGCAATTTTGCGGTAATCACCCAATTTATTGCTTGAATTGCCATTTGAAGAGCCGGAGCAGTTTCCCATATTGGTATAAGGAACCGAGCTTAGACTGGCGGCTCCTTTTGAAATTAAAGCGTCCATAGCCGGTTCGAAATTTGTTCCGTTGCAATTTGAGCCTTTATCGGAGCTTTTTATGATAAACCACAAGTCCTTTGGGCTGGTTTGATTTGCCGTGCTATTCAACTGCGTGCTGCTCCAGCCTTTATCTATGGCGTTCAAAGCGGTCTTTAGGTTATAACCGGTTGCCCAAGCCACGCATGTTCCGTACGACCCTTGATCGCCTATAGGTGGAAATTTGTTTTCCAGACTCTTAGCCCGTGGCAAACCATTGTCTAAAGTGTCTATGTCAATATCCTCGGGGATATTGTCAAAGTCTTCCTTATCTGCCAGCCAGCCGGTGCGTTCCAAAATGCTGAGGCCTTCTTCGATAACACATTCTACGTCGTCACATTCAAGAAGACTATCCCAGTGTTCTCCGCAAGAGGTTAAGAACAAAGTGGAAAAAAGCGAAAAAGCGAGTAATTTACGTTTTAACATGCTTATAATGTAGAAAAATATTTTGAATTTTTCTTCGCGTCATCCTTCGCTATCAAATCTTGCCTTTTATCTTGCTGTTTTTTTCCGCGGCAAATTGCGATTTCCAGTTTGGCTTTGCGTTTTTTAAAATAGAGCTTTAGCGGAACTATCGTAAGTCCTTTAATTTCAGTTGCTTTTTGCATTTTTTCGATTTCGTGCTTGTGCACAAGGAGTTTTCTTCGCCGGGCCGGAATGTGGTTAAATTGATTGGCTTGCGAGTATTCGTTTATGTGCGCACCCACCAGCCAAAGCTCCCCATTTTCCGAAACCTCCACCCAAGCCTCGCCAAGGCTTATATGCCCGGCTCTAATGGACTTCACCTCCGAGCCTACCAAAACCATTCCGGCTTCAAAACACTCCAAAACCTCATACTGATGAGTAGCCTTGCGGTTATGTATAGCCGAAAATCTCTGATTATTCTGTTGCATTGCAAAAAAAATCTAGAAAATGCGGATTTATTCGCTTGGGTATGGGGATTTTTCTATACTTACGCTTAAACGAATAGCGGAAATAAAGCTATTCAAAGATACGG
>LIUH01000127.1 GCA_001462225.1 Fibrobacteria bacterium GUT31 | reverse complement strand
GTGCGGGGTGTGCTATTTTGCCATTTTTGCCATGAAGTTGGGTCATTGAGTGTAAATATAGAAATATTTTGCGTGTTTGGCAAGAAAAAAGCGAAAATTGGCGTTTTTAAGGGGTTTTTGCGATTTTTTTGTGATTTTCGAGGGGGATTTTTGTTTTTTTTGGGGGGGAGTCTGGCATTTGTTTGCACATCTTTGTTTGGGCTGCCGCTCACGGGCAGCGTGTCAGTTGTGAGCATTCCCGGCATTGACGGCGTGCCTTATGCAACATTTACCCAATGTCACTACACTCCTAACTGTTGGTCAATCGTACTTTAAAATACCAAACTCTTTGCTAAAGCCATAATTGCTTCCTTGCTTAAATCGCGATAAATAAAGGAATAATACATATCTTTAATAATAGAATCGGTTAAATTTGCTTTTTTGCTGTTTTTGACCGCATAATAATTTACAGAATTCATGAAAACACATAATGCTATTTTTGCATTTAAGAAATTGTTTCTGTAAAAATTATGCCTGAACGGCATTTGCTTTAAAATCCAGAAACAGAATAACGAGCCTTCGTTTAGTTCGCCTAATTCCATTGGTTTGCCATTTGGTTCGGTATGGTATATGTGAAAATAAACTCGTCTTTGCTCAATTTTTTTAAAAATATTATAAAGAGTTTCTTGGCATACTTCAAGATCGTTAATTGCTTGTATTCCTAAAACTGTACATATATTATGCAAATATTTTTGCATATTTTTCATAATGCTTTTTAGTTCGTGAGGTTCTAATTCAGTCCAAGTTGGAAATTCGTTAGGTTTATTTGCCATACAATTACCAAGGGAGGCTTTTTAGAGAACTTACTATGTTCTCACCATTTTCACTTTTAGTGAAATCGGCTTCAGGAGATAGCATTGCATCAATAAAAGAAACGCCATTGTCTCGTTGACGAGTGTTTGGCACTACAGATTCGCTCTTTAAGAAATCGTTATAGGATTCCTCAGAAAAAATGTCATCTACTTGCCCTAGTTTTATAAAAGCCATAGCTTGTCTCCTTTATTTAATGAATAAATATAGAAAATATAGGGGAGGTTTTTGTGTGATTTTTGCGGCGATTTTTGATTTTGAGCATATCCGGCTCCTGTTTGCACATCTTGATTTGGGCTGCCACTCACGGGCAGCGTATCAGTTGGGAGCATTCCTGATTTTAATCCCCTTAATTATCGCAGTCAATCCACCATTCCAAAGCGGTACCTGCCGGAAGGGAAGTGGTCAAGGTATGACTATCTTCAATATCATAAGCAAAGTTCCAGCCCTGTGAAAAATTCAAGTTGTAATTTACTGTATAACTTGTTTTAGTTCTAGTTCCGGTAACTTTTCCAGATGCCGAAGCGTACATAAACCACGCTTGTCCTATTATTTCATCCGGTTTCATCAGATAAGAATCAAGATAGCAACCGCTTCTGTCAGGAATAATAACTTTAGTCTCAATATTTCTAAACATGAGATTTGATGGAACAACGTTGATTGTGCAAGACTCTTTTTTACATTCAAGATTCCACTCTGGCTTCTTCAAATATTTGCCATCTATATTTTTCGGCAAATTCAATACTATTTGCCCATTCTGAATATTTCCTGCTTGCAGTGTATCGTACATATCCTCCTCTCTACACGGAGATACAACGCCGTCATAATCTTCGCATTCACAGTGCGTTTCACCAGGACCTTCGTCACTACTGGGACTATCACTGCAACCCCAACTTGCATACTTGCTAAAAAGCATAATTATATTGCCGTTGCCGTTGTATTTTTCTTTACTGAGTAGTACATTTTCCTTGTAATCTACAAGATACACCTCCTTCGGCAGATCGGACAAATTTAAACCGCCGCCGCCACCACCATCATCAGTGTCATCGCCTGAGCAAGCGAAGAAAGTGAATGCCATAGCCGCAACCGCAGCCGCCAAGAGAAAACTTTTTGTTTTCATAGTGAACTCCTTTTTTCCCATTTCCGTTTACCTTGCCAAACATAATGGGAACACTGTTTTGGCAAGTTCGCACCGTTGTGGTGCATTTTTTATGCTTGCCGCTTGCTTAAAGCTAGCTACGGCATTTCACGCTTAGTAGGATCGACATAACTGCTCTGCCTTAGCTTTTTGATTTTTGTATTCTTCCGTGCACTTGCCATAACCACTTTTGCCATTGCCAATTCTTTTGCATTTATCGAAAATTTGCCTTGCCTTATTGGTTTCTGTTTGGCAGGTTTGTCTACCGGTTGTTCTTTGCATAGTTCCTTGTGTTCCTTGCATTTCCTGCTGTGCTTTTAGTATCGCTTCTTGATATTTTTGTGTTGCTGCCAGTTGTACTTTTTGTACATCTTCTCGCTGTTCTACCGACATTTTTTGTATTGCTACCTGTATTGCTGCCTGTTGTGCTGCAAACTCATAAGCTTTTTGTGTCGCTTCCCGCTGTGCTACTGGTATTTTTTGTATCGCTTGCTGCTGTGCCGTCACATATTGTTTTTGTATCACTTCCTGCATTTTTTGTATCTCTTCCCGCTGTGACGCCGGCATTTTTTGCATCGCTTCTTGTAGGGCTTTTTGTGTCATTTCCTGCATTTCCTGCTGTGCTTTTAGTATCGCTTCCTGATATTTTTGTGCCGCATCCTGTGTTTGGATTACCGTAGGCACATCAGGCGGAGCGAGTTGTTCTTCCAAAATTTCGGCTCCCTCGGAAGAAATATTATCTTCCGGTTCAGCGGTTATTTCTTCACGTTTCGATTCTTCTTTCTGTATCTCGCTGAATTTACCATTGCTGAAATTAAAACTAATCTCCGGTCCAACAGTGATATCTATGCTTTTCCCTTCTTTGCCCTCTGGAGCAGCAAAGTATATTGCATGGCCATTGCCGTGGATTACGTCATTACCGGCAAAACCTCTTATCACATTGCCATTTTGGGGATCACTGGCATAGCCGGTAATGGTTCCACCGGTTTTAATAAATGTTCCGCTGGGTTCTTCTTTACTGGAGAAAAGAGCTTTACCCCCACCACTCACATACACCCCACCACCCTTACTAAACTTTGGATCATCAAATACAGTAGAATTAGCTTTGCCTTTTGAAGCGGCGATCACACCGGGATTGGGAATGGGGAAACAGGTATTACCGGATATGGTTCCGCCTTTCATAATAAAGGTACCGCCATCAGAGACAACAACTCCGCCACCACGGTGTGAGGCATTATTGAAACCGCCGGTAATGGTTGAACCATCATTCATCACAAGTGTCCCACCGGAATGTACTACGACAACACTATTGCCATGATCTAAACCACTTGTGGGTTTACCCTTAAGGGTAATATTGTCCAAAATCAAAGTAACACCGTCACTGACCCAAAATATTGTGCCAGGGTAACTACGAAAGATTGTCCGGCTTGTTCCAACGCCTTTGAGAGTTATGGTGATATTTTTCTTGTCTTTGTAGGAAAGACTTCCACAACCAGAGAAACCGCAGCCAGAAAAAGGGGAGGGGTCGTTAACTTTTTCGTCAGCATTTAGTTCAATAGTGTAATTGCCCCCACTTTGTGCGTTGTTTTGCAGCCAGATTAGCTTGTCGTTAAGACCAGTAACCGCATCAACGGAAGGAGCCGACATTATGGCTTGCTTGGTCGCCGAGGGAGCGCAGGAAGAAAGGGTTAATCCAAATGCCAGTAAGCTAACCAGCATTGCCGAAAAGAAAGGTTTGTTTTTCATAATAAAGTCCTATGTTGAGTGTGAAAACTTCCTCTATAGTTAGGTGAGGCTGATCTTATACCGTCTATTATCTCCAGTTGCCGTATAACCCTTACGACATTCTCCTTGCTGTCTCCGGGCAATGTTAAGCACAGAATTTGCCGCCAAGTTTCCCAGTTTATTCTATCGTAATTTTCAGGGAGCAATGTTAAATCCTCTATGGATTCTATTTCAATGTCGCCAAAGAAACTTTTGTCATGTACTTTGTTCGGCCCACCGACATTTTTATCCATGACAACCAATACACGCTTGCCGTCAAAATCCTCATCAATGGTGCCTGTCCAGTATATCTTTTCTTCCCACTGTATTTCCGTTTCAGATGAACCTCCGCCAGGTTCGTCTTCGTTTGCATTGTTCGGAATGCAGGAAGA
>LIUH01000126.1:10145-10839 GCA_001462225.1 Fibrobacteria bacterium GUT31 | reverse complement strand
CCCCCCCCCTATTTTGCTAAACATCTTTTTATAATACTTTTCATTGCTTTAACAGCAGTTTTTTCCTTTTCGCAGGAAAAAACAAGTTCTAACTGCCCTAATGGAAATTATATAAACTCTTATGGGAATACCGTATGTCGTCCTTCTGTCAATAACGCCGGTGGAGCAAGATGGTTGAGATAGAAAAAAACAAATTGAAGGACGTGAAGGACGGCTGTGTCGGTTGTTTAATATTAATAATTATAATAGCAGTTATCTTTTTTTTTGTAAAAGACAATAATACACAAACCCCTGAACAAAGGGAACGATCTAAAATGAGAGAACAAGCTATTAAAGCACGAACGACATTAGACCAAGCAATAAAAGCGAATCTAAGAGACCCGGGAAGTTATCAGCATATTAGAACAGAAGATTGGGAGACATTGGGAGACATTTATGTAAAAATCGAATTTAGAGGCAAGAATGCTTTTGGCGGATACGATGTGTGTACTTTTGTAGCGCAATTTAATTTTAAAACTAAGCCTATAGAATGGGGAATTACTAATAATCCTAGTAGCGATAGGGGTTGTCGTGCTATTATGATTGCCTTGCCATAGTTAATAAAACAATTTTATTCAGAAATATATTACTTCTTGGAGCAATCAACGAAATGAAGATAAAATTTATATATATATCCAAATAATTTCTATCTTAC
>LIUH01000126.1:532-10090 GCA_001462225.1 Fibrobacteria bacterium GUT31 | reverse complement strand
ACGCAGAATTTTGGGAAAAACGCCCAAAAGATTGATGTTTACAAGAAACTGGGCGGTTATTCCAGTGTAGGTAGCCGTCTTTTTGAACTTTCGCAATTTGAGCTTATAGATTTAGTTCAACGCTCCGGGCTTAGAGGCAGGGGTGGCGCAGGCTTCCCAACCGGGATGAAATGGAGCTTTGTTCCCAGAGGCTCAAAGCCGGTTTATATCACCGTAAACGCAGATGAAGGCGAACCCGGCACCTTTAAAGACCATTTTTTGATGAGAGAAGACCCTCATCGCTTAATAGAAGGCTTAATAATAGCGGGCTGGGCCTTGGGGGCAAGGAATGCGTATATTTATGTCCGCGGTGAATTTTTGCCGGCAATAGAGGCTTTAACGGAAGCTATAAGAGAAGCATATAAAGCAAAACTTCTGGGAAAAAATATAGGCGGGACTAAGTACAGTTTGGATATAGCCGTGCATAGAGGCGCAGGTGCATACGTGTGCGGCGAAGAAACTGCTTTGATAAACAGTTTGGAAGGGCAAAAAGGGCAGCCTCGCCTAAAGCCACCGTTTCCCGCTGTGAATGGCGTATGGAATATGCCGACTTGTGTGAATAATGTTGAAACCATAATGGCCCTGCCTTGGATTTTGGAAAACGGACCCGAAGAATACCAAAAACTGGGAACGCCAAAAGCGGGCGGCACAAAGGTTTTCTGTGTTTCCGGCGATGTGAAAAAACGCGGCGTTTATGAAGCTCGGCTCGGCATTCCATTGATGGAGCTTTTGGAAAGCGAAGAATATTGCGGCGGAATAGTCGGCAATTTAAAGGGTTGCATTCCGGGCGGCTCTTCAACGCAGGTTTTGACAGCGGAGGAGTGCAAAAAAGCAAATATGGATTACGAAAGCCTCGCCTCCATGGGTACCATGTTCGGCTCGGGCGCAATCATGCCATTCAACGACACCCACAGCGTGGTGGAAATGCTGAACACCTTGGGCAAATTCTACTCGCATGAATCCTGCGGGCAATGCACACCTTGCAGGGAGGGAACCGGCTATGTTCAGCGCATAATTTCTTGCATTGCAAACGGCAAGGGCAAAGACGGAGATATAGAACTGTTAGACAGCCTTTGCACGGGCTTTACAGGAACAACGGTTTGCCCGCTGGCCGCCGCCCTCGGTGCGCCGGTGCAGAGCTACATACAGAAATTCCGTTCCGAATTTGAAGATGCAATTTTGAAAAATCCGGAACACGCAACGCCTCGTTTGAGCGAAAACTATCGCCCGCAAGGATGGTGGGAGTAAAGATGAAAGAGCCATCCGTAGTGACTATTACAGTTGATAATAAGGAAGTCCAAGTTCCGGGTGATACAAACCTTATAGAAGCCCTTAAAGCGGTTGGCTTGGAAACTCCGCATTTGTGCTATCATCCGGATTTGCCGGTTAGCGGAAACTGCCGCCAGTGCATGGTCGAGGTGGACGGCCCAAGGGGAATGGTTTTAACCATCGGCTGCTATACCCCTGTTCGCCCCGGCATGAAGGTTGCAACCTCGGCAAGCAGCCCGAAGGTAGCGGAAGCACGTAAAGCGGTTTTGGAATTTTTGCTTGTAAATCACCCGTTGGACTGCCCGATTTGCGACAAAGCCGGCGAGTGTTTGCTGCAAGAAAATTACATGATGGCAGGAGCTTCCGACAGCAGGTTAAGCCCGGAAATCGGCAAGCAATATCACGGAAACCCCGAACACTCTTCCTCAGACAGCAAAGGGCAGCACAGAGGCGGAAAACGAGTTGACATAGGACCAAGAATTGTGCTGGACGAAGAACGTTGCATTCAATGCAGCAGGTGCGTGAGATTTATGCGCCACGTTGCAGGCGATGAACAATTGCAGTTAGCATCAAGGGGCGGGCATAGCCACATCACAACATTCCCCGGCGAAAAATTAGACCACCCTTACGATAGATGCGTAACCGATATTTGCCCGGTCGGAGCTTTGACGGATAAATCCTTCCGATTCAGAAAAAGAGTTTGGGCTTTGAGCAGGATTCCTACCGTTTCAATGGACGATTCCTTGGGCGCAAATATATGGGTGGACTATGCAGACGGAATTATATACAGAATTATGCCGCGTTGCAACCCCGAAGTGAACAAAAGCTGGCTTTCAAATGCGGCAAGAGATGTTGTTCAAAACATACATGAAAACAGATTGTTGAACAATGATCTTTCCGCCGCTCTGCAAATTATAAAAGAGACAAAGGGAAAAATAGCCATTGTTCTCGGCGGTTCATGCACGGCAGAAGACATTGCAGCTTTTAAGAAATTCAACATAGCGGAATTTTTTGGCGGTTCTTTTTTGCCGGTTCAAAAAGCGGACGGCATCGCACGTTCGGGCGACCCCGTTGCAAATAGGGCATGTTTGGAAAAAGCCGGCATCAACACAAATTTAGGTGAACTTTCAAAGCGGGCTGGTGAGTTTGAACTTCTGATTACCGTTGCTGCGGACTTGTGGGACGAAACCCCCGAAGAAGCAGGGGACCTGAACAAAATTCCAAAACGCATAGCCCTGACCTCATTTAACAACAATACCGCAAAAAATTCTGCCATTGCAATAGGCATTCGCCATTGGCTGGAAAACTTCGGAACCATGATTAATAGCAAAGGTTTGGAGCAAAAATTGCAAGGAACCCCCACAAAGGAGGCGGCATTGGTAGATAGCGCGGCTATCATAGCCGGGAGGTTGCACGGATGAACAATAGATCTTTTATACATTTCGCAATTTGTACCATAGTATTCATAGTATCTGTTTTATTTTTCTTTCCGATTCAAGACATTGCGCAAAAATCGGAACTGCCGGTACAGGGGCAGAGCAGCCCTCGCACCATTTATGCGCAAATATCATTTGAAGTTCCAAAGAATGCGCAGGAATTGGAAGACGAAATAAAAAAAGCAAAAGAAAAAGTTTACTCCGTATTAAAATACGATGAAGACACTACCAAAAAACTTTTGGAAAATTTTGAACAGCTTATGTCGCAGATAGAAACATACAGCCATTTGCAAAAAGAAATTTCCGATACAGCCATGATAGATCAAGATAAAATAACCGAAGCGAGCAATTTATACCGCATACTTGACCGCAAAATTTCCGAAACCGCTTTAAAGCAGTTGAGTCAAAACGAAGCGGCAAGAGATACGCTGAAAAGAATTTTCCGCTCAATGGTTTCGCAAGGTATCTCAAATGTTTTAATAGCGGAAAGCAGCAAGGATGTTGCAAATTTTAACGAATCTCATAATAGAACCGTTAAATCCATTCCTTACTCCAATGAAGTCACATTGATTAAAAATGATAAAGATACCACAGTGAAAAGTTCCTATATTCGCCCGAAAGAATTTTTAATAGACGCTGTTTTGGATAAATATAAAAATACTTCTAATCTAAATTCAGGAATATCCAGCGCATTTTTTGAAGTCTTGTATATATTCATATCTCCGAACATTTTCTATTTGGAAACGGAAACCGAGAGGCGCAAAACAGAAGCCGCTGAACAGGTGAATCCGTCAAAAGGCATGGTTCCGCGCGGGATGGAAATAATATCGCAAGGTTCAATAGTCACAAAAGAAACTTTGGAAAAATTGGAAGCCATGCAGCACGTTCTCCAAAAAGACTCCTCCAAATTTTTATATACGGCTTCTTATGGGCAATACATATTGCTTTTAATTATCATGTTAACGCTTTGTGTTTATCTATGGAAATTTCGCCCCGTCAAGAATATTCGCCCTTTGCATATATGGGCTGTTGCCATAGTAGCAATAATGCAAATTATTTTATTCCGTTCCGTTCATGATTTCTTTTTAACATTTATTCAAAACGAATATTTAAATCCCATTTGGTTTTATCCTTTTGCCTTTGCGCCTGTTTTGGCGGCGGTTCTTTTCACGCTTAGAACATCAATTGCACTTACCATTTGGAGTTCCGTGCTTTTTGGAATTTTTGCGGGCTACGATTTATCTTTTTGCATTGTTTCTTTCATGGTTTCGTTTGCCATGTGCATGATAGTGTATCGCATAAGATATAGGGTTAAGTTTATACAGGCTTTATGCGCCGGGATAGCCGTATTTATTGTTTTGTTCGCAGGCGTTTTGCTGCTCAGAAACAATATGTCTTGGGCAGGCTATTGGCGAAACATATTGCTATGCACGGCAAATTTGCTTTTGTGCGTAACTTTCATATCTGTGTTCTGCAATGTTTTTGAAAGGGTTTTTCAAATAACAACAAATTTAAGATTGGCCGAACTTTCGGATTTCAATCACCCTTTGCTGAGGCATTTATCGGAATATGCGCCGGGGAGTTTTCATCACAGCATTCAGGTTGGAAATTTAGGCGAAATAGCGGGCGAGCGTATCGGAGCAAATACCCTTTTAATAAGAGTAATGGCACTTTATCACGATATAGGCAAAACCATGCGACCTGAGTATTTCACGGAAAACCAAAGATTCGGTTTTAACCCTCATGACAATGTATCGCCTTATGATTCGATAAAAATTTTAAGAGCGCATGTGGAAAGAGGAATTGAATTTGCCGAGGAATATAATTTGCCGGATCCGGTTTCCGCAGGCATAAGGGAACATCACGGCACCGGCACAGCTTACTTTTTTTACAATAAAGCAAAGGAGATGTATCCGGATAAAGAGGTAAAATACTCCGATTTTTGCTATAGGGGTTGCATACCGCAGAGCAAGGAAACCGCTGTGCTAATGCTTGCGGATTGCATAGAGGCA
Organism: Fibrobacteria bacterium GUT31; assembly: GCA_001462225.1. Taxonomy (GTDB): domain Bacteria; phylum Fibrobacterota; class Fibrobacteria; order Fibrobacterales; family Fibrobacteraceae; genus Fibrimonas. Next base: position 5,334 of record LIUH01000126.1, on the reverse strand, counting down.
ATAAGCCGTTCAATGCAAAATGCAAACCCGGAACAACTCTTTAACATGATTCAAAAAACCATAGATGACAAAATGACTGACGGTCAATTAAATGATTCCGGTTTAACCATGCAGGATTTAAAAGAACTCGGCGAAGGTTTTCTACAAGGTTTGGAAGGCAGCACTCATTCAAGGGTTCAGTACCCCACAAGGGTATTTCAAAAAAGGCGAATGGATAGGAAAAGCGAGGTCATTTGAATTTTTCGGATAAATATCAAGACGTAATAAATCAAGCGCGAAAATTGGTTCAGCCGGCACTGGACCTCTCGGATAGAATGATGCGGGAGGTTGCCGAGAGATCTCCATCCGGACTCAGAGAACGCATTACGCAAGTAGTGGAAAGGCCCGGGAAAAGGTTGCGTTCTATTTTGCTTTTTCTTTTAGCGAGCAGCAACGGCGAAACAAGAGATTTGAAAAGAATGGCAAGAGCAGCGGCAAGTGTTGAGATGTTGCATTTAGCAAGCCTCGTGCACGATGATGTTATAGACAGCAGCGAGTTTCGCAGAGGGTTAAGCTCTATGCATTCCGCTTTTGGAAATAAAATAGCGGTTTTGGCCGGCGACTATATGCTTGCGCAATCCCTCATTTTTGTTCTTGAAGAAGAAGACCGCCGCATTCCGCAGAGTTTGGCAAAAGCAGCGAGTTTGCTTGTTGCAGGGGAAATTTTAGAAATAGATTTAGCGAGGAACACGGATATTTCCTTTGAAGAATATATACGGGTAATAGAGGGCAAAACAGCTTCTTTACTTGTATCTTGCGCAAAATGCGGAGCTATTTTAGCCGGTTACAATAGCGAAATAGTTGAAGAGAGCGAAAAACTCGGTTTGCACTTTGGCATAGCGTTTCAAATAATAGACGATATTTTGGATTACGGCATAGGCGCAGAAAGTTTGGGAAAAAAGAAATTTGAAGATTTGCAAAACGGTTTAATCACTTTGCCGATGCTGCTCTATTTTCAGAAAAATCCGAAAGAAGAAATGGAAAATTTAATAAAGAATGCTTATGATAGCCATATCGCAAACTTGATAGTAGAAAAATTGAAAAATGCAAATTGTTTTGAAGAAGCAAAAGCGGTAGCTTGCTCTCATTTATTCAAAGCCGCAGAAGTTTTGGAGAAATTGCCTTCAAACCCCATAAACACTTTGCTCAAGGATTTTTTTGAAGCTATGGCGGAGAGAAGGAATTGATTGAATTTCTGCGAAGATTTTACAAAGACGACGAATTTCCATTTTTATGGCATTATATGCCGGCTTTGGATGATTTGGGCAAACCTATCCCCGGTGTGGCGACCGTCCCGCAATTCGTTTTGGAAGTCGGCTCCGGCAAGGGTGGCTTTTTAACTGAGTACGCCCAAAAATTTCCTCAGAATTACATTTTAGGCATAGAATGGGATTTATTCTGTGCACGTTCTACAATAAAAAAACTGCAAAAACTCGGAATAAAAAACGCCATGGTAATACGTGGCGACATTTTTTATTTTTTAAGGGATTTAATGCCCAGCAATTCCATAGATGAAATACATATGTATTTCCCCGACCCCTGGCCTAAACGCCGCCAACAAAAAAACCGCCTTATTTTGCGAGATGGCTTTTTGGAGCAAATTTGCAGAGTTTTAAAATTCGGCAAAAGAAATTTTTACTGGGCCTCCGATCACGAGGAATACAACGCCATTGCCTTGCAAACCTTCCGCAAATTCCCTCATGCAAAAATATTAGAAGAAAACACAGCTCAACCAACTTACGGCATAGAAACAGGCTTTGAGAAAAAGTACAAAAAAGAGGGGAGGAAGATTTATAGGAGTGTTGTTGAGTTGAGAGTTGAGAGTTGAGAGTTGAGAGTTATAAATATCGTGGTTTGTTTACAGCTTTGCTGGGCATTTTGCTTCTGCTTTTGCCGCCGGCTCCTTTTGAATTGGCTGGGTATGTTGGGATTTTGCTTTTGGCAGCGGCGTTTTTTTTGAGAGTTTGGGCTAGGATGTATATTGGCGGGCATTCGAGGGGGAGTGAGCTTGCTTGCCCTGAAATTGTGAGGATGGGTCCATATAGATTTGTTAAACACCCTCTTTATCTTTCAAATTTTATGGCAGGGGTAGCGTTTGTGCTTTTTCATGCGGGGTTTTCGTTTGAAACTTTAGGTTTTTGTGCGATTTATGGACTTTTTTTGCTCTTTTTGGTACGAAAAGAAAATGATTTTTTGGTTTCACGTCCCATACCCCATAGCTCAAGTTTCAAACAATCAATTACAAGAGCTATTGTGAGCGACCGTTTTACATGGTTTTGGCAAATTGTCATCATATTGTTAATTTTTTTGCGGAAAAATTTGTTGCAAATGCACACCACCCCGTAAAGACGGATAATTATCCGTCTTTACAACGACTGATACTTTATTTTTTTATAATTTTGTTGGAAAAAATGGGAAAACTTTATGTCATAATTTATTATATTTAACTAATGGATTAGGGGGCTTTATGAAACTGGCAAAATTTTTGGTTTGGGTGGCGGTTTTTGCGTATTCCTCTTTTGCGGGTCCCGTGTCTTATTACGGGGAACTTCAGGCAGACGGAAACAGATTGGTAGGTTCTAAAACGGGGGACAAAACCGTGCAGATACGCGGAGTGAGCCTTGGTTGGAGCAACTCGGGCTGGGAAAGTGCTTCGTTTTTTAATAGTACTGCGGTTAATGCCATGGTTGATGAGTGGAAAGCCGATATCATCAGAGTTCCTATAGGTTATGCGGAAGGCGGTGGCTATAAAAACGATGCTTCCAATCTCACCCGTGTAAAAGCAGCCATAGATGCCGCCATAGCCAAAGATGTCTATGTGATTATTGACTGGCATTCTCATAATGCACACAATGAAACTAGTGCCGCCACTGCATTCTTTTCGGAAATGGTCCAAACTTATGGCGAAGAGGACAATGTGATCTTTGAAATCTACAATGAACCCAATTGCAATGATGGTACAGATAATTCCTCTTGCGCAAAAACAACCTGGGCAGAAATCAAAACCTACGCAAATGCCATTATCCCAATCATACGTCAATACTCGAACAATCTAATTTTAGTGGGAACCCGCCACTGGTCTCGGCGAGTGGATGATGTAATCGGAGATGAAATAGACGATGATAATGTCGCTTATGTTTTGCATTTTTATGCGGATAATCACTTCCTAGACCGTTCCGTAGTGGCACTGAACGATCCTGCCCCGTCTTTTAGAGAAGTTATCACACAGGCTATGGATGCCGGCCTTCTTGTTTTTATAAGCGAATACGGAACAACCGACAGCAATGGTGGACAAGGCGATAAACTCAATTCCCACAATCCCGCACATACCGATGAATGGTTGGAATTTATGGATGAAAAAAAAATCTCATCCTGTGCTTGGCATGTGAATAATAAAAACGAAGGTTCGGCTTTTTTTGTTTCTTCTTTTAACCCCAATACGGGGGATTATGCCGACAAAAATTCCATGAAGATTTCCGGCCAATACATTTACGATAAACTGAACGCATATGCCCAAACCGCAGAATGGCGAAACCCATCTCCGATTTTGGTCACGAAACCGTCTTTGCATTGGAATGTACGAGTTATCAACAATGCGGTGGTTTTGCAAGTGAATACCGGCACGGTTAAACTTGAGATTTTTGATTCACAAGGGCGTTCCGTGCAAACTTCCCGCTTTTTCACCGACGGCAAATATATGATTTCTTTGAACAATTTGCCGCAAGGGTTATATTTTGCCAAAGCGAGTACGGGTTCGGAGATGCAGGTGATTCGTGTCCCGGTGTATTGATGGAAAGTGCTGGGGTGTGATTGAGGATTTTGTCCTTGAATTACTTTATTAAGCTCCAGAAGGAGCTTTGCAAACGTTTTTTCGGTAAAGAATTGTTGCTTTCCGGCAAAAAAATAATCGTAGCATTTGATTCGCTTAACGAGGCTGTTGAAGTTGGCGAAAATAAATTCGGCGATGGTAATTATTCTGGTCGGCATATAGCATAAATATTCCTTGTTCTATTGCGATTAAATAATGCCATGATATCCATGCGTTGGGGTTGCCCTTTCGCAACAATAGCGGAAAAATGATATGCGGAGTTGTGTTATCTGACCAAATAAAAAGTCTAGATTGGAAAAGCAGAAAAGCTAAATTTGCAACAAAAGCAAAAAATTCTGAATTAACGGAAGTCATTGAGAAAATAAAAACTCTAATAATTTGAGTCCGATAATGCAACGAGGTGTTGCACAGGCACACTGTTAATGGTGGGAATGCTTACAACTGTGACGCTGCCCGTGAGCGGCAGGTGCATCTTAATCTCTAAAATTTGCACCTTGGTAAAATTCTTGCTTATACGGCAAAAAAATGATTATATTAAACGCAACACATGAAAAAGTTCACCACAACAATAGTTTTCTCAGGAAGAAACAACCATAGACCTGTCGCTATACGCTTGAGGTAAACGAGCATTCATGATTATCAAACTTGAAGAAAATGCTGCGCAAAAGGATATTGAAATATCAATTTCATACCCTGAGAAAAGCAAAATCGTTGACCGTATTGTCTCATTGATAAAATCTGTTGACAGACAGATTGAATGTTATTCTGGTGACGGTGTAAAATTGGTAAATGTTTCCGATATTTATTACATAGAAAGCATTGACAAGAGAACAATTGTTTTTTGTGAAAAAAAAAGCTATGAAATCAAAAAGCGTCTCTATCAAGTTCATGAGAAATTATCGGATAACGGATTTGTCCAAATCAGCAAATACTG
>LIUH01000126.1:0-232 GCA_001462225.1 Fibrobacteria bacterium GUT31 | reverse complement strand
AGCGATAGTGAGAACTTTATTCACGACCGGAGCGACACTGGTTATTCTGGCTGTTTTTTTTGAAATTATCGGCATAGAATATCTTTATATTCGCCATATTTTTGAAGTTCTGGGAGCAAATATATTAATTAATTTCGGTCTTTATTTCAGGCATAAATTTGAAATTCGCAATTTTGCTTTTGAATTTGTTGTTGATGTAAGCTATGTAATTTTTGTTCTTTTGATTTTCAGA
>LIUH01000125.1:2403-4598 GCA_001462225.1 Fibrobacteria bacterium GUT31 | reverse complement strand
GGAAAATGTTTGAACGCCAGAAAAAGGAAGTTTGCGGAGCATATGGGTAAAATAGAAATCCTATATTCCCGCAATGAGCATAATTGATTTACAGGAAATTTCTCCTAATTCATGGAAAGCGAACGCTCGCCTTGTTTCGGCAAGCTATAGACAAATACGCTAAAGATAATCTTGGGCGTGACCACTATGAACGCATTGCAAATTTATTTGGAAGAATGGTAAAGATAGAAGGCGGAAAGGAACTTGTGAAAGAAATGATAATTCAATATCAAGCTCTTTATAAGAGCAGAAGAGCTATGATGGAGATAATGAGTGGTTTTTTGAAGAAGTTGTAAGAATACTGTGATATTGGGTTTCTGAGCCTTTTTAATTTTCTATATTTAACATTATGGAATTTGTCCAAAAAAAGGTTTATGTAGAAACTACTATACCGAGCTATGCAACCGCGAAGCCCAGTATGGATATAATCTCCGCTAACAGACAGGGAATAACAAGGTTATTTTGGGAATATGAAAAAAATAAGTATTGAACATCTTATTCAATTAGAGAGGGAGAAGTCAAATGATGTATAATCCAGAAGAAGATGTTATGACAGAAGTTCATCGCATTAGAGCGGAACTTATGGAGAAATATGGCGGCGTAGCAGGCTGGCACAAACATAATGTTGAGGAACGCCCGCTTTTGGAAAAAGAAGGCTGGCGTTTTGCAACAATAGATGAACTGCGAAGGTAGGAATTTGAGGGAATGCCCCGCCTCGTTGCCCCATCGGGAAAATCCTTTCCCTCGGGGTTATCGGGGTTCTGACAAAAGCGGCAACTAGGCTAGGAGTGGCTGCTGAACTTGCCGAACCAGCCATTGCCGTTTCCCAATCATACAAACGACCGTAGGTAACACAATTGGCAGTACTGGAGGAGCACCTGAATGGACTAGCTTCGAATGGCACTCAAATTAACAGCCAAGTAAATTGCGAGATACATAACTAACAAGCATAAAACGCTGCCGCTTGCCGGAGGCGGGGTGCGAGTTTTCTACCTTCCCGCTTATGCGGGAATTTAATGTAACGGGGCTTTGCATCCCCGATAAACATTATATGGCGGATATTTCCGAGAAAGTCCGCCAGATTGCTGCAATGGTTGATAAGGGACAGTATTTTACTATAAATAGAGCTAGGCAATATGGAAAAACCACAACACTTTTTCAACTGGAATTGTTGCTTGCTAAGGAATGTACAGTAATAGCAATTAGTTTTGAAGGTTCAAGTGATGGTATGTTTGAGGCAGAGGATAAATTCTGCCAAGGATTTCTTTATATATGCTCAAAATATTTCAGCGAGAGAGATTTACCCGGTTCTGATATTTGGATAGATAGCTCTGTTACAAATTTTGATTTGCTTGATGCTTTTTTGAACAAAGTTTGCAAAGATCAAAAAATTGTTCTGATGATAGATGAAACCGACAAATCATCCAATAATCAGATATTTTTAAGATTTTTGGGAATACTGCGAGACAAATACCTAAAAAGAGGACGAGGCGCAGGAGCCACATTCCAAAGCGTTATACTTGCAGGTGTTTACGACATCAAAAATTTGAAAATGAAAATGGTTTTAGCAGGTACTCATCAATTGAAAGATGGCGAAAAGCGGATAAACTCTCCTTGGAACATAGCGGCAGAATTTGAAATAGATATGTCTTTTTCTGTACCTGAAATAGCCACCATGCTAAACGAATACGAAAAAGACCACCAAACCGGAATGGATATAAAAGCGATATCAGAAGAAATTAGAGCCTACACCAATGGCTATCCTTATTTGGTTTCTAGGCTTTGCAAAACTATAGACGGAAAACTGGAAAAAGACTGGACATCAAAAGGCTTGCAGATGGCAGTGAGGCTAATTCTGATTGAGCAAAGCACTTTGTTTGACGATATGTTTAAAAACATAAGAAGCAACACAGAATTAAAGGATTTGCTTTACAGCATTTTGATAAATGGAAGGTCGTATTCATTCAATTCGGACAGTTACGGCATGGAACTTGGGCTTTTATTTGGGATTTTAACGCAAAACGGGGAAAAGATAACTATACACAACCTCATCTTTGAGACCCGTATAACCAACTTTTTTTCAACGGAAAAAGATATAAGTGACAGCAAATTGATGATGCGAACACCAATAGATGCCGTGACAGAGGGAAACAAAT
>LIUH01000125.1:0-2265 GCA_001462225.1 Fibrobacteria bacterium GUT31 | reverse complement strand
CAGAGGGAAACAAATTCAACATGAGAATGTTTTTGGAAAGATTTATGAAGCATTATTACGAGATTTACAATAACCGCGATATTGAATTTTTGGAACGTGAATGCCGTCTGTTGTTCATAACTTATCTAAGACCCTTTATAAACGGCGTAGGTTTTTACCACATAGAGAGCGAAACACGAAACAGCGAACGCACGGATGTAATAGTTGACTACAACAATGAGCAGTTCATAGTAGAACTAAAAATCTGGCACGGTGAGCAAAAACACGAAAAGGCACACGAGCAACTTATAAAATACCTTGACAGCAAAAATAAAAGCGAAGGTTACCTGCTCACCTTTGACTTCCGCAAACAGCGAGCAAAGAAACCTAGTGCGAAGTGGGTGAGGAAGTCCAAAAAGAAGTTTTTGGATTGCTTGTGCGTGTGATTTTCTATCTTTCCCCCATGCCAGTAAACTTTCCTTCAAAAAAAGACAACCTAGTCATAGAAGTCATTTCACCTTTAATTGAGCACGGCAAATTTGCCGTTCACAGAGAACCCGGCGATTATGTAACCGTTCAGGCGGATATTTTCAGGCATAGCCATGAAAAATATGATGCTGCCATAGAATATAGGCACGCTTCGCAAAAGAAATGGGAGCGTGTTCCGATGAAATTCGTGGATAACGATTTGTGGGAAGGCTCTTTTCCTGTTCAAAAACTGGGTTACTATCAGTATAAAATTATAGCTTGGACGCTTATTCCCCAGGATGTCCCTACGGAAAGCGAAATCTTTGAGGCCCGCGTAGATCCATTATACGCAAGACAAGGCACATGGTATGAGATGTGGCCCAAAAGCCAAGGCAAAAACCCTCATAAGTCCGCAACATGGATGGACTGCATAAACCGCTTAGATTACATAGTTTCACTCGGTTTTGACACGGTTTACTTAGTGCCATTCCACCCGGTGGGCGAAACTAACCGCAAAGGCGCAAACAACGCCCTCAAAGCGAAACACGGCGACCCCGGCTGCCCTTATGCCGTTGGCAACAAACACGGCGGGCATTTTGCGGTTGACCCCGAACTCGGCACAATGGAAGATTTTGAGCAGTTCGCGCAGGCCTGCAAAGAGCGGGGCTTAAAACTGGCAATAGACATAGCCTTGAATTGCAGCCCCGACCACCCTTATGTAAAACAGCATCCCGAATGGTTTTTCCACGAAGCAGACGGCTCGATAAAATTTGCGGAAAACCCGCCCAAAAAATACGAGGACATTTATCCCTTTGACTACTACAACGAAAACTACAAGGAGTTGTGGGAAGAGATAAAAAAAATGATCATCTTTTGGGCAGACAAAGGCTTTGATGTTTTTCGCATAGACAACCCGCACACAAAACCTTTCCCCTTTTGGGAATGGCTCATTCGCTCAATAAAAGAGGAACGCCCGGAGATAGTGCTGTTGGCAGAGGCTTTTACCCGCCCGAAAATGATGAAGCGTTTGGGCAAAGTGGGCTTTGACATGAGCTATACCTATTATGCGTGGCGCACCGAAAAATGGGAATTGGAGAGTTATTTCGGCGAACTCACTTCAAAACCGGTTAATGAATATATGCGTGGGATTTTATTCCCCACAACACCGGATATTTTCCCGGAATACTTTGCGGGGCAAGGTCCTGCGATTTTCAAACTGCGTTATTTTTTGGCAGCGACTCTTTCCAGTTTGGTAGGCATGTATAACGGTTATGAACTTTGCGAAAACGAAAAGAACCTGGTTAAGGAAGAATTAATAAACAGCGAAAAATATCAATACAAGGTGCATAATTGGAACTGCCCCGTAAACATAAAGGAATTTTTGCGCAAGGTGAATTTTGCCCGCAAACAGCAGAGTGCCCTTTTGGAATACGATAATTTGCGTTTTCATTACGCGGAAAACACCAATATAATGGTTTACAGCAAGCGCGATTACAGAAACGGAAACACAGTCCTTTGCGTTGCGAACCTCGATGTCAAAAAAACGCAGAATTCCTTTTTGCATTTGAATTTGGCAGAGCTTGGCCTTTCGGACGGGCAGGGTTACACGGTAAGGGATTTGCTCTCCGGCCAGAGTTTTTTGTGGCGTGGTGCAAAAAACTATGTTGAAATTAGCCCCGATAAGGAGCCGTGCCATTTATTTGTGGTGGAAAACGGGCTGGGGTAGCCGTTTTCCAGTTAATCGGGGGTATCGGGGTTCTGACAATTTTCTATATTATCCCCTATGCCTCAAGCCCGCCCATTGATATCCTTTGACTA
>LIUH01000124.1 GCA_001462225.1 Fibrobacteria bacterium GUT31 | reverse complement strand
TTCGTATGAACGGTGCATAAGAGCTTATGTAAACCAAAATATTATGTCAACTACTCTTTCTTCCTGACCCAAAAATGCTTATTATTCAATCTATTAAGCGAAAATTCTTCACATAATAACTTTACATAATAATTTTGTATTTTTTTACTCATTAAATACAAATTATTATGAACGAAAGTCGATTATCAGAACTTCGGCAGCGTGTGGAAGCTGTTCTTCGCAGTAAAGGCTACAAAGAATCATGTATCAGGAGGTACAATCAAACTTGGGAACGTATCCGAGAGTTTATGGATTCCCTTAATATTGATTCTTACAGTCGCAGTGTTGGCGACGCTTTTTTGGATGAATGTCATCAGAACAAGCAGTACGAACAATTAACACACAGACAGAAAGAACGGGTTAGACATGTTGACGTCCTGTCCGTTTTTTGGGAAACAGGCTCTATGGCGCGTCCTCATTACAAATATCGCGAGATATTGTTTGAAGGCATGCTGGGAGAGCCGTTTAATACTTTTATCAAGGAAGAGAGTCTCGTTAAAAGGAGTTCATCCATAACGAGATATAAAGAGCGTATCGAACATCTTTATAGACACTTACAAAAAGAAGGTAAGACCGTAGCCACATTGGATACACCCTGTATGCTTCGCTTTCTAAACAGTCTTAACAGGGATAAAACGCCCAATGACAGGAACAGCACGATAATGACTATCCGTATATTTATCCGCTATCTGTGTTCCCTCGGTCTGTTAATCAACAACTGTTCAGAACAGTGGATGTCGTTGCTTAAACTGCGACAGGTATACCAATCCAAAATTCCGTCTGTGTATACAGCCGAAGAGGTTGAAGCGCTTATTGGGGCTATTGACCGCGGACATCCTCAAGGGAAACGCGATTATGCCATGATACTGCTTGCAGCCCGATATGGGCTTAGAATATCGGATATTATAGGTATGCGGTATTGCAATCTTGACTGGGAAAATAACCGTATCGTTGTGTTTCAACAAAAAACAGGTAAAAAAGTCGTTTTGCCCCTATCAGAAGAAGTAGGAAACGCAATTATTGACTATTTGCAGTACGGGCGTCCCAAGATAGAGCTACCTTATGTTTTCATTACTGCTCATGCTCCATACAAAGAGTTGACATCCAATGGAATGGGGATTACGATAAAAGATTACTTCCGCATTGCAGGCGTAAGCTTTACCAATAAAAAACACGGTCCACATGCGCTTCGGCACAGTTTGGCAAGCAATTTGCTCAAATCCAACGAATCGTTGCCTGTCATATCCGAAATATTGGGACATTCTACAACGGAAACAACTATGGAATACCTTCGGGTTGATTTGAAGCTTCTGCGGCAGTGCGCATTGGAAGTACCTTTTGTTCCATCTTCTTTTTACGGCAATCTGTATGGGAACAACGATTAAATCCTGCAATACAGGTATATATACTGGTTTAATACGGCAATATATTGAGTACAAGCGTTCTCTCGGATATAAAATGGAAGACCTTGATGAACGGTTCCGTCGATTCGATACACTGACCATAGAGAGAAACGAGACCATAATTGGTATCTCAAAAGACCTGTTTGAGGCATGGAATCGTCCTTTAGCTGAAGAATCGGAAAGCAACAGATACCATCGGATCAGCATATTGCGTGGCTTCTCGGCCTATCTTCAACTTGCAGGATATGATTCTTATATACCCAGGATGCCAAAATACAGCTCTGTCTTCACTCCTCATATCTATACCAAACAGGAGGTTGCAAATATCTTTCGTGAATGCGACCGTCTGTTTCTGCGACGCACATATATGTATTCTCCTGTATGCGTGATGCCTGCACTTATCCGGACCCTGTATGCGACAGGAATACGTATAGGTGAAGCAGTCAGGTTGCGGCATCGGGATGTTGATTTGGATACCGGCTATCTGGTTTTGAGGGAATGTAAAAATGGTTGCGACCGTATTGTTCCGCTTTCACTTTCGCTCAAAGAAGTCTTAAAAGACTATGTACTGTTCAAGCAGTCTATGGTAACCGGAATTAATCCGGAAAACTTATTTTTTGAGTCGCCCGACGGAAGACCCTGTAATGCGGGCAGCATATATGAAATCTTCCGTACCGTACTTTTTAGAGCAGGAATATCCCATGGCGGACGAAGCAGGGGACCAAGACTGCATGACCTGAGGCACACGTTTTGTGTAAATGCACTGGTAAAAATGTCGGAATCAGGTTATGACCTGTATTACTCCATGCCCATAATAATGACCTGTATGGGGCATCGTTCCGTAGAGGCCACTAACCGTTATGTTCGCCTTACCGCAGAGATGTACCCTGATATGCTTCGTAAAGTTAATGAAGCGTACAAATACATCTTCCCCGATATTGGTATTGATATTGACGCCCCCAATGACGAATTATGAAACCGACAGATTTTTCAAAGTACCTGACAGATTACCTTATACGGTATCTGCCGACAGAATGTGGCATGTCAAGAAATACCATACAGGCATACAGCCAAACGTTTATGATTTTTCTTCGATATATGAGTGAAGAAGAATGTATAAAACCTGAAAAACTGTTTCTTCGGGATATTACTAAACAAAAGGTAATATCGTTTCTTGACTGGCTCGAAAAAGAAAGGGGATGCAGTGTTTCAACCCGTAATGCCAGACTTGCCACATTACATTCTTTCTTCCGCTTCATACAATACAGGGATGTGGAAGGGCTTAAACAATGGCAGGAAGTTTTATCCGTTCGTTTTAAGAAATGCACATCGCCGGAAATGGCTTTTTTAACCATTGAAGGCATAAAACTTCTTCTAAAACAGCCTGATACAAAAACCGAATACGGCAGGCGAAACCTTGCTTTGCTTGGTTTGCTCTATGACAGTGGCGCCAGAGTACAGGAACTCATCAATCTTACTCCGTTGGACTTGCGCTTTGGAGAAACTGCAACTGTTCGCTTGCAAGGCAAGGGAAACAAGGCCAGAATTGTCCCTTTGTCGTCTTCTCAAACAGAAAACCTTAAACGGTATATGAAAGAACATTCTCTGTTTGAGCCACAAAATGCAGCACATCCCATCTTCACAAATCCTCAGAGAAACCGCCTGTCAAGAGTTGCTGTATTGAATATCGTTAAGAAATATGCCGGTATGGCACGAAAGATAATGCCAACGCTGATTCCCGATAATATCGGCTGTCATACTTTCAGGCACTCGAAAGCAATGCATTTGCTTGAAGCCGACATTAATCTGGTTTACATCCGGGATTTCCTCGGACATTCCTCTACCTTAATCACTGAAGTTTACGCAAGAGCAAGCGAAAAAAAGAAAGTGTTGGCGTTACAGAAAGTCAATCCCTCAATCGTAACAAACAAAAAAACAACTTGGCAAAAAAACGGACAATTACTTGATTGGCTGAAGAATCTGCAACATCAATATTAAATTATTATGTAAAGTTTTTTGTTCAGAAATACGCTTTGCTGAAAATAGTAAAGCGTGTTCTCTGAATATTTTACTAACTTTGCTATCGCAAACCCAACATATATAGTTTACATAATATTTTGGTTTACATAA
>LIUH01000123.1 GCA_001462225.1 Fibrobacteria bacterium GUT31 | reverse complement strand
ATTTGGTTGAGGAGTTGATGTGAAACCCCAAAGCCCTATAACCCCTCATTCGCTTCCCATACATCCTCGATAACACCGGCACTTTTCCATCGACATAATCATAAACTCGTATTTCCTTTTTTCCGTAAGAAGCACGGTTCAGACGCCCTGTATATTGGATCAACATGCCCCTCCACGAAAAAGGAAAAACCAAAAACAGAGTATCAAGACTTGGCAAGTCAAAGCCTTCTCCAAGGTATTTTCCTGTGGCAAGGATGACCCTGTGTTCGCACGAAGGTTTTTGAATTTCTTCCATGGTTGTTTTTAACTCCTTCTTTCCAAGCCCGCCTTTTAAGATAAAAAGAGATGATATATGTTCTTTCAAAGCATCCCTCAATATATCCAAATGCTCAATCCGCTCGCTTAATACAAGACATTCACGCCCTTCACGGTAAACTTCAAGAATATCTTGAATAATCAATTTGTTTCGATCTTCGTTCAGGTAAAGATTATGGAATATATCTTGAATAGCGGAGTTTTCATCTTCTAAATGAAAGTTGGTAAAACGGGGAAATACTTTTTGCTCAAACTGTGGTTCGGTATTTCGGTTATTAGAATAACGAACTTCCCCTAAATTCATCAGAACTATAGGATGCTGACCGTCTTTGCGGATAACTGTTGCCGAAAGTCCTAAACGGTAATATGCAGTTTGTTCCAAGTTGGAAGCCTCATTCTTTGTGCCTGATAAAATTCGGGATTTGCGAAAGAAGCGAGCCGCAAAATGCGATTGCGTAGTACAGGTGGTAAGCCGGTATGATTTATATAAAGCTGATCGGCTAGCACAATCTCTACTTTTTGAGGAAGTGGCTCAGTGATAGCAGGCAAAACGGCAGATTTTCTCTGCCAAGGCTTGGCTTCATCTTCTGCTTCCGTAGAATCGTAGCTCACAGGCAAAAGTTCGTATCGCTGAACGGCATTTTGAATTAGGGTGTTCAATTTGTTTTCATCCATCAGTTTTATGGAAGCAAGAAAAGCCCACTGGTCGGCGTATGGAACCATATTTTCATCCAGAAAAAGGCTATGATTTTTTGCCCTAGCTTCCTTTTGCAAAGGAAGAGCTATTAGATTACCGAACCCGCCTTTCGGCATGGTATCCTGATTGGGAAAGAAGCGGTCAAATGAATCAAGCCCGATTTCAGGCCGTCTGTCTAAAGTGCGAGTCATAAGAAATGCACCGAGTTTCCGAGCCTTTGTCGCTGAAATCGGGTTGTCAAAGAAAATCCATATATGAGCACCGTTCCCGGAGCGGGAGCGTTCCAGAGCGGCGGGTATTCCTTCTAACTTGCAGGTATCCATAAAGGCCTTGGCATCTTCCCGCCACGCCTCTTTGTCAAAATCCACTGCTAGAAAATGGCAAGTTTCATTTTGCAATAATGGGTAAACGCCCATAACAATAAGCCCGGCGAGATGGTTTCTAATCACTTCATCTGTTATCGATTCAAATGAACGTTGAGTGCAACTGCCACAGTTTATCTTGGGCTTTTTGCATACTATAGTCCACTTATTTCGGCATACAGGCTGGTAACCGGATTTTCCGGTTTTCGCATTTTCAAAACGTTTCGCATATACATCTTCTCTGCCTTTGAATAGGGAACGAAACAGGGCAATTTTGGTTTCCGGCGGAGAATAGTTGTTTATCTGATTTTGTGTTGCTGTGGATTCGGCGGCTTGTTTGGCGAGAACGGTTTGTGCTTCTTTGAGCTGATGTTTCTTGTCAGCTAATAATTGTTCTAGTTCTGCAATTTCATTTTGCAGGGTCAATAGGGACGTTTCATTCATTTTTGTCTCTGGGAATTTTAGGATGAATGTAGAAAGTTTTATAGAGATTTAAGAAATAAATCGTCAAAAGTCGTTTACGATTCGGGTTGTGGGCTGCATTACGGGTCAGTGACAGGGGGTGTTCTTATGAATTTTTATCTTTTCATTTTATGACAGGCTCATTTTTAATTTCAACTATGAAATATTTAAAATCATTGTTTAAATCATTCCATGAAATATCGTACTTCCCTTCAAGTTCAATATCAAACTCAATATGATCTTTATTTGGACCAGTAGGCTTGCTTCTTGTTCCAGATAATGGTATTTTATTTCTAAAAGAAGAATAAATACCATCTTTTTTGTCTCCCTGCCAAAATAATTTATTATCAGTAACAACAATAAGAAAACATTGCGAAAATTTTTTGCTGGATTTTAGTTCTTCTAAAAATTTAATGTCCTTAACAAATTGATACATTTGTTCTGGAAACTGTCCATTCATGGGCATTTTTAATTCAATAGCTATATCAAGTTTTTCTTGATTCCTTAAAACTATATCTATTTCTCTTTTTTTGAATTTATCTATTTCTTCTTTTGTGAAATAAGCTTTTATTGATCGCTCGGGAAAAATATCATCTTCACGATAAATTTTACCTAATGCCATCAAAAGTCTAAATTGAAAAGTAGCCTCAATAAAATTGTTGTCAAAATTTATAGTTTTTATCAACTTTTTTAAGTCCATTTTATCCATTTTTCGCTTCACCTTATGCAAATTATTCATCGGTGCCTCCATGGAGCGAACCATCATATTCAATTCCGCATCGGGCGGCAGTTTCCTGAAGTGCCTTCACAATTGCCCCGCCCATAACTATGTAGGCGTAATCCGGACCTGCAAACCGTTCCAATTGTTCGCATGTATAGGAAAAAGACATAAAATCCCGTTCCCTAAAGCATAGAGCCATCCATCCATACAACCCCACATACCATATCGGAACCACCTTTCCCTCCTGCGCACTATAGGCATCCCATGAATTGCATGCCCCTGTGACCTCTTTAAGTGTCATGACCTTGGTTTTGGGTCTAGCTGATCTCATGCATGATGTCTCCAATGTGTAAAGGTTTATTCGGCGGAAGGTGCTATCCGCAGGATTATAGGGGGTCACAATAAATTCTACGAGTTGATTGCATTCAATGGTATTGGCCACCACCATTGGTTTTGATGATGGTGTCAGACCGTATCTCTGCAACGCATCCAATTGCTTCTGGACTGCCCCCGCCATTTGATGCCCTATACGGGCTTGGGATTTTTCGCATGTATCTTCCAATCGTTTAAATTCTTTTTTATCCTGACGCCCAGTCTTATCCACCGCTACATATCCGATGGACTTTAATTCTTCCAGACTTTCGCATTCAAAGATATTTCCAATGTAGTATTCAAGGGTATCAGTCCCAGATATCAATTTCCGTGACTCTGACTTATTTCCAGATTTACGGGTCATATCCTGCTCGCATTGGACTTTAAGTTCCCGGAAATGGTCTGCATCGTCCTTGGTCACACGGTTTCCCAAGTAGTGCTGCCTATAGCCTAGTGACATTTCCACATAGTCCTTGCAGGGTGTGGATGAAACCCATTTGGAATTTCTTCCTTGGGCGTGAACGTTGATGGTCAATAAAACCATACCTAGAATTACTGTTTTCATTTTGTACCTCCTTTATTTCTTTGTTTCCACCATTTTATTATGATTATGCTAATGATCAGACCGACAGCACCACCGACAACCGCATCGGTGCCATATTTCTCCCCGGCGACCTCATGCAGACATGTCTGGTAGTCCTTGTAAAATATGCACTCCCACATTGCATCCTCCTGTTCTTTGGACATGGGGCGTAATCCAATGTTTTGGCAGTAATACTCATTGTGCCTACTGACACAATAGTCATACTCCTGTATTTTATCATATGAAGGGCCGGGTATTCTTTCATTTGCACTCATATTATACCTCCTATCGCAACAACACGGGCGACAGAGTCGTTAGGATCATCGGTAAGTACGTTATCGTGCAACAATACTTTAATCTTATGCAGATAAGCCATAAT
>LIUH01000122.1 GCA_001462225.1 Fibrobacteria bacterium GUT31 | reverse complement strand
ATCACGTTAATCAAAAAAAAGCCTGATTTTTAACCCCCGGTTATGGGGGTATTTTTATGGGTAATTCATGGAATTTCATCGCTTGAGCGCCGCTTTTTATGCCCAATTCAATCACTGTGAGGAAATTCTTACAAAGGAAGAACGACCGTATTATGTACTGCTTCTGGAGTTGGACAGTCTAACTTACGCTATTCCACTTCGCTCCCATATTACACATCCTTATTGCTTTATTGCCGATAGTTCCACTGACCAAAAAAGCGGACTTGACTATTCCAAGGCTGTGGTAATTACCGATTCGGCTCAATACATCGATCCCGCCCCGGTTACAATCCGTCAACATGAATATAATTTCTTAAAACAGCGGGAATATCTTATTAAGAAGCAATTTTCTTCTTATGTGGCTTCGTATAAAAAGGAGATCCGCCGCCGCCGGAAAAACCCGGCGCTTCCTGTTTCCGCATTGTGCCGCTATGCTTCATTAAAATATTTTCATAGGGAACTTGGATTGTAGTAAAGTCCGTGCGTACTCCGCATTGCCTCTGCCGTATTTAAATACTTATAATAACCGTATGTGGCATCCAAAAATGATAGAATTTGACGACCGTTTAAAGAAAATTTTTGACGAAGTTGACGACTACATTGAAGACCTCTACGGCGGCAGATACAACCTGCACCCCGTACGGCCGGCGCGCGGCGAAACATCCAATCCGGAAGCGGACGGGCTTTTCAACATTGGCGCAAACTTTACACCCGGCTTCGGATCAGAATTAGGACGCGGCTATCTGATTGACGTAGCAATAGCCACTCTTGAAAATGTTGATGAAGACGCACGCCGTGAAATTTACGAAGCTGCGGCAAAGAAGGTAAAAGAGCTTCTGCCCGTTCATTTTCCCGAACGGAAACTTACCGTCCGGCGTGACAAAAACCATTTTAAAATTCAAGGCGACTTTAGTCTGGGGAATATTTAGTGTCATCCCCTGCGAGTACCTATGTTCTATAAAAGAGGGTAGTTAGCCTCTTCCTGAGCTATGGAAATGTACCGTCCATTACAGCAGTCCATGTTACACCTTTCGGTTCGATTTTACTTGAGGCATTGCGGTCATTTGCACATTCATATGTTCTTTGCTATATTTAAAACATGACCATTGAACAAACTGTTGAAGTACCGGCTGACCACCGTGTGTTTTTCGAGTTTCTGGCTCCACGAGAAATACCGATTGGAAAGGCGCGAGTTGAGCTGAAACTAACTCCTGTAGTTGAAAAGTCTACAGACCATAGGTCTGTAGACCAAAGCTCTGTTAATGTGCTTAAAAATACCGATGTGGCAACGCCGCATACAGACGCACTTTTGGAAATCGTCTCCAAAATAGGCGGCAATATTGATCCTGATGAAATCCGCGCGGAAAGGTTGGCAAAACACTTAAAATGACGGTCCTTATTGACACCAATGTTGTTTTGGATATATTGCTTAACAACGCAGGATTTATTAAAAACTCCAGAGCACTCTTTGATCTTGCTGAACAAAAACAATTTACCGGTTATATCTCCGC
The DNA here is from genome assembly GCA_001462225.1 of Fibrobacteria bacterium GUT31. GTDB lineage: Bacteria > Fibrobacterota > Fibrobacteria > Fibrobacterales > Fibrobacteraceae > Fibrimonas. Next base: position 3,762 of record LIUH01000122.1, on the reverse strand, counting down.
TTCGGCTGTAACAGACATATTTTACATTTCCCAAAAGAAGCTAGGCAAAAAAGCAGCGCGGGAAGCGATTAAGCATTTGCTGCATATTTACTATCCGGCAACAGTAACAGATAAAGACATCTACAAAGCGCTGGACTTGACGTGGGACGATTTCGAAGATTCTGTCCAATTTACCGTTGGAGAGGGGCTTTCCGTCGATTATATTGTTACGAGAAACACCCAAGACTTTTCTTCTGGTAATATTCCGGCAGTAACGCCGGAACAGTTTATACAGATAATCACCGATATGTAACTCATTGCTCATCCCCTTCAATTTTCCTGCAGTCATGAATGAATTTGACACTGTCCGGCATGAAGATACCGATCGCAGGGGAAACAAGAAAGTATTATTTGTTAAAAAAGTGAATGGAACTGTCTACACTGCGAGCGTTGAACGAGGGAATAGTCAATTAGGGGTAATAACCCTATGGAAAACAAAAGCCCGATCGGGTGCCTAATGCTGACCTTGCGGTCCCCTTTGGCCTAACGTCCGAAACGACCCCGACCAGCAATTAAAATGTAATACAAAAAACATGCTCTGTCAACACGACTGGTATGACGAATCACGGAAATCAATTTTTAATCAAAATCTAATTCTTAACCACAAACCACACAAACACCACGAACTTATAATTCGAAATTATGTAATTGTTCGTGTTGGTTTGTGCTGGTTCGTGGTAAAATTCTTTAAAAAAGATTATTTAAGGATAAATTCTTAATGAAAATTGATTTCCCTGTATGACGAATCTACTATGTTCTATAAGAGGGTAGTCAGCCTCTTATAGAACTATGGAAATGCACTGTCCATCACAGCAGTCCATGTTATACCGTCATAGGAATATGCCATCCTGCTCCGCGTGCCGACTGCGACAAACTTATCATTGCCCCAAACAATATCATAAAAGCCGTTAATATCGAAAGTGCTATCCGCTATCTCAGTCCATGTTACGCCATCTGTGGAATACGCCATTTTGCCGCCACTGGTTCCCCCGGCGATAAACATTCCGTTACCCCATGTAATGGCGTTAACATAGTTTTTACCGAATACGCTGTCCTCTACGACAGTCCAGTTATTGGCGTCTGTAGAATAAGCTATCTGGCTATTTTTATCCGGGGGATAAGTAGATCGCCCATAAGAGCCAACCGCGACATATTTACCGTTACCATAGGCAAAGTCGTGGATACTACCAGAAGAAAAGTTGCCCCAATCGCCTGCCAGACCAAATGGGTTGTTTGCCGCTTCAGTCCATTTTATGCCGTCTGTGGAATATGCTATATTAGTTGTGCCCACGATGAATTTACCATCTCCCCATGCAATTTTATCAATAGCGCTGTCGATAGCGCCTGTGTCTTTTACCGCCGTCCATGTTACTCCGTCCGAAGAATACGCCATACCTTTACCACTGCCTTGGCCGCCGCCTATAACAAATTTGTCGGCGCCCCAGACTATGTCGTAGTATTTGTAAACGGTAGTCATTACCTCTGTCCAGGTTATACCGTCTGTGGAACTAGCTATTATTCCTCCTTTGTTATAGACATCGGTACCTACCGCGACAAACTTGCCGTTACCATAGGCAACGCTATTGCTAACTCCTCTACCGAACGGGTGGTCTGCCGACGCAGTCCATGTTATACCGTCCGTGGAATACGCTATTGATTCTTCACCGGGGATCGGACCACCGACCGCGACAAACATACCGTTGCCATATGCTATACCACTGATGTGGCAGTAGCCGCTACGAGGTTGTTCACCACTGCTATTATTGCCACTGTTATTACCATTGTTGCCGCTGTTGTTGTCTCCTGTTTGACTGCCGTTGTTGGTATCACCGTCGTCGTCTTCATCGCTATCGCTACAGGCAGTGAATACGAAGGTAAGGGCGAGTATCACTACAAGGGCGATAATTCCTAACAGTTTGATTGTCTTTTTCATGTTTTTCTCCTTTACCGTGTTATCTGTCAATTTGTTCCATACCAATTGTGATTAAACAAATAATTTATTTACCTCATTCTAAGTAAGGAATCAATTCTGCCCTCTCTTCCTCCTGGAATTGTAATGGTTTTAGTTCCATCATTTAAAACTAAAGATGCATTTAAACCAGTACGGATTCTATTATTTTCAGTAAATACATCTCCTATTTTTACATCAACCCATGCGTCTTCAAAATTTCGTTGAGACATTACCTGCCCGGTTACTCTTTCAACAGTGTAGCTGTCCGCAATACTGATACGGGCCGGTGGGGCTCCGGTACTTCTGTCTGTAATGACAGCCGGTGCGGAGGCTCTGGTACTGTTGTCTGTAGTGACAGCCTGAGTGGAAGCTATTGGTAACTGCTTCCGTAAAAAACCCCAATCCCTTCCTACCGTTTCGTCCAGACTTCACCATAAGCGGCTCTCGTATACGTTCCTGCGCCGCCTGCAAGGTAAGCTGTCTTTAATGTATTACCGCCGTTTCCGCTTCCTTCGGGAAAAGCGTTGGAACCGAAATTATCACTGATAATGGCGCTGCCTGCCGCAAAAGTTACGCTTCTAAGGTTTCTGCAATTTTCGAATGCGTAGTTGCCCATAGACGTTACGCTTGACGGGATTGTAATGCTTGTAAGTCCATCACATCTGCGGAACGCTCTGGAGCCGATTTCCGTTACGGGCTTGCCGTTGTAGGACGCCGGTATAACCACGTTTCCACTTACCCATTGTTCATTTCCGACACTGTACGCGGCGCCGTTGTTGATAAGCTCAAACGCAAGCGTGCCGGAGTCGCCGTAGTATCCTACAAGAACCCATTTATTAGATGTGTTGCCCAAAGTAATGGTGAGTCCTGATCGGTTGCTATAATTCCCTATGTTCCAACCTTTCTTTAATGAAAGGCTGAACGCGTTGATTTCTTCTGTTTTTACCGAACTTATGGTTACGTCGCCGTCAACATATATATAAAATGCACCGGATTCAGAATTCATATTTGCTTTAAACAAATAGTCGAATTCATCCGAGTCCGTTTTCAAACTAGAAAAACCAAAAATTTTTACGTTCCCGTTACTTGTCGTTTCATTGGGGCTGAACAAGTATCCGTCTTCAAGATCTTTATACGATGTCAATGAACTATTGGGCGGTGTTCCAATTGTATAGTTAAGTACGCCGTTGGTTATTCTTCCGGTTCCGATGTTTACAACATCACCATACCAATTATAAACACCTGAAATATTGAGATTACCTTTGAACTGGCTGTAATCTTCACCGTACACCTGCCCGGAAAGCACAAGGCTGCTTATACCTGAAACAGCGCCGCCGCTGCCTCCGTCTTCTTCATCCCCGTCGTCGTCCTTGCAGGCGGTAAAGACAAATGCAAGGGCAATAATGGCTACAATTGCCATAAACGAAAAATATTTCCAATTTTTCATAAAAAAACTCCTTTTGCGGATATTTATATTAGGAATAACATTTCATAAGCTCGTAAATCCTACAATTCATATATAAGCCTATGCCTTTATAGTATACAGGTACAGCCTGTTTGTCAATAATTTTTAGGCTTGGTTTAATAAAAAAGGAGGTAAGGACAGGTATATATAGATGAATGAACAAGAATTAAAGGAAAAATTAGGTAAAAATATCAAATTTTTTCGCTTCCGTAGACAGTTATCACAAGCCGATTTAGCAGAAAAAACCCAAATTTCCATAACTTCCCTTTCAGATATTGAGCGAGGAAACAATTTTCCACAAGCTAAA
>LIUH01000121.1 GCA_001462225.1 Fibrobacteria bacterium GUT31 | reverse complement strand
TGAACTCTTCAACCTTCCTTTTAACGAACTCGCATCACTAGCGAACGATTTCAAGGAAAAATTGCACGGAAAAAATGTTTATTGGGTTCGCAACAGGCAGATAAATTACACAAATGTATGCTGCTTGCATTGCAGTTTTTGCGCTTTTTCAAAGATAAAAAAAGATAGCCCCGCCGCTTATAATATGAATCTAGATGAAATTTTGGCAAAAGCAAGAGAAGCCGTAAGCGCAGGAGCTAGGGAATTGCATATAGTAGGCGGCTTGCACCCCGATAACCCTTTTTCCTATTACACGGATATGTTAAAGGCATTGAGAAAGGAATTTCCCGGCGTGAATTTGAAATGCTTTACCGCTGTGGAAATTTGCCACTTTGCAAAAAAGGAAGGTAAAAGCGTTGAGAGTATTTTGATGGAACTAAAAGAAGCTGGTCTGAACACAATGCCGGGTGGCGGAGCGGAGATTCTTGTTCCCGAAATAAGAACGCAAATTTGCGGGGAAAAAGAAACGGGTGAAGAATGGCTTTTTGTCCACAAAACCGCTCACAAACTCGGCATCCCAACAAATGCAACTATGCTATTTGGACATATAGAAAGCGTGGAAGATAGAATTGAACATTTGTTCAGGCTTCGCGATTTGCAAAATGAAACCGGCGGTTTTTTAGCATTCTTGCCGCTGGTGTTTTTACCGCAAAACAACGCTTTGGGCAGGAAAGTCAAAAACAGGGCGAGCGAAGAGGATATTTTAAGAACTATAGCCATTTCAAGGCTTATTTTAGACAACGTTGCGCACATAAAAGCCTACTGGGTGCAACTCGGCGTAGAAACAGCATTAAGAGCTTTGGGAGGCGGCGCCTCAGACTTTGACGGCACGGTTATGGAAGAGCGAATTTCACGTGCAGCAGGGGCAAACAGTCCAAATGAAATAACCGCTAACCGTCTGCAGGAGCTTATCAAAGGGGAAGGGCTTGTGCCGGTGGAAAGGGATGCGTTTTATATTTCTATATTATCACAATGAAACTACACCCCTTTCTCTTGACAAGTGCTCTTATTTTCGTAGCTTGCGGTTCCAGCTCTAGCGGCAAAAATGAAGTGCTCTATATACCCACCGAAATGCCTGATATATGCCAAAATGTGGATTTTAGCATAGATAAGGAAATGCGAAAAGAATGCGGTGTAAAACCCGCACGCTATCAGGCGTACCGAAATGTGCCGATGCAAAGGCATTTAATAAACCCAAATCAGGCTTCGCTTGTGAAAACCGGAGATAAAGTTGAAATTCGCTTCCCGAATACCTTCCCTGTTTCCTTGGACCCTTCGCAAGTTTCCGGTATTACGTTCAGCGATTCAAAACGGCTCGCAAAAATTCAGAACACAATGGATTACAAGGAATTTTATACCGAGCATAAGGAACGTTACAAACTATTCAAACTGATAATTCCCTCCGATTCCCAACCTGAAACGGAAAATAAATTGTGTTTTAGAGTTCCGGAATTAAAGGGAAGCGAAAGAACCCGCTCTGCAGCTATGGCCGTGCAAATGGAAATGCTCGACTGCGATGCTTTGGATGAGTTGGTGAAAAAATATGCGAAGTAAATGGCTGTCTGGATTATAACCCTTTTAGCAATTGCTCTTGTAGTAGCGGCAGCGGGGGCAAAGCGACGTGCAAGCAAGCGTTATGATTTGCCTTTGGAAAATCCGGCCCTTTCTCTTGCCATATTAAAAGAAAATTTGCTGGAAAACCCAAGCGAACGCAGTTTGCAAAAGCTAAAAGATTTTGCAAACTCGCAAAATTTAACAATCCCTAAAGATGAATATCCTCTGGGCAAAGCTCCGAGTATTGAGCAAGACGATTCTCTTTTTTTAAGCCAAGCCGCATGGCTGGACTCTTTGACGCCCCTTGAATTTAACGAAGAACCACAAACAGAAAAGAGCCTGCAGAGCGGAATTTTACGGCTTTACAGCGATGAAGCCATTTTCAAAGCCTTGGAAGAATTGTCTCGAAAATTCCCTAGTGAGCGGCAGCAAAAACTGGAGCAGGGTTATCGCAAACTCTGCGAGTTAAGAGATGGCAGCAAAGCAGATTACAATTCTCTGGAAAAATTGAGAATGGAAAAAGAGAAATGGGAAAGATGCGCTTGCGAATAGCAATTCTTTTGCTGGGAATTGTCGGTTATGCCCTTACTATGGCGCACACGGTGAGCTTCTGGGATAGCGGGGAGTTTATAGCAGCTGCTAATGTGCTCGGCATTCCGCACCCACCGGGTTCCCCATTCTTCATTTTGCTCGGGCGGTTTTTCATTTTGCTGCTGGGTTGGATAAACGGCCCGGCCTTTGCCGTTAATTTGATAAGTGTTATAAGTTCAATTTTATGCTGCCTGCTGATTTTTGAAATTACGATAAAAATTTTACCGAAAAAATTAGATGAGCGAATTTATTTCGGACAAAGTTTGCGAAACTTGCTCGGATTTTTCGCAGCTTCAATTTCTCTCTTTGGCGATACTTTCTGGTTTAACGCAGTAGAAGCGGAAGTTTACGGCATCTCAATGCTGATAATAATGCTTGAAATTTGGGCAACCTTAAAATGGAAGGAAACCCTTGAACGCAAATATCTGCTCTTCATTTTATATATATCATTTTTAGGTTTTGGCATTCATACTTTTACCCTGCTACCCTTACCCTTAATTTTAATTTTTGTATTCGCTACCTCCCATACCCCATACCCCAAACCCCATACCCTAGTATTCGCTGTACTCCTAATCTCGCTAGGCCTCTCCGTTCAGCTTTACCTTCCTGTTCGCTCTTCTGCCGAACCGCTTTTGAATGAGAATAATCCTGCTGAAATGGAAAATTTTAAGGACGTGCTAAGTAGAAAACTATACGGCGATATGACTATGTTTGAGCGAGCCTTGTATCGCAGAGGTGCCATTGTAAATCAATTCGGATTTTCGGAAAACATCGGCTATCTCGGTTACCATTTGAACCAGTGGATTCCGGCTCCCTTAGGGGCGCAGAAATCCGGACCCTGGGGTGAAAGTTCCTTGGAAAAATTTCAGTTTTTTCACCGAATAGTTTTTGAATTTTTAATTATAGCTGTGTTTGCGGGTGTGTGGCTGTTGAGAAAAAACTCAAGCGTAGTTTTAATAGCAGCGATGTTTTTTTTGAGTTCCATAGGGCTTGTTTTTTATCTGAATATGGCAGACGGCACAATGCCGGAAAGCCATAGAACAAAACAATGGAATATGCAGATAAAGGAACTGAGAAAATTCGTTCCGGATTCAATTCCGAACTTGCCGAGTATAACCGAGTTAAATACGCAGATTGCTTTTTATTACGCCTTGCCGGGCGAGATGCGGAACGCTTGGTTTGAAAATGCTCCTGCTGCAGAGGGTTTAAGAATAATTTTTGCTTGGGAAGAAGCCCTGTATGAACATGGAAAAAAGATGATAGACCCGCCAAAAGCAGTTCACAGAGAAGTGCGAAATAGGGATTATTTCTTTACACCGGCTTTTTTGTTTTTTGCCATTATGGCTGCCATCGCCTGCGGAGCGGTGTTTCAAAGATTACGTTCGGAAAAAGCGGCAAGGTTGGCTGCGTTTGGGCTTGTGTTTGCGTGGGTTGTTCCTTTTATTTGCAATTTCGCTTCCCACAACCGTTCAGAGGATTTTATAGCACGTGACTTTGCCATGAATGTTTTAAACAGTGTTCCGCAAAACGGCATTTTAATAACTTATGGCGATAACGATACTTATCCCTTGTGGTATATGCAGCTTGCGGAAAATTACCGGACAGATGTTGTTGTTATAAATGAAAGTCTTTCTTATAGCGACTGGTATAGGGAGCAGATTCTTAGGAATTATCCTGATTTGAAATTAGTTGAGAGTGGAGATTGGAAAGTTGAGAGTGGAGAGTTGAGAGTTGAGAGTGGGGGGGATTTTATTTTTGACATAATAGAGAATAATTTTCCGGGGCGGAGCGTTAATTTTATGCTTGGGGCTAGACCTGAGGATTATGCGGAGTTCTCTGAGAATATGCCGCTTGTGGGTTTGGTTAGATGTTTGGGCATGGAAGAGGTGGAAGCGGACTCGCTTTTGCTTGCAAACTTAACGGCAAATTATCGCTATTCTGAGCTTAAAGCCAGAGGTCAAGAGGCAAATGCGCAAACCATCAACATTTACCGCTATTTAGCGAGACTCGCTTTGCAGAAAGAACCTGATGAAAAACAATCGGAAATTTTAAGAGGGCTGATTAACGTATCCCCCTGAAAAGGCAAATCTTCTGCGCTCGGCGTTGCGGCAAATGTTTGGCACTCTTTTTGTTTGACAATTTTTGCAATTGCCTCTCTCCTTGAATGGTCAAGCTCGGCAAATACATCATCCAAAAGCAAAATCGGTTTTGCGCCGGAATGATTTTCTATTATCTCTGCGGCGGCGAATTTCATGGCTAAGGCTATTGAACGGCATTGCCCTTGCGAACCGAAATCCCGCATGGAATGCCCTTGAAGAAAAAGCTCAATATCGTCTCTGTGCGGGCCGGCGAGCGTTGCTCCGGCAATTCTTTCCGCATTAAATTTTTCCCCAAGTTTTTTCAAAAAATCTTCCTTGCTCAAAGCTCTTGCGTAGGAAAATTTAATCTCCTCGGACTTGTTGCACAACACTTGGTAAAAATTATTTATATGCGGTTCTAAAATCTCGCAAAGCTCTTTTCTCTCTTCCCAAACCAACACCGCAAGGGAAGCTAACTGCTCCGTTAAGGCTTCAAACAGATATTCCCCGCCGGCGGCATTGCCTTCCAGATTATCCTTTAACCAACGGTTCCTTTGCAGCAAAACCCTGCGATACCTGCGAAGCAAATTCAAATTGCTTTTTTTGCAAAAACACAAAAGCTCATCTAAAAAATTTCTCCTGTTTTCCGGCGTCCCCTTTGCAAGCCGTATATCCTCCGGCGAAATAAAAACAAGAGGAGCCGAGCCGAACAGCGCACTCGCCCTGCGAAATTCCTTGCCGTTCAATTTGCCTTTTATTCCCGAATTGTCCACTTGAATTGCCGCTGTACTCGCTCTTAAAATAAAATTATCCGCATTCCAACCTATAGCTTCCTGCAAAGTTTTTGTTCTAAATGAAAACCCTTGGCAAATAATATGAATTGCTTCCAGCAAATTGCTTTTCCCATGCCCATTCTGCCCGCTTATTATCGTTATTCCATCGGAAAATTCCAAAGAAAATTCCTTTAGGTTTCTAAAACCGCATTGTTCAAGGGAAAGAAGCATGTTGGGAATTTACTAAATTAACCCTAAATACCCAACATGAGGTTACCTATGGCTCAAAAGGAATACTCCGTAGGCTATGCGCTGTTTATCGCTTGTGCGGCGGCTCTTGGCGGTTTTTTATTCGGCTTCGACACATCCGTTATAAACGGAACTTTGGATGCTTTGCGATTCAAGTTAGGTGCAAACGATGCACAGTTAGGGCTTGCAGCAGCTATAGCGGTTTTAGGCGCAGCAGTCGGTGCTTTTTTTGCCGGCACCTTAGCGGATAAATTCGGACGCCAAAAGGTTATGATAACTGCGAGCATTCTCTTTTTAATCAGTGCCGTAGGTTCAGGTTATCCGTATTTTTTTACAACAGTGGGTACGGCGGGGAATATGATTGAATTTATTGCTTGGCGTGTGCTTGGCGGCATCGGCGTTGGCGCAGCGAGCATTATTGTTCCCGCCTACATTGCGGAAATCGCCCCGGCGGCTTTGCGAGGCAGGCTTGCCACTATGCAGCAGTTTGCCATAGTCATAGGTATTTTTGCGGCTTTGCTGTCTAATTATATACTGGGTTCCATGACCAGCACCGGCGGAGCGGCTATTTTGAATTCCGACCGTGCACCCATAGGAGTGACAACTATCGGAGCTTTTGAAACTTGGCAATGGATGTTTTGGGCGGAATGCATTCCGGCGGTTCTTTACGGCTTGCTTATTCTGTTTATTCCGGAAAGTCCACGCTACCTTGTAGCTCGCAAACAATTTAAAAAAGCGGGAGACATTCTGGGAAAAATTCTTTCACCCGGCATTGTTGCGCAAAAAATAGACGATATTAAAAAGAGCCTGCGTTCCGAAGTCGCTCCGAAGTTCAGCGATTTGCTGGAAAAAATTTCCGGCAAAACCCGCCTCGCTCCCATAGTTTGGGTTGGAATAGGCGTAGCTGCTCTTCAGCAGTTTGTGGGTATAAATGTAATCTTTTATTACGGCAATGTTCTTTGGCAATCCGTTGGCTTCGCCCAGCAAGATGCCATGATGACCAGCGTTATCACTTCTCTTGTGAATATAGCCAGTACAATTATAGCGATAGCCTTGGTGGACAGAGTCGGTCGCAAACCATTGCTTTTAGTCGGTTCTATCGGTATGTTTCTCACACTTGGAATTATGGGGGTCATTTTCGGCACTGCAAATTTGGATGCAAACGGTAATCCGGAAATACATGGTGCTATTGCCTACACAGCGGTTATATCTGCCAATCTTTACGTTGTGTTCTTTGCGTTCTCTTGGGGTCCCGTGTGCTGGGTTTTGCTCGGTGAAATGTTCAACAACAGAATTCGCGGCGCAGCTCTAGCGCTAGGAGGGCTATCGCAATGGATTTCCAACTTTGCAATAACAGTCTCATTCCCGACTTTGCTCGTAACAATAGGTTTGGGCGGAGCTTACGGCATTTACTGTTTCTTTGCCTTTGTGAGCATATTCTTTGTTTACTTTATAGTGCGTGAAACCAAGGGAAAGGAATTGGAGGATATGTGAGGTAAATGCTGATTTTTATTTTTTTTGTCCATTTTGGCTGAACATTTATTATATTTACTTTACCAGTGAACACCAATCATAGGAGAAAAAATGGAAACGGGTATCGAGGAAATGCAGATTAAAGATTCAAGGCTAGAAACGAGCAGAGGAAAGGTGATAGGAATAGGAAGGGTGAAGATTCCAAAAATGAGCGATTTTGATTATGAAATACCTCTGCTGTCTTTTATTGTTATCGAAAAAAAAGACGGCAGCTATGTCTCAAGCTGCATTCATTTGCAAATAGACGGGTATGGAAAAACAGATGAAGGTGCTCAAATTGACATGGTAGAAAATATCTTGTATTTTTTAGACAAGAATTTCAATGATGAAAAGTACAAACCATACTGCTGGGAAAATATGCTTGATTTATTTGAAGCAAACGAAAATTCCAATGCCTTATGGGACAAATACCATGCGTTTCAAATCAAACTTGCAGAAAAAGGACATACTACCGACCATAGCCATTCGCAGTTGTTGTTACTAAAGGAACTGCTGAGTAAAATTGAAATATTGGAAAACAGAGTGAAAGAATTGGAAGAAGAGACAAAAGGGATGAAAGTTCAAGAAGGCAGCAAATTCGTAGCAGCGTTAAAAGATACCGGAAAATTGCTTATTGTTGAATATTTTGAATCTAAGGAAGCTGCTTGATGAATTACACTGCGAGTTCAATTAAAAAGGAATTTGATAAAAGTAAGGTTTTAACGATGGATGGCGGGCTGCAGTGTCCGCAGGACCAAAACTGGACATCGGACAACAACACAAAATGTTATGAAAATCTGCGTAAACCGTGTCCTCACAAGCAAACGCAAACCTGCAAGCAAAGAGTAGATATATCGGATGGCGGGAGAAAGCTAACTACTTTAACTTTTCTTTTTACAATATCCCAAACGAATTTTGATGGATTTATAGATGAAGATGATGGGCAATTAAAGAGATTGATAAGATTTCTGGAAAACAATGAAAGATATTCGATAAATATTGGGGCATTTGTTAAATTCTGAAAAAATTAGGCTAGTGCTCCCAGCACTCTACGCCTCATGTTGCACCGCTTGCTTACGCTAGCGGCGGCGCTTCGCGCTTAGTCTTGGAGGCAACGAACTGAGAACAAGTAGGACTTATCGTCGTAGTACCTGTCCACACTGCTGTTGTAGTAGCCCATGTCCCGGAGCCAAGCGAAGTAGCTATTGCCCTCCGTGGCACTCCACCAGTCGCCGTAGTAGCCGACATTGCGGAAAAAGCCACCCGAGTCGCCGAGGCCGCCCGGGAGAGCCGAAAAACCGAAATCGTCCGTGCCGTTACCGAATGCTACGTCAGCATTCCAGCCGTTTCCTGACTTCGACACTTTAAATTTTATAAAAACGTAAGTTGTTGTATTTGAGGTGGTTACGGATTTTGCGTCACCCGATTTGGGTGACGCAAGGCGTAAAAAGTGTATTTTTGGGCTATGTTTGTTCGCAAAAAGAAAAACCGTTCCGGCACCACAAGCGTTGTTGTGGCAGACAAAAGCGAAGGTCGATTCCGTGAGTTGAAAACCATTGGCGTCAGCTCTGATGAAAAAACCATATCCGACCTATGCCAAGCCGGCAAGAAATGCGGCCTATGTTCCATTTCACGCCCAGGAGAATAGAGGCCCATGTATGCATTTGCTTCATTGCATACAAGATTTACAAAGAACTGGAGCGGATATTGAAATCAAGCGGCATTGATTTGAGCGTGGACAAGGTTTTGAATATAGCCAAAACTATAACTACATTGAAAATCAAATTGCCCGCTTCCAGGAAAACTATTAGCAAAACCATGCTGATGACACAAAGGCATAAATCTATCGAGAGGCTGTTTGACAAAAATTTCTGGGAAAATTTCCAATTCGGGTGACGCATTGTCGAAGTCAGGAGCTCCGGTTTTCAAAGCAAGCAAGCGGGAGCAGCATGGGTGAGGCTATAATTATATATCCAGCCTATCCAGTACCTTATATGCATTCTCCTCAATAAATCTGCGGCGGGGTTCTACTTCATCGCCCATCAGCATGGAGAAAATTTGGTCTGCTTTTATCGCATCTTCTACGCAGCATTGCTTTAAAACACGTGTTTCGGGTGCCATTGTGGTACTCGCTAACTGGTCGGGGTTCATCTCTCCAAGGCCCTTGTAGCGTTGCAAATCCGCTTTTTTTCCACTCTCCCTTATTGTGCGCATGGCCTCATCTTTGTCATCGTCGGAAAAATGATAGGTTTCCTGCTTGCCAACTTTTATGCGGTAAAGCGGAGGCGTTGCCAAATAAACATAACCGCCGTCAACAAGCGGGCGCATATAGCGGTAAAAGAATGTTAAAAGCAAGGTTTGAATGTGAGAACCGTCAACATCGGCATCGGTCATCACTATTATTTTGTGATAACGCAGTTTTTCAATTTTGAAATCATCCCTTATCCCGGTGCCAATGGATTGAATCATAGTTTTAATTTCATCATTGCTGAAAATTTGAACATCATTCGCTTTTTCAACATTCAAAATTTTTCCCTTGAGTGCAAGTATGGCTTGATATTCTCTTGTGCGCCCTTGCTTTGCCGAGCCGCCGGCGGAATCTCCCTCAACCAAAAAGAGTTCGCATTTTTCCGGGTCCCTGCTGGAGCAATCCGAGAGCTTGCCGGGCAACCCGCCTCCCTCCAAAATCCCCTTTCTGCTCACCGCTGCTTTTGCCTTGTGCGCAGCTACCCTGCCTTCTGCGGTGTTGTAAACCTTTTCGGCTATCGTTTTTGTGATGCCGGGGTTTTCCGCAAAAAATTGGTCAAGAGTTTTGAACACAGCAACTTCCACGCCGCTTTTCGCTTCGGAATTTCCCAGCTTTCTTTTGGTTTGCCCTTCAAATTGAGGTTGAGGAATTTTAATGGCGATAATAGCCGTTAAGCCTTCCAAAACATCTGCTCCGGTAATTTCCACGTCTTTTTTGGGCTTTGAAATTTTTCCTGTAGCGTGTTTTATCAAAACTCTAGTCAAGCCGGTTTTAAAGCCTGTTACATGAGTTCCGCCATCGTAAGTGTTCACATTGTTTACAAAGCTGAAAAGATTGTCTTGATAGCTTCCCGTGTAGCGGAGCGCTATTTCCAGCGGATAGCTGCCCGCTGTTGTTGAAATGACTATGGGTTTCTCAAAAAGGGCTTTGCGATTCTGGTCTATATATTCAATAAAAGACCCCAAACCGCCCGGATAGCAAAATTCTTCCTTTTTAAGAGGCTCGCCCTCAGGCTCCTGTGCTATTGTGCGTTCATCGCTTACGACTAATGTTAAACCCTTGTTTAAAAACGCAAATTCCCTAGCTCTTGTAGCGATTGTTTCATAGCTGAATTCGGTTTCCGTGAAAATGCTTGAATCGGGATAAAATTCAATGGTAGTTCCGTGGGCATCTGCCGGAGCCGTGCCTATTTCGTATTGAGGCGCAACCGGGTTTCCCTTTGCAAATTCCTGGCGGATTATTTTTCCATCCCTTGTGACCGTAGCGAGCAGTTTTGTGCTCAAAGCATTTACGCAACTTACGCCTACGCCGTGCAAACCGGCAGAAACCTTGTAGGATTTGGCATCAAATTTGCCGCCGGCGTGAAGTTTTGTCATCACCACCTGAAGGGTTCCCACCTTTTCTTTCGGGTGAATATCGGTTGGAATGCCACGACCGTTATCCACAACCCTTATGCCGTTGTTAGGCATTATAGAAATTTCTATTCTATCGCAAAACCCGGCCAAAGCCTCGTCCACCGAGTTGTCCACAACTTCCCAAACCAAATGGTGAAGCCCTTTGCTATCCGTGCTGCCTATATACATGGCCGGGCGAACCCGAACCGCTTCTAAACCTTCCAAAACAGTGATATTTGAACCGCTGTAATTATCTTCTTGTGTGTCTGACATAGGGTTTAAATATAGAAAAATTTGAGCCTCTCTGCAAAAGAAATTTGCAAAAGCATCCATTTGCCAACAAAAAAAACGCTTTTTTGAGCGAATTTCGCTGTTTCAAATGTTACATTTTTAACATTTTGATTGGCTGTTGAAACCCTTACGAAACCGCATATTATAGGCTTTATTTTAGAAAAAAGGGGTGTTCATTTTAAACGTTGGTTTATGGTGGACACTTTAAATATACATAATTTTTTGGAAAAGCGGTGTTTTTTTTATTTTTTTGTCAATTTTTTATCATTTTCCCGTCATTTTTTCGGAAAAAAGTGTCCACTTTAAACCAAGGTTTAAAGTGGACACGGGAATGCCGAAAACCGTGTCAAAGAGTAGGCTTGTTTAAATAGGAGAACACATTATGTCTATTCAGAGACGTATTTCACAGAAGCAGGGTTTCACCCTGATAGAGTTGATGGTTGTAATAGTAATCATCGGCATTTTGGCAGCCATTGCCATTCCAAAGCTATTCGGCATGACCGCAAAGGCGAAAGCACAGGAAGTTGGTCCAGCAGCCGGAACCTGGGTTAAAATGCAACAAGCGTTTAGTTCGGAAGTGGGAAAGTTAGGACCTAATTACAGAATAGGTTATACACTTCCTGGTGAAGCAAGTTCCAAAGCAGACAACAGTACCACTAGCAATTTTTCTTATGCCACAACGCCTGCAGGGGCCGCACTTACCTCACCTACAGTCGAAACTGCGGACAGTGATGAAGCTGAATTTGTAGCCACTGCAAAGGGGAATCTAAATAAATGTCTTGGAGGCAGCACTTGGACAGTAAAAATGAACAACAACAATGGTTCAATTACTGCCGAGATTAAAGAATCTGGTTCTGCTGATGATGAATGTATAGCTTTAACTCCACAGTTTGAGAAATTAGCTACCCCCGTAGCAGGTCCTTAGAAACCAAGGACCAGCCAGCCCTTGCCACGCAAGCAATGAAGTTTCCTTATTCTTAGTTGCCTAGCGTAGCAAAGGTTGTTTGGTGTCCCCGCTTTGCGGGGATGCGCCCACGCCCTCTTAAGCCCAAACGTTTATCACCTTGTTACTGTATAGTTCAAGGTTTGGGGTAAGAAGGGCGGGGGTGCCCATTTTTAATATAAAAATTTATAGGAGGGGTACATGATTTACGGCTATATTCGTATCAACGCCGACAGGCGAACAATCGCCAAATTCTGCAAACAAAACAGAATTGCGGTAAACAAATGGACAAGCAAACTGCCGGCAGCCTTGCAGCAGGGCGATGTTGTAATATGTTCCGAGCTGCCAAGGTTCGGGAATATATCGGCGATTGCGGATTTGTTGAAAATTTGTATGGGGAAGGGGGTGGACGTGTGGAGTGTTAGGGATGGTTATCGGTTGGGGGAGGGGTTAATTTTAGGGTGTTTTTTCTATATTTAAACCTATGGGTAAAATAAACAAAATGGTTGTAAAAAAGATGACAGACGATTCTCCTGAATATAAGGAGAGCAATCTGTGGATTGTGACCGGAACGGCAGAGGATTTGTGCAGAGAAATATATGAATCCAGAAAATTGGCAATGCTGTTAAGCGGCGGAAAGTATAACATTAAGCAACCTTTGAATAAAAGCTTTGTGAAAAAAACACTTGCAACAGACTAATTATGAAGAAAAAACCGAAAAAAAGCAAATCTAACGATATTGTAATGGAGCAGGATTATAAAGACCTTATAAACATATTTATAAAAGAAAATGTTCAATTTCTGCTTGTTGGAGGTTATGCTGTTGGCTTGCATGGATATCCCAGACCAACAAAAGATTTGGACTTATGGGTTTATGCAAACCCTGAAAATGCTTCGCTTATTGTCAAGTCTCTTGCGAAATTCGGTGCGCCTATGCAAGGTATTTCCACGCATGATTTTGAAACAGAAGGAACTGTTTTTCAAATAGGTGTTGAACCTGTCCGCATAGATGTTATAACTAGAATTGCAGGGATAAAATTTGAAGAAGCAATTCAAAATGTAAAAATGATGAAGATAGAAGAATTGAATATACCGACAATTTCATTGCAAGATTTAATAAAAAACAAGAAAGCCAGCGGAAGGCATAGAGACCTAAACGATGTAGAGTCTTTAGAAAAAATCTTAGAACTAAGCAAAGCTAAACACTTTGCTTGAACACACTCAAAACCCAATCCGCCTCGCAAATAAATACTTAGAAAAGAAAAAAGGCTCGTCCAAATCGGAGTATTTTATTCCCTGCGAGGTGGTGGCGTTTGCAAATTTGTTGCTACCCATATATATTCCAACATGGGTTACGGAATCTTTGTCCGTATCGCCGAAAAACACCAAATCCCCCGGCAAAAGGGCATGTTTGGGGATTTTTATTCCCAACTCGCTCTGCAAAATAGAAGTCCGGGGTAAATCAATGCCGTATATAATATATACCTGCTTTACAAAAGCCGAACAGTCCATGCCATCTTTTGTATTGCCGCCCCAAAGATACGGAACACCCAAAAATTCCTCAATGCGGCTTTCAAGCTCCACAGGAAACCTGAAACTATTTGCCATGTGCCCCCACTCATTTTTTCCTGAAAAATAATACTGCGCATTCTTCTGTTTGCCTTTCACCGCGCAAGAAAGCAGCAAAAGGCAAAAAATGCATCCAACGACATTAAGAACCATAAATCCCCAAAGCGTGCCGAATTTGCGGTCAAATGTGATAAAACTTTCTCCTGACATAAATTCTCCGATTTGCTCCTTATCGGTAATGTAGCAAATTGAAAATTTTTAACAGCCGTAGGCACCGGGTGATGCCATTTTTGCACCACAAATACGTAAATATCGGGGTTCTGATTTTGGGGTGTCACCCTATCCTACGCTCTTCTCCAACTTCAACGCCAAAAGCGACCTAGCCTCGCTTGCAAATTCCCCCGGCAACTCCTTGAACACATCTCTGCTAAAACCGCCTACAACCAAACCTATCGCATCTTCTCTGGATATGCCTCTTTGCTCCAAAAAGAACAGCATATCTTCGCTTATGCGGCTCGTGCTTGCTTCGTGCTCGGCTTTTGCGTTTTTATTTTGCACAATCACTACGGGGAAGGTATGCGCCGCACACTCGTTCCCAACTAGCATACTATCGCACTGGGTGTAATTTGCGGCATTTTCTGCGTTTGCCCTTATCTCTACCAAACCTCTGTATGCGTTTGAACTTTGGTCTGCAGAAATTCCCTTGCTTATTATGGTGCTCTTTGTATTCTTGCCTATATGCAGCATCTTTGTGCCGGTGTCTGCTTGCATTTTGCCGTTTGTCAAAGCAACGGAGTAAAACTCGCCACAGGAGCCATCACCCAGCAAAACGCAGCTCGGATATTTCCAGGTTATTGCGCTGCCCGCCTCAACTTGCGTCCAGCTTACATGGCTGTTCTTGCCTTTGCAAAGCGCCCTTTTGGTCACAAAGTTATACACGCCGCCTTTGCCGCTTTCCCTATCGCCGGCATACCAATTTTGCACAGTGCTGTATTTTATGTTTGCATTGTCCAAAGCCACCAGTTCAACAACTGCGCTGTGCAGTTGGTTGCTGGAAAATTCCGGGGCTGTGCAGCCCTCTAAGTAACTCACTTGCGAATCCTTGTCCGCTATTATTAGGGTGCGTTCAAATTGCCCCGCCTCTTTGTTGTTTATCCTAAAATAAGTGGATAAATCCATAGGGCATTTTACACCGGGCGGAACATAAACAAAACTGCCATCGCTGAAAACAGCGCTGTTGAGCGCAGAATAATAGTTGTCGCCGGGCGGAACAACAGAGCCTAGGTATTCCTCAATGAGTTCAGGATAATCTTTTACGGCATCGCCAAAGCTGCAAAAAATTATGCCAACTTCCATGAGTTTTTTCTTGTGGCTGGTGTAAATCGAAACGCTATCAAACACGGCATCCACCGCAACATTTGCAAGCCGTTTTTGCTCGCTCAACGGAATGCCGAGTTTTTCAAAGGTTTCCAAAAGTTCAGGGTCAACATCTTCAATGCTCGCGTGTTCCTTTTTGTTTTTCGGTGCGCTGTAATAAACTATGTTTTGCAAATCCACCTGCTCAAACTTCAATTCACCCCAGGTCGGCGGGTTCATGGCCAAAAATTTTTCGTAGCTCTTCAAGCGAAAATTCAGCATAAATTCCGGCTCTTTGCGAATGCGGCTTGCCCGGCGAATAACCTCTTCCGAAAGCCCTTTTTCAAAAGACTCGGTTTCTATGTCGGTTACAAAACCGTACTTATAGGAACTAGACGGAGGCATTGCGTTGGGAATATAGAAAACGGCACAATTGCGGTGAGGTTTTAATTAATCCACGCTTCTCCCAAGCCCGATACTGTGGCTAATATATTTTTGCCGGTATCCGCATTTCTCACCGAAATTGTTTGCCCTTTGAAAGCGCTTTTTTGAGCAATTGCGTTTATTTGAACAACAGATTCGCCAAACTTCGCAAAAATTTTTACCACATCACCCTCCTTAACCGCATAAGGAACGGTCAAAGAATTATCCACCAAAAGTTCGCCCGCCTTTAACGTCCTAAGGGCGGTTCTGCCTATGGCCTCTTCAGCCTTTTTTATGATTTTTCTTTTCTGAAAAGTTGTTTCTTGCCACACCATTTCAATATCACGCTCACCGAGCATTTCGCCTTTGCGAATTTCTTTTTTTAATTCGGCTACATATTCAAAACGATGAACAATAAAAGGAACGTTGTGTTTTGAAATTACTCTATTGCCGTTAAAAATTTGGATTATAGCCACCTCCTGCCCAACCCCGGAGAATTGAGGGGAAAGAATTACCAAAATTTTGCCGCCGCGCTCCGGTGTTGCTAAATTATTCGGCACCTTTGACGCTTCAAATTTCCAATCCTTGCCCTCTTGCAAGTTTGTCGGCATTCGCAAACGAACTTCTTTTAGCAAAAGATTTTTTAACGAGTCCGCAGACACCATCCCTGAACGAGCAGTCACATCGCTGAACTTTGCCCCGTTAAAAACCACATCTTTGCTGCTGGCAATCGATTTAATAAAAAGCTTTACAACGCCTTCCGTGACCCTTGTTTTTCGTCCCGGCTCCGCAACCTTGCCGACTTCCAAATTTGAAATTTTTTTTACAGCCTCCGCCTCGCCTTTAATTTCCGCTATCTGCCCCAAACGAATAACACCGGGTTCAACCGTGGCCTGAGCCTTAAGGCTAACAGTAGCTTGCCCGGCAAAGGCAAAGCAGCACAAAATTAATATGTAACTCTCAACTCTCAACTCTCAACCCTCAATTAAAGCATCACCTCTTCAAATTATTTGCAGTTTGAAGCATTTCATCACTGGTGGTTATGGCTTTTGAACTTATTTCATAGGCACGTTGTGCTACTATCATATTTACCATCTCTTCTACCATTTGCACATTGGAACCTTCCACAAACTGGTTTCTTAAACGGCCAAAATTCTCTTCCCCCGGAAGGCCTATTATAGGTGCTCCGCTGGCGTCGCTTTGCCTATAAATGGTTCCGCCATCTGCAGTTAAGCCGGCAGGATTAATAAACCTTGCAAGTTCAATTTGCCCTAAAGTTACCGAACCGCTGTGTCCCGGTCTTTCGCAGGTCACTTCTCCGGCTTCGGATATAACTACGTAAGTAGCATCGTCGGGAATGTTTATGGGTGGATCTAATAGATAGCCTTGGCTTGTGGTAAGATTGCCTTCGTCGTTTCTCTTGAACGCACCGTTGCGGGTATAGCCTATTTCGCCATCCGGGAGGCGTACTTGAAAAAATCCATGCCCTTGAATGGCCACATCGGTCTCATTGCCGGTTTGCTCCAAGTTCCCCTGCAAAAATGCGCGGGTTATGGCAACAACACGGGCACCCAAGCCTACTTCTATGCCAACCGGAGCACGGTTTCCGTCTTCCAGCTCGCCGCCGGGGCGTTGCAAACTCTGGTAAATCAGGTCTTCAAACTCAACTTGCTGTTTTTTGTAGCCCAAAGTGTTCACGTTGGAGAGGTTATGGGCAATGGTATCAACAAAGGTTTGGTTACCCTTCATGCCTGTGGCTGCGGTGTAAAGAGAGCGAATCATACTTGGCAGAATGCAAAAAGTGTGCCAAATGTTTTCATCTACGCCCCAGCATACTTGTCAGAACCCCGATACCCCCGATTTTTAGGATTTAGGGGATTTTAGCATTTCATGCTGCATAATCGGGCAAATCCAAATTCCCAAACTACGCCCCATCGCTAAGACATAAATAAACGCTCACAGCCCCGGGTTGCGCCGCTTGCTGCGCTAGCGGCGGCGCTTCGCGCTAGTCCTGGAGGCAACGAACTGAGAACAAGATGGACTTACCGTAGTAGTTCCTGCCCACATCGCTGTAGTCGTAGTCCACGTTCCGGTACCAAGCGTTGATGCTATTGCCCTCCGTGGCACTCCACCAGTAGCCGAGGACGCCGACATTGCCGAAACCGCCATCCGAGTAGCCGTCGCCGCCCGGGAGAGCCGAAAATCCGAAATCGTCTGTGCCATTGCCGTTTTCATTCCAGCCGTTTTTGGCCTTGAGCTTTTTTCCAGCATCATCGCCTATGAAACCCTTGACCAAATTATCCCACTCAGCATCGCTCGGCAAATGCCACCCTTTGGGGCAAATAGTCTTAGCTGCATCCCAATTGTATAACCTGCCGTATTTCTTGCAATTCTCAGGATTATTTTCATAACACTTGCTGCTCGGAATATCAATATTCAAATTTTCCGCCATCCAGACTTGGTTGCCTATTTTCACGGTCTTAAAACCGTCAAAATCGCAAGAAAGAGTAAATGCCAAGGCAAGCGCAATGCCTACCGCCTGTGTGATTTTTGCAAAAAATCTAACTCTGCTCATTAGAAACTCCTTTGTATATTTGGGTAAAATATAGAAAAAATTTACGGGCTTGTCAAGAATACCCTCTACCCCAGACTCCTATCCCAAGGCAAATTAAGTCGCAAGGGGAGTGGCTAGTAGGGAGTGGAAAAAGCATGAATTTATTTACTATAGTTCATAGAACGAATGTATTCAAAAAATCTACAGGCTCCAGACAACAAACTCTTGATTTTGCAAAATCTTCTTTATTTCTGGAAATTATGCAATCAATATCATTTTGCAAAGAACTCACTTCTATTACTGCATCCTCAAAATCTTTTATTTTAGAATTTAAAGCACTTCTCAAAATATTCTCATCTATAGGAATGACTGTAAAAGTATCCATAATTGAAGTCAAGATTTTATTAACAATTTCACTCTCTTTATCCTTTTCCAAAAAATAAGACAATGTTGTAATTTCGTGAGCACAAATGTAACCTTGAACTTTTTTATCCGAACAATATTGTATAACTTGCTTTGCCAATTCGTAAAAATTTCGCTTGTTAATAAAATCTAAAATTATATTTATATCAATGAGAATTTTTTTCATGGAATTCCTTGCGAAGTTCTAATTTATCTGGAATAGGCTTGTCTTTGAATATACCGTAAAAATCCATAAAAGAATTATTGGAGATAGCAATTGCCTTGTTTTTTCGTTTTTTTTGGATATATGAACTTATGGCATCTGATATTACCTCTGTGACAGAACGCGCTTCATTCTGAGCTTCTGCATTTATTTGCTCAAGCAAATCTTTATTTATGGATAGCGTGGTCATGTGTATAATGTAGAAATTTTACCTTACAATCAAAAGTTTCCTTTCGGCGTTTGAGCCGTTGATTGCGCTCACAACGACAGTTCCTTTAAAATTGCCGAAATTCCAAGCGGTTTCCTTTGAATTTGAGCTAAAAAGGAGTTTTCCTTGCAAATTGTGGATTTTCCATGAGACTTCGCTTTTAGAAGATAGATGGAGAATGCCCGAATGTTTGCTTATTTGAATGCCGAGTTGCGCTTTGCTTTTTGCGATAATCGGGGTAGCGAAGGGCTGCTCTGTTATTCCTTCTTCATTTGCCACAGGATGCTTCAAAACATCAATTATGTTCATCCATGTTCCGCTCATCAAGCTAACGCCGAACCACGCTAAAAACTGGTCAAAATACATTTCGTTGTGCAGAGTGTCTTCTATGCCGCCTGTCGGGTCAACTGCGTTTCCAAAAAAATCCACTTTATTTTCCCAATCGTAAAACTCCGCCATTTTGCTACTCCATGCTTTTTTATCTTCGGGTGTGCCAACCGCCATAGCTGCTGTTAGCCACTGCCCTACCGTCAGGTGGCTGTGTTCTTGCCTGTAACGCCAAGTGTTTTGATTGGTTTCATCGTTAAATTGCATCCATTTATCGTCTGCAGGAAGGGGATTTCCATTTAATTGATAGAAATTCGCTGCACTTGGACCGCCTTTGACGTTTATAAAATTCAAGGAATTTGTTAAAAATGTTTTTGCCTTTGGCTCGTTAAACCAAATTGCATCGGTTGCAATACGCCACAAAACTCTAATAGCATCTTTGAAAAAAGCCTGCCCGGAGCGATAAGTATTGTAACCGCCGCCGCCGGGAGTACCATTTGATGAGCTCCAGTCCGGCACCATACCCAAGCTGTAACCAGTGTTGTTTGTATGTGCTATAAGCTTATAGCTTTCATCTATGGCAAGTTGCCAATTATGGCTTGGATTCGTAGAATAATCCTTAAAAATGCGATACCACGCAGGCGCAAAATAACCCACATTAAAACCCGGGCACCAACCATTGCCGGGACATAGTTTGCCGTTATCCATGGAACCCCATACGCAATTAATCGCACTTTGGGCATCTCCTGCGTAGTTTATGTTGCTCGGAGGATCCCACACCCCTTCTTTTACAAGTTTATCTGCAAAAACTAAGGCAATAGCAATATCTTCGTCTGCATCGGTGGCGGAACCTGATTCTGTGGTACCACCATTCGCAGGTTTACGCCAACCCTGGCAGTAATTCAAACTAAATTCTTTGCCGGCTTTATAAATTAAATCAAATGTTTGCTGGTCGTCTGCGTAAAGAGCAAGAAGCATTCCATAGCCAATGCCTTCGCTTACCGCATCCCAAGGCGTTTCGCTTTTTGGGCGGCAAATTAATCCGGAGCTATTCGGATGACCGTTATAAATAGGCTTACCTACGCATTCATTAATATTGCGCCTTTTAAGCCCTTCCCATGTTCTGTCTAAGACCTGCTTCCACTGCTCCGCTCCTACTTTCGGCTGTGCATTTGGAAAATCCAGCACAGCAAAAGCAGGAGAAAATAAGATTGAAAGCGTTATAACGATAAAAACCATATTCCCCATATATTAAATATACAAATTATTGACACACTTAGTTAAAATAAATAATTAAATTGCAAAAAATAGTGATTTTATACGGAAATTCTCTCTATTCCACCCATATAACTCCTCAAAACCTCCGGAATTACAAGCGAGCCGTCCGCCTGCTGATATTGCTCGCAAATAGTAACCATAACCCTTGGGGTGGCAAG
>LIUH01000120.1 GCA_001462225.1 Fibrobacteria bacterium GUT31 | reverse complement strand
TTTTTTCTTAGCGGCGGCAGCAGCAGTAGCAGTTTCTTCTTCTGCATTTCTAGTATCTTCGTTTATCGCAGATTCACCGTAAATTTCCTTGAAATAATCCGGACTCGTGAAATTATCCTCCTGCGCAAAAGAAATGCAAGAGATAGCAAATAAAATTACGAGAAATTTCCTCATCATGGTCCTCTTAGTCTATTTTAAATATAGTAAGTAATGATTAACTCAATGTTTGGGTTTGGAGTATAGGGTATAGGGTATGGGAAAACCTCAATTATTCGCCAAATTAAGCGTTTTATGTCCAGTAATCCCCATACCTCAACCGCTTAATCTTTCACGCAACGAATACCAAGCCAAGCAATCTGCCGCAGGATCTTGCGAATTCGAGGGTATCTTTCGCTTGAGTATTATAACGTCTAAATCATTTACAATAGAATACAAGGGGTTGGTAA
The DNA here is from genome assembly GCA_001462225.1 of Fibrobacteria bacterium GUT31. GTDB lineage: Bacteria > Fibrobacterota > Fibrobacteria > Fibrobacterales > Fibrobacteraceae > Fibrimonas. Next base: position 14,354 of record LIUH01000120.1, on the reverse strand, counting down.
ATTCTTTGAACACTCCTTGCGGGATTTGCGAGGCGATTGACATCAGTGAATTACAACAAACAGACTTTAAACATCCGCCAAATTTGTTGTTTCAAATCGCGCAGCCAGTCGCGATACTCAAAACACCACCAAATCATTCTTATGAATAGCCTCGCCCAAATTCTTCACGCCCATTGCTTTTCGCATCTCGCTGCTGTCAAAGCGGCTGATGCCCCTCGCTACCCTGCTCCCTTTTAAATCCTTTACATCTATTAAATCTTTTACGTTAAAATGACCGCTCACTCCCGTAATGCCAACCGGCAAAATACTTGCATTCTTTTTTCTTATGGCATTAACTCCGCCATCGTCTATTGTGATTGAGCCTTTAGGAGTGCTCACAAAAGATAGCCATTTTTTGCGGCTCGTCAACTTCTTGGTTTTTCCCAAAAATAAAGTTCCAAGGGCATTTTCGAGAAAAATCTCGTGAGGCAAAATTTTGGTGCCGTTTGCCAAAAAAGCGTTGCAACCGGAACGAGTTACCGCTCGCACCGCCTCCAGCTTGCTGTGCATCCCACCTGTGCCAACTGCAGAACCGGCTTCGCCCGGCTTTGCTAAGTTCAAAATATCTGCTGTCACATCCGGCACTAAGTTCAAAAGTCTGGCGTTTGGGTTTGTTTTGGGATTGGAATCGAAAAGTCCGTCTTCGTCCGTGAAAAGCAATAGCAAATCCGCATTCCAAAATAAAGCCACATCGCTTGAAAGCTTGTCGTTGTCGCCTACCGTCATTTCCGCTATGGCAACGGAATCGTTTTCGTTTATAACCGGAATGACCTTGTGCTTTAACATTGAATTCAGAATATTTTGCAAATTTTTATAACGGTTTCTATCCCTGAAATCCTCAGCGGAAAGCAAAATTTGCCCAACCGTGATTTTTTCCTTTTCAAAAGCACTGCGGTAAGCGTGCATCAAATCAATTTGCCCAACCGCTGCGCACGCTTGCTTGTTAGCGATATCTTCCGGCTTTTTGGAATAACCCAGCCTCGCCATTCCCGCGCCAACCGCACCGCTGCTGACTATAGCGATTTCCTTGCCCGCATTTCGCAAAATTGCCACAGACTCCGCAAGTTTTTTGATAAATGCCGAATTAACGCCTTTGCCGTCGGCATCCACCAACACCCGCGACCCTATTTTTATAACAATCCGCTTGGTTTCCGCAAGTAAATTCTTCCGCAAATCGCTCATAATTTGGGGTAATGTAGAAATCCGTTTTACTATATTATCCCCATGAAAATAATTTCTTTTGTTTTTTTACTCGCTTTTTCCGCCTACGCCCAGTTCCTTTCAGGCGCGAATTTTGATGTGATTAGGGTTAATGGCGTTGGCATTAGCCAAGGAAAGATAGACAGCCTAGTAAAGCAGTTTGCGCTGGCTCAGGGGCAAGGGCAGAATATTCCGCCGGAGGCCATGAGCCAGATTCGGTGGCTTGTTGTAAATCAGCTTGTGGGCCAAGAGCTTGTAAAAGCGGAAATTGCAAAACAGGGTTTAAAAACGGACGCAAAAAAAATAGATAGCGTTGTTGCCGTGTTCAAAAAACAGTTTCCAAACGATGCCGCATTCAAACAGGAATTGAAAAAAAGCGGCTCCACAGAAGCGGATTTCAAAAAATATGTGGAAAACCAGCTTTTGGCAGACCAGCTTTTGGAAAAGAAAATTCCGGCACCTAAAGAGCCTACAGACAAAGAGAAAAAGGATTATTGGGAAAAACATAAAAGCGAAGCAATTATAAGCGATACCATAGGCGGCATAAAAATTGCTTTGAATATTGCAAAAGGGGAAAATACCCAGGCAATTCAAGATAAAAAAGATTTTTTGAAAGGCAAGGCAGCAGAGGCTCGCATGGCAAAGGCTAATCTTATGTTGCTCATGGAACAGTTTGCAATTATGGCTTCCAGAATCAGCGAAGATCCGAATGCTAAAAAAGACGGCGGAATAATGAAGAAATTCTTGCCGAAGTCACAAGGAGATGCATTTGCTAATGCCGTCAAAAACCTAAAAGTCGGTGAAATTAGCGAGCCTTTTGTGCAAGACGGCAATAAAGTTGTGATATTCATGATAACCGAGAAAAATGATGGCAAGTTCGAAAGCTATGAGCATGAGATAGATTACATTTTACGGCTTGAAGCCGAACGCAACCGTCAAATAGCCACCAAAAATTATCTGGATCAGCTTGCCAAAGTCTATAAGGTTCAATACTTGAACAAGGATTACACGCCGCCGGAGGCTATTGGACAGTAATGCCGGGCACCACACATGCCGGCTTAATCTCAATCCGCGAGCGAATAGACAAGCTCCGGGGGTACCTTTGACCTAGACGTCAAGGCAGAAGAACTCGCCGTTTTGGAAAAACAAACAGGCAATCAGGATTTATGGAGCGATGCCGGCAAAGCGCAGGCATTGCTGAAAAAAGCAGCCTCTATCCGAGATTTGATTTCAAATTGGGAAAACGTTTCAAAACAATGCGATGATTTAAGCGAGCTATACGAACTTTCAAAAAGCGAAGACGACCGTGAACTTTCGGCGAGTATAGAAAGGGATGTCGTTGCTTTGGATGCAAAAATTTCCGAAATGGAACTCAGAAAAATGCTGAACGGACTAGATGATGCGGCTCCCGCCTTGTTCTCCATAAACGCCGGAGCCGGTGGCACCGAATCCCAAGACTGGGTCCAAATGCTGCTGAGAATGTACACCATGTATTTTGAACGGGAAGGCATTCCCTTTAAGATTTTAGACATTCAAGAAGGCGATACGGCCGGCATAAAGGGCTGTACTCTGGAACTCACGGAACCTTATAGCTACGGAATGCTCCGCTCGGAAATAGGGGTTCACCGCCTTGTTCGCATTAGCCCCTTTGACGCAAACGCACGCCGCCACACGAGCTTTGCCGCCGTTTACATGACCCCGATTTACGAGGATGCCGAGGTGGAAATTAACCCCGCAGATTTGCGAGTGGACACTTACCGAGCTAGCGGAGCGGGCGGGCAATACATAAACAAAACCGATTCTGCCGTGCGCATAACCCATATTCCAACAGGCATAACGGTAAGCTGCCAAACGGAACGCAGCCAAATTCAAAACCGCGAAACTGCAATGAAAATGCTCCGCGCCGAGCTTATTCAATACCGCAAGGAAGAAGAAGAAGCAAAGCGAAACGAGCGAGCTGCAGAAAAGCGCAAAATAGAATGGGGCAGCCAAATTCGCTCCTACGTACTAGACGATCGCCGTGTTAAGGATACTCGCACAGGCTATGAAACTTCAAACACGGAAGCCGTTTTGAACGGAGATATAAAGGCATTTGTGAAGGCTTATTTGCTATCGCAATGATTATTCAAAACAACTCTATCAGCACCCACATTCCAAACACAATGCCGGTTGCAAACAACGCAGCATATGCGGCAAAAAAGCCGCTTTGCATCATACGCACACCCTTCCCCAGCCACTGCAAAACACCTGCTATAAAATCTCCGATGGCATCTATAAAATAGTGGTCGAAAGCCTTTAAGAACCCACCAATGCCTTTGATTAAAAAATTGCGAGTAAATGAGTAATACATTTCATCAAAATAAAATTTATGGTAAATTATTTTATACCATGGCGGGCGAATATCCGTTTCCAAAGCGGCCTCTGCATTCGTTCCTTTGCGGGCGTATAAAAACCAAGCAATAGAAATGCCCAAAACGCCCATAAAAGTTGCTGCAATGGGTAGCCATTGCACGGGCTGTTCCCCTGCGACAAACCCATGCACAAGAAATCCTATCACCGCCGAAGGAATTGCCAAAACAACAATGGGCAGTGTCATCCAGGGGTCTTCGTGAGCATGAGCAACTGCGTGTTCATTTCTCGCTTTGCCGTGGAATGTCAAAAAAAACATGCGGAACATATAAAATGCCGTCAAGCCGCCTGTGAAAAGTCCGGCGAAAAATACAGCGTAATTACCTGCCGCCCAGGCGGAGAGCAAAATTTCGTCTTTGCTCCAAAAGCCCGAAAACGGGGGAATGCCGGCAATAGCCAAACAGCCGATTAAACAGCTAAAATACGCAAATGGCATTTTTTTGCGAAGCCCTCCCATTTCGTCTAAGTTGTTGCTGTGCACTACGTGTATGACCGCACCGGCAATCAAAAACAACATGCACTTGAAAAATGCGTGTGTAAAAACATGGAACATTGAGGCGGTTAAACCGCCAACGCCAAGCGCAAACATCATGTAACCGAGCTGGCTAAGAGTTGAATATGCTAAAATCCGCTTTATATCCTTTTGAGTGCAGGCTATAATGGCGGCAAAGAAAGCCGTAAAAGCTCCGATAAATGCCGCAACTTCAAGCACCGTTCCTATGCTCTCAAAAAACGGAAAAAGACGCGCCGTTAAATACACGCCTGCTACCACCATAGTTGCACTGTGTATTATTGAGCTTACCGGGGTGGGACCCTCCATCGCATTAGGCAGCCATATATGCAAAGGAAACATCGCGCTTTTACCCCAAGCCCCCATGAACACCAAAACGGAAGCAACAGCAAGCCATCTGTGAGAAACGGTAATATTCACTATTTTTAAGATGTGCGGGTCGTTCCATTTTGAAAAATCAAAGGAATTGAGCAAAAAGCCAATCAAAAGAATGCCCAGCAAAAAGAAACTGTCTGCAAAACGGGTTAAAATAAAAGCCTGCTTTGATGCGGAAACAGCGGAGGGCTTGTGATACCAAAAACCTATGAGCAAATAGCTTGAGATACCTACTAATTCCCAAAAAATATACATCTGAATTAAATTTGAAGAGACAACCAAGCCGAGCATTGAAAAGGAAAACAAACCGAGCAAGGCGAAAAAACGCGTCGCAGATGGGTCGTTTTTCATGTAGCCAACGCTGTATATGTTTACCAAAAACGATATAACGGTGATAACCACCAACATCATCACGGATATAGAGTCGCAGTAAAAGGATATTTTAAGGGATATTGCACCGAAAGTTTCGCTGAGGAGTTGCATCCATTCCCAAGACCATAGAAGAGCATCTCTTTTAAAATCAAATTCTGCGGCAAGCAACAAAGCAAAGACCATGGAGAACAAAGCCATGGATATGGAAAAATATCCGGAAATTTTTTTGAAAACCTCATTCTTTTTGCCGAGCGGGTTGAGAATTACCCCGTTTATCAAAAACGAAAGCATTGGAAACATCAATATAAGCCAACTGTATTTCATTTTAAGTCCTTTTTAAAATATGCGGGTTTTTAAAATCTTTGCGAAGCGGCCAACCCTCAAAATTTTCCTCTGTGAAAATACGGCGCAAATCCGGATGCCCTTCAAAAGATATTCCAAACATATCGTAAACCTCGCGCTCTTTCCACTCCGCCGCAGGATAAACTTCTACAAGACTCGGAATTTTCGGCAGTGTATCCGCATTTTCCAAATACGGCAAAGAACAGTTGACAAAAACCTTATGCCCCTCGCCCAAACTCATAACTTGCAAAACAACATCAAAACGGTTCAGCCAGTCAACCGCAGTGATATCTATAAGGTAATCGCAATTCAACTCATCTTGTAAAAATTTTGCAAACCCGATCCAATCTTCTTTTTTCACATGCAAATCTTCTGTTATGTACGGAAATTCCTTTTGAATTGTTTTTAAAATTTCTTCTTTGGAACGGCCGTTTTCCGCAGGCGGAATATACGGTGTTTCGGGCAGATCTTCTTTGGGTATTCTCACTGGTTTAAATGCGGATTTGTATTCGGGATTTTTTTCTTTGAATTCAGCCCTTGCTTGCACCATTTCTTCGTCTTTAATTTTTTCAAGTTCTTCCCATGTTTTTTTTGCCGCTTCCCAACGGTCGCCTTCATCCTCTGCTCTTACATCTCCCTCATGCCAAGGGTTTCTGCTGGATTCCGTAGCGAAAATTTTTTCCCTCAATTTCAAAATTCCCTGAAACAGGGCTTCCGGCCTGGGTGGGCAACCGGGTATAAAAACATCTACCGGAATCAATAAGTCTGCGCCGCGAACAACACTGTAATTGTTATACACAAAGGGGCCGCCGCTTATGGTGCAAGCTCCCATAGCTATAGCATATTTTGGCCCGGGAATTTGTTCCCACAGAGCCACCATTGCCGGAGCTATTTTATTGGTGACCGTTCCCGCTATAATAAATAAATCCGCTTGGCGCGGGCTTGCCCTGAATACCTCGCTGCCAAAGCGGGCTATATCGTAGCGTGCCATTGAACTGGACATCATTTCTATGGCGCAACAACTGGTGCCGTAAGTGAGCGGCCACAGCGAATTTGCCCTTGCCCAGTTTATAATCCAATCCATAGCATTTACCAAGTATTTGCCGCCCGGAATAGGGTCTAAAATTTTCGGTGCAATGTTCGTAATGCCCATAGACATAAGTAATTTAGAAAAATGTTTACTATATTACCGCTATGGCTTTAGGTAACTTAGCAAAGCGTTGCATTTTTGCGTTCACGGCAATGCCTACTGTGGCAGTTCTTTTATGGCATGGCGACTATGCTCGCTGGGCTTTTGTTTTAGGATTGAATGCTATAGCTTCTTATGAATGGGCAAAGATGATATCTGCCGTTTATAAAGAAAAAGCCAAGTTTATCAGCATATTTTCGCCTATTTGCACAGTAGCCTTAACGCTTCCTTGGCTGGAATACAGCGAATATAAAGATTATATACTCCACATATCGGCAGTTGTCGCGTTGCTTTACATAACCATAGCTTTTGCCTACATAAACGTCAAAGAACTGTTTCCTTGGCTAGTGCTTCAAATTGCCGGCCCCCTTTACATCGGGCTTTGGGGCGGAAAGTGCCTTGAATTATTTGATTGGGGGCAAGGCTGGGAAGAATGTTCGAGATTTTTGGTTGTGATGACAACCATGTGGGCATGTGATTCGGCTGCGTATTTCGCAGGCAGGTATTTGGGAAAGCACAAATGTTCTCCGCAAATCAGCCCTAAAAAAACATGGGAGGGCGTAATAGGCGGAACGCTTTTCTCAATTTTTTGGTTTTGGATTTGGACGCAGTCCGGTTTCGGCCCCACGGTGTTTGATATGCCGCTGGGAACAGCAATAGCATTTGCCTTCATTATATCTGTTGTAGGGCAGATGGGCGATTTGCTAATATCAGCCTTAAAGCGGTGGTCCGGCATAAAAGATACCGGTGGTATTTTCCCCGGGCATGGCGGAGTTTTAGACCGCGCAGACAGTTTTTATTTGGCTGCGCCAATAGCTGCAATTTTACTATCTTACTATTCCAATTAAATTGAGAGGTCACAATGTCTCATAACTATTTATTCACGTCCGAATCTGTTTCGCCCGGCCATCCGGATAAAGTTGCAGATCAGATTTCCGATGCCATCTTAGACGCAATGCTCGCTCAGGATCCCAAAAGCCGGGTAGCGTGTGAAACCTTAGTCAGCACCGGCCTGGTTGTAGTTGCCGGTGAAATAACGTCAAAGGCAAATGTTGACTATCAAAAAGTGATTAGAGATACGATTAAGGAAATAGGCTACACGGAAGCGGGAATCGGTTTTGATGCGGACAGTTGCGCTGTAATGGTCGCTTTGGACAAGCAAAGCCCGGACATTGCGCAGGGTGTTAATGCCGCGGCCGCAGAGGGCAAAGATACCGCCGAGCAAGGTGCCGGAGACCAAGGAATGATGTTCGGTTATGCCTCAAACGAGACCCCGGAACTCATGCCGCTCCCGATTTTCCTCGCACACAAACTGATGAAAAACATCGTGGAATTAAGGGAAAATGGAGTGATAAAATGGTTGCGTCCCGATGCGAAGAGCCAGGTCACCGTTGAATACAATAAAGACCATGAGCCTGTACGTGTAGATACCGTTGTTATATCAACCCAGCACAAACCCGATGTTGGCCATGCAAAAATCAAAAAAGAGATTATTGAAAAGCTGATTAAAAAAACAATTCCGGAAAATCTCTTGGACACAAAAACTCGCTACTTGGTTAACCCAACTGGAAAGTTTGTTGTAGGCGGACCTCACGGCGATAGCGGTTTAACAGGCCGCAAAATCATAGTTGATACCTACGGCGGAATGGGCAGGCACGGCGGCGGTGCATTCAGCGGCAAAGACCCATCAAAGGTGGATAGGTCTGCGGCTTACGCAGCGCGTTATGTTGCGAAAAACATAGTTGCGGCAAAGCTCGCAAAGAGATGCGAAGTGCAGCTAGCTTATGCCATTGGCTACCCTGAGCCGGTCTCCGTGAATGTGAACACATTTGGCACCGGCAAAATCAGCGACCACAAATTTGAAGCCCTTATCCGCAAGCATTTTGAATTAAAGCCGGCAGGCATAATCAAAACCTTGGATTTGCTGAAACCGGGTTACAAAGCAACAGCCAAGCACGGACACTTCGGGCACAAAGGCACACGTTTTACCTGGGAAAAAACAGACAAAGCAGAAGCGTTGAAAAGAGACGCGGCGGCTATGAAATAACCCTATAAAACTTCCTTTTGCCTACCTTTACGATGATTTCCGAGCTTGTGGAAATCTCATCGTTTGGGTTGGTTGCAGCGTTGCCGTTTATTCTAACTCCGTTGTTTTGAATCATGCGGCGCGCTTCGCCTTTGCTGGCAAAGGCTCCGATTGAAACCAGCAAATCCAAGAGGTTGTAATTGCCCAAGGGCAACTTTACCACAGGCGTATCGCTTGGCAATTCATTGCCGCTGTGAACGGCCTTTTCTCTTTCTGCGGCTTCTTCTGCCGCTGCGGAATCATAGTACTTAGAAACTATGTCCAACGCTAAAATTCGCTTTGCTTGCAAAATATCTTTTTTTATCAATTCATCATATTCGCTTTTTGGCTTAACGGTTAAAAGCTCAAACCAACTTTCGGTTAAGCTATCTGCTATGTTGTAAATCTTATGGAACATCGTATCTGCACTCTCATTAACACCGACATAATTTCCCAAAGACTTGCTCATTTTTTGTTCGCCGTCTGTGCCGAGAAGAATGGGCATAAACAAACCTATTTGCGGTTCCATGCCTTCGCGCTGCTGCAAATCCCTGCCACGCAGAACATTGAATTTTTGATCTGTGCCGCCTATTTCTATATCGCTTTTTATTGCAATGCTATCGTAGCCTTGCATTAAAGGGTAAAGAAATTCGTGGGTGCTTATAGGCTGCCCGCTTGTATAGCGATTTTTAAAATCTTCTCTTTCCAGCATTTGCGCAACGGTTATGCTGCCGGCAAGTTCCGTAACTTTTTGAAAAGACATTTTTGAAAACCAATCGCCATTGTAATGAATTTCTGTTTGTTCCCTTTTCACAATTTTAAAAAACTGCTCTTGGTATTCCTTTGCATTTTCCATAACCTGCTCATGGCTTAACCGAGGTCGCGTTGTGTTACGCCCGCTTGGGTCTCCAATCATGGCCGTGTAATCGCCTACAATTAAAACAGCCTGATGTCCAAGGTCTTGGAACTGCCGCAATTTTCGCATTACTACTGTGTGCCCAAAGTGAACATCCGGCGCAGTCGGGTCAACGCCAAACTTTATGCGAAGCGCAGTGCCCGTGTCTATAGACTTCTGAATTTTTTTTGCAAGCTCTTCTTGCGGAACTACTTCATGCACTCCGCGCATAAGCACGGATAGTTGCTCTTCTAATGCGGGAAAATTCATGCCCGTAATCTAGTAATGCATACAGCGAAGATATGTCATATTCATATCTTTTGGCCAAAAATGATTTCTAGCCTCTGTATCCGAAGCGATAATACTCCAGTAGTAGGCTTCATAACCGGTTTGCGTTTCTACCCACCAGTAACTCCCATTACCTTCGTCATAAGACTCATCACCCCAATAAAACGCCCCACCGCCCGGCAACGCATTAAACCCGTAATTATCGGTTCCATTGCCATTTCCGCTCCAACCGGTTTTGGATTTAAGCCGCCCAGCCGCAATTACATTCCCGCCGGCATAATCAACCAATGCTTGCCAGTCCTGCGAACGTGGAATGGCAAACCCATTTGGGCATAAAGCACCCCACAAACCTTCATGGCTCGGAGGGCAATTTTGCGAAGTCAAATTACATGCAGGGGGCAAACTCATCGCTGCTGCCCAATCATAAAGACGTCCGTATTTTGTGCAGTTTGCAGGGTCTTTTCCATAGCATTGACTATTCATTTCTATTGTTTCATCTTTAGTATCATAATTCAAATTTTCTGCCATCCACACTTGATTGCCTATTTGAACGGTCTTATATATTTTGCTATCTCTATAATCTTTTATGGTACCGGTAATCGCTCCGTTTTCCTGACATTCCATTCTGGGCAAAGGATCTCTTATTTTATCTTCGCCAACGCCTTCTTGCCTGCATCTGAGCAGACTTTCATGAACACAGGTTCCACGTGTTTTATCATTAGTGCATTTGTCGTACAACTCACCCCCAAAGCAACCTTTTTCATAAGGATTATAATCTTTGCTATTGCATTTCGGATAAAGTTGCTCTTCATAGCAGAAACTTATTTCATTGTTGTATGATGCTCCATTGCAACAGTAAACCCCCTCGCAAACCGGTTCTCCGCCGGAACTGCTGTTTCCGCCGCCGCTAGAGCTGCTGTTTCCGCCACCGGAGCTACTGTTTCCGCCGGAGCTGCTTCCCCCTGACTGAGAACTAGTAGGACCGCTTCCTGAAGATGGAGAATCATCAGGAGAAGACGTCTCTCCAACCTCCCCACATGCAAATACAAACAACGCGAGAATCGCCAATAGCAAGCTATACTTCATAGTTGTAATATATATAATTTTTTGACAAAGAAGATAAAAATTGTTCAAAAATTGGCACTTGCTGCCATTATCTTTCCGCTTACTTCGTTAAAAACATTTGCGATAAGGGGGTCAAAATGCTTGCCGGACTCTTTCATAATGATGTCAACCGCTTCTTCATGAGTGAGGTTTTTCTTGTAAGACCGCTCGGAAACAAGGGCGTCATATACGTCTATGATAGCCATTATGCGCCCCAAAAGCGGAATCTCGGTTCCCATCAACCCGTACGGATAGCCCGTGCCGTCAAAGCGCTCATGATGATAAGCGGCTATCATCTTGGCGTTATACAAAAATTCCGCATCTCCGGTCCGCTGAATTGCTTTTTCAATAATGCGTTCACCTTCCTTTGAGTGCGTTTTCATCGTCTGAAATTCTTCTTCCGTCAACATACCGGGCTTGTTTAAAATGGAATCGGGAATAGCAATTTTCCCCAAGTCATGCAAACGCGCTGAGGAAGCTACCGATTCTACATTCCAATCGTGCATCTCATCTGCATATACTCCGCGCAAGAACATCGCCTCAATTAATATCTTCATATATACTGCCGTGCGATCTATATGGCCACCGGTATTTTTGTCGCGGTTTTCCACAAGATCTGCCATAGTAAATACAATGCCGCTTTGCAACTGCACAAGACGCTCCGTACGATCAACAAGCTGCTTGGTACGCTCTCTGATCAATTCGTCTATATTCAGGTGTTTTTTTATACGGTTCAGCAATACCGGCTCGGAAAACGGCTTCTGTATAAAATCCACCGCCCCTAGCTCAATACCATAGGCTTCACTGGCAACATCCGTTCTGCCGCTCAGAAATATTATAGGTATGTCCGAATACCGATCACTCGCTTTCAATCGTTTCATCGCATCAAACCCGCTCATCTCCGGCATTTCAATATCCAGCAAAATTATGTCCGGACGCTTTTTTTCCAAAAGCGAAAACATCTTTTCTGCAGACGGCATGGTCAACACCTTATATTCCGCTTCCAGCACCGATGCGGCCACGGTCAAGTTAGCATCATTATCGTCCACAACAAATATCAACTTTTGCATAGCTCAAATTTCTCTTTGCACCATCTAAAACGCCCGTATATGCTTCGCTATTTTTTCACGCAATTCTTTCGGTTTAAACGGTTTCAATATAAAATCGCAGGCCCCAAGGTTGATGGCCAAGCTCAAATGGTTGAGTGAACTCTCAGACGTTAAAAGGATAATAGGGGTTTCTTTATGCTCCGGAAGTTCCCGTATCATGGAAATGAGATCCAGTTCGTCCGATATAAACGCCTTATACTCCAGCAAGAATAAATTCGGAGTTTTTTGTTTTAAAAAATCTTTTACCTCATCCGGTTTTGACAGCATATACACTTTATATTTGTCGCGCAATGCGTAAAAAAGCAAGAATTTTTTTTGTATTATCTCTTTAAGCGGACCATCGTACTCATCGCGCAACGCATGGCTAACCGCATTCAACATGCCGAAATCTCCGTCAACGGCCAGAATAGACGGTTTGTCGCTTGATTCGTCATTCTGCAGAGAATGTTCGTTCTTTCTGGAATTCAATTGATATTCAATACGTTTGATTAACTCCGAATCGGAAAAAGGTTTGGACATATAATCGGATGCACCAAGGCTAAAACCTTTAACCATGCTTTCTCGGTTGTCTTTGCCCGTCAGGAAAATAACCGGTATGTCGGCATAACGCTCATCGACTTTTAGCTTTTCAAGAATTTCATAGCCATCGACAAGAGGCATATTGATGTCCAATAATATTAAATCGGGTTTGATGTATTCAAGAGTTTTAAACAATATGGCTGCAGTTTGCACGGGATAAATTTCATAACGGTCTTTGAGTCTGCTTTTCACCGATATCAGGCTGTAATTGACGTCATCAACATGAATAATTTTAGGGCGATTACCGCTTTTTATCCGTAAAGATTCTTTGTGCTTCTCAGGATTAAATACGCGTTCTATGCGTTCGATTAACACCGCATCGGAAAAAGGCCTGGACACATAATCGGTTGCACCTAGGCTAATCCCTTCAACCACGCTTTCTCTGTCGCTTCTGCCCGTCAGGAAAATAACCGGTATATCGGCATAGCGGCTATCGGCTTTTAATTTTTTAATGGCTTCATAGCCGTTCATCCCGGGCATATTGATGTCTAATAATATCAAATCCGGTTTAAAATATTCAAGAATTTCAAATAGCCTGTCCACAGATTGCGCAAGATAAAACTCATAATGTTCTTTAAGCCTGTTTTTTACCGATACCAGACTAAAATTGACATCGTCAACATAAACAATTTTTCTGCGGATACTTCCCACGGGTGAGCCTCCTTGGTGTAATATAGAAATTGTCCGAACCCCGATACCCCCGATTTTTAGGATTTACCCGATATATCCGCCCCATTTGCCACTACAATGGGGCTGTGTTTCTAATAGGTCACATATATTGGACTATCGCCGTGTACGCCTGCCAGCCGCTTGTTTACGGGATCAACATACAAATCCATGCCTTCCAAGGGCATCGCTCCGAGTAATATGTCCTTTGCGGTTGGTATAACGACTGCTTCTATGCTGGTTCGGCGGTCTTTCCAGCGTACTTCTACTGGTTCGGTCAAGTCATAGAGGTCGGTTACACCGTTCGCTATGGTGGATTTTACGGTGTCAACTGTAGCAAGTCCTAATTGCTGTCGTGTTTCTTCATTGATTATCAATGTCCACGCTCCTGTATCGGGCATTGCTTCTACATCTACCTTACGAATTTGGCTTTCTGGAATATTGCCGCATTTGGCAAGCAATCGATCTCTGCCGTTTTCCAGTGTGATTTTTTCCAAAAAGATACCCATTTTATTCTCCTGCTTCGTTTCTAAAATAGAAAAAACAATTTGCCCCATCGGGAAAATCCTTTCCCTCGGGGGTATCGGGGTTCTTTTGTTATTCCCCGCTTTGGTTTGCCATGCCGGTTCGCACCACTATGGTGCATTTTCCACGCAACGCACAGAGAACATATACTCCTTGCTGCGGTAGTTTCTGGTGACGTTCTCGCGGTTGTAGTCTATGCGCCGGAAGTAGGCACGGTCGCTGTCGTAGTCCGTGCTGCTCCACCAGCTGACGTATTCGTCGAGGTCGTCGAAACTGCCATCCGAGTAGCTGCGGCCGCCCGGCAGGGCCGAGAAGCCGTAATTGTCCGTGCCCGCTATATAACCGCTGCCTGCCCAGCCGCTCTTTGCCTTCAATTTGGTTCCCGCTGTGCTTTCACCGCCAACATGATTTATCAATGCTGTCCATTCGGCATCGCTGGGCAAATGCCAACCATTGGGGCAAACCGTTTTAGCCGTTTCCCAATCGTACAAGCGACCGTATTTGGTGCAGTTGGCAGGGCTGTTGTCATAGCAAACCGAATTGCCCGTGCCGGGGTTGTAATTCAAATTCTCCGCCATCCAAGTCTGGTCGCCTATCTTTACGGTTTTGTAGCTTTGGCCGCCGTGGGACACAGAACCGCCATCGCCGGGCGAATTGCCCCTGCCATCGCCATCATCTGACGAGCA
>LIUH01000119.1:11740-38581 GCA_001462225.1 Fibrobacteria bacterium GUT31 | reverse complement strand
AAACATGGCAAAAATCATGCAATATATTTGGCGGAGAAAGTGAAGTTAAAAAGGCCATTGAATATTACGAAAACAATTCTGATAAATTGCCATTATAATTCAACTCCTTGCCTTGCCACTCCACAGCCCCCAGCCCACGCCAAATCATCCACGGCGGAATATTGATTTTTATGATGTTCAAGTGTAGGAAATAATGGCTAACACAATGTTTGGGTATGGGGTATAGGGTTTCTTACCCTTACCCACAAATCAAGGGATTTTTAGAAAAAATTGATGAAAAACGTCAACAGTTGTTTGCAAAATGCACAAACTCATATTTTTTTTCCTCTGAAATGCGTCTAAGCAATAACAAAACAAAAACGGAGGATTTCCAAATGGAAACAAAAGATCAGGCACCACAAGAAGGGTACGCCGAACTCACGCTAGACCTGCCTTTCAAAAAAGCATTCGCAACCGAGGAAGACAAAGACTTGCTCATCGCACTGCTGAATGCTTTTCTGGAAAAAAAGCTCAAACAGCCAATAGCGGATGTAGTCATTAAAAACCCATATGTGAAAGGGCAGGCTGCGCACAACAGGGATTCTATTTTTGACATAAAATGCCAGGATACCCAGGGAAACAGGTTCATTGTGGAAGTCCAGATAGGCAGACAGGTGCATTTCATAAAAAGAACCCTTTTTTATGTGTGCATGGCTGTCGCCAACAATGGCGTAAAAGGCGGGAGCTGGGATTTCGACTATCCGCCGGTTTATACCCTCAGCTTTCTGGATTTCGACCTTGATTTTGGAAAGGACAACGATGATGTAGTGCAATACCTTTCCCTTTCCAACGAGGAGCACCCAGAAATCAGGTACAATTTCATAAACCTTGTGTTCGTTAGGCTTACGAAATTCAATAAATCTTTGGATGAGTGCGAAACTTTCCGAGACCGGCTTATTTTCGCCCTTCGCCATGCCCATGAGTTCAAGGAAAGGCCCGAGCAACTCAGCGGAAAGCTTTTTGAGCGTTTGTTTTCGATAGCCAAATTTACTAATTTCACTGCAGAGGAACAATCGGAGTATTGGTCAACTATGATGAACAAATACGATCAGCAGGCGGCACTGATTAGTGCTAAGAAGGAAGGCCGAGAAGAAGGCTGGGAGGAAAAAGAAGCTGAAAATCAAGAAAAGATTAAGGCACTTTTTTCTCTCTTGGAATCCGGGGTGCCTCTAGCCGAGGCGAAGCAAAGGTTTGGGGTGGAATGATATAGCAAAGATGTGGGTAAGGGTAAGATAGGGTTTGGGGTATGGGTTCTGATTTTGTGGCGAAATATGGCAAATTATTTCTTAAACAAATCCGAGTGAAAGCCAGTACGAGATGCCGTCAATACAAGCCTATCGTTGTCGATAAGATAAGATGGTCCCTATGCTTGATTTCCAATGGCTCTCTTCATTCGCTTTTCGTCATTTCTGTATTTGGATGTAGTTTTAAGTTTAAGCATCTTCGTCTTCTTCGGCGTCAATATCTGCGTGCATTTCCTCTACTGTAGAATACTGTTTTGTTTTTATTTTTCCATCAACAATATCTAGGGCTTCTTGCATGGCAGCCAAAGTTTCTTCATTGTATTCGGGCTGGCTTTCTTCACGGTCTCCCTTTTGGGGGATGCAGGTAGCGCGATATGCCTGTGTAGAAATGTTCATAAGATACCTCTGTGAGACTTTACGCTTGTAACCTAATATAGAAATTTTTAATCTATATCTCCGTTGTCATCCCTGCCTAAATCTACCAGCCACCTGCCACTGATCACTAACCACTTTCGCATTCCCTTTCGCACTTCCTTTCGCCTTCCTCCCCAGCAACCCCGCTCTGTCCGGTACAAACAGCATAGCAAGTTCCAAACGCCTGATGTTCGGATGCCATTCTATAGGCATGGTTTTTCTCAAAACATAGCCGCAGCTTCGCCAGCGGTTCGCTTCTTTTGCGGCGTTCTCCAAATCGCCGATTATGTGCACAATTCGCTCCGGTTTCACGCTTGCTATAGCCTGTGTCAAGGGCTGCGTCAATAGCTCTCCCCTTGCAGGATTCAATAGGATTGTCCATTTGCCTTTGTTTATTTCGCCTGCGAAAAATTTTTTAACCCAGCTTTCGTCTAATTTACTATGATAAAAACGTGCATTCTTTATTTTTAAACTTTGAACATTTTGCGTAAAAGACATTTTTGCCCACTCACGCACATCTAGGCAATGAATATCTTTAAAGCTATTATTCAGATACATGGTTTCCAAAGCCGCTCCGCAGTGGCAAGAGAGCAAACGATCGTCTTTTACGGGGTGCAACCATTCCCGCAATTTTTCGCCTAAACGCAAATATGTTCCTTTGCTTTTTGGAAGCCAGTCCAAAATGTGAAAGCATAATTCGGTTGATGCGAGCTTTATGTATTCCGAACCAAAGCCTTTGTGCAAAATGTATTGCATAGCAGGCGGCGGATTGGAGGTGTCAAAGGGAAAAAAGGGTTTTGTTTGAACTGCGTGGGCGCACAGAATTTCGGGATGCATTCTTTGCAAATATTCCAAAAAAGTTTTGTAAGCACGGCTTTGCTCCGGAGTGTTCAAAGTAGCTTGTATTAGTACTCCATAACCACCGCCGCCGTCCGAGCGAAAAATTATCTGCATGATTTGTTTTTTAAAAAAACGCAAGTGTTCTTTTTCAAGCTGCATTTCTATTTTTTGCAAATTTTCCGGCAAAGGCTCGTCTGGGATTCCTTCCCAACCAAGATTTTTTTTGCCTTTTACTTCTCTTAAAATATAACGCCAATCGCCGCCTTCAGGCTCTGCCGTGAAAATGGCCTGTATTTTGCCCGGAATTTTATTTGACTTTGCCCAGTCATTGATTTTCTGCTTTTTGTCCATTGGAGGAAGGTAGAAAAAAAGCCCCTCTCAACCTATCCATCAATTCTTTAACATCTACCGGCCTTCCGTTTTCCGTTTCCCACTGCGCAACGTCAAAGGGATCTAGAATTTGCGATGTCACTTTTTGAATGGTTTTTGAGCTTATCCTTTTTTCCCAAGCGAGTGCGGTTCCATTTATGGCAATAGGCAAAATTGTGGCTTTAAATTCCGCCGCAATTCTGAAAGCTCCGCTTTTCCAAACGCCCATCTCCCCCGTTTTGCTTCGCGTTCCCTCCGGAAAAACCACAATTTGCGGAGGCTTTTCTGCGGCCATTTCACTCATCATGCTTTTGAGTTTTCGTCCCGCGCTCGCTGTTTTGCGCTTAATAAAAACGCAACCTATCTTCTTCATCCAATAAGACAAAATCGGAATTCGTGCTAACTCCGCTTTTGCTAAAAAACCGAACATCTTCTGCGCAGATGCCAAAACAACAGGAATATCCGCAAAGGAATTATGATTCGCAATAACAACCACCGAGCGACTCCAATCCACCTTTGCCAAATTTTGCTGCCCGCTTACGGTTAAATCTATTCGCAAAGATTTTGAACAGAATTTTGCCCAAAGCAAAGATTTTTCTTGCAGCCAAATATCAGCCGTATTGCTTTTGAAAATTCTTCTAAAAAAGTAAACGGGAACACACCAAAGCATATACCCTATAATTTTGATTATAGCAAAAATTCTAAAAACCGAGACTGGCATTCTTCTCCCCTTTTTTAACTTTTTCTCCCGGCAGTATTTAAAAAAGCGAGACACTTTAAAATTTTTGAGCTTACCTCTAAAATACCGACGCTTGCAATATAAAAAAAACAAATGCGCTTCTGCTCTTGTAACCCCAACATAAAAAAGCCGTTTTTCTTCACCTAACTCCGCATCGCCGGGGCTTAAATGTTCCGCAAGCCCGCAGTAAAAAACAACGGGATATTGCAAACCCTTTGAACTATGAATGGTTTCTATATGCACTCCGTCAAAATCCGGCGGCGAATTTTCTTCAATAACCGGAATTCCGTACTCCTTGAGCGCAAGCTCATAATAATCGCATTGGCGGTTGTAGCGAGAGAGCAATGCAAAATCGCTCCATTTCATTGAATATTCGTCTCTCAAAAACTTTATCTCGTAAGCCAGCCTTAAAGTTTCCTCTTCCGGCGTTTGCGAAACCCAAACTTCAGGTTTTCTGTTTTCTTTGAAAAGGGTGTATGGGCGTAGCGCGCCCGCTCTTAAATTTTTTCTGAAAATCAAAGGTTTATCCGTGAAAATTCTGTTTGCCGTTTCCAAAATATTAGCAGTGCTGCGATAGTTCCACTCCAGCTTCAGCACTTTGCAATTTGGGAAATCTTTTTTGAACCTCAGAATATTGCCTATGTCCGCACCGCGAAATCCGTAAATAGCTTGGTCATCATCACCCACGGCAAATAGGTTTTTGCTCTCGCCTAAAACTGCCCGCACAAGCCTGTACTGCGAGGGGTTTATATCTTGATATTCATCTATCAAAATTTCATTCCAAGAATTTCGGCAGTATTCGCGAACTTCCTTAAACTCCGATAGCAAACGGATTGAAAGCCAAATCAAATCTTCAAACACAACCTCTGCGTTTTTAAAAACGCTTGCCGTCAATTTTTCCAGTTTCTCCTTTTTAACCTTTATTTCCGGGCAAAAAAGATTTTCCCTGTCAACAGATCCTGCCTTCAGGCCAAGCTCCATCAACTGATCTTGCCACTCAAAATTTGACTGCTCTTTTGGGAGCGGAGCATTGGCAAACCCAAGCCTTTTCCAATTTTCAATGCCGCAAATTTTCATCTTCAAAATTCTGAGCGCAAGCGAATGAAATGTGCAAAGCAGAGCCTTAGAATCAGGTGCTAACTCCTTAACCCTCTCATCCATTTCCGCTGCCGCTTTTGCCGTAAAAGTGAGTGCTAAAATTTTAGAAGAGTCCACCCCTTGCTCAATCCGGTATAGGATTCTCTTGGTTAAAACAGAAGTTTTCCCTGAGCCTGCGCCCGCCAAAATGAGCAAAGGCCCGCCGCTTTCATGCGAATGCAGCACAGCCTCTCTTTGCTCCGAATTCAAACCTTTTAAAAGGGACATAACAACCACCCTACAGCAACTGCTGCATGATTACTATGTAATAAACGCTCCCCTTTTAATATGCATCAACTAGTTCAAAATAGTTGAGAGTTTGCAAATTTAAAAGCTCTTATTTATGATTCTTTTAACTCTCAACTCTTCACTCTCAACTCTCAACTTCTTATATCCACAACGTGTCCTTCAACCGCGGCGGCAGCTACCATTGCCGGGCTCATCAGCAAAGTGCGGCCCGTTGGGCTTCCTTGCCTGCCCTTGAAGTTCCTGTTGCTGGAACTTGCGCTGATTTGCCTGCCTTGCAACTTGTCCGGATTCATAGCTAAACAGAGTGAACAGCCCGCTTCGCGCCATTCTGCTCCTGCTTCCGTAAAAATTTTGTCCAAGCCTAGGGCCTCGGCTTCTTTTTTGATTTTTTGCGAGCCGGGCACAACCCAGAATTTTACCTTTGGGTTTACTTTTTTGCCTTTTAAAATTTCGGCGGCTGCCTTCAAATCGCCTAGCCTTCCGTTTGTGCAACTACCCACAAAAGCTATGTCTATGGGAGTTCCGGCTATAGGGGTTCCACCTTTGAAACCCATGTAATCGTAGGCCTCACCGGAACCTTGCGGAATGTTCTCGTTTACCATAACGCTTTGCTCCGGGGTTATTCCCCAGGTTACAAAGGGTGCAAGCATATCGCAATTAATTTCAACTTCATCGTCATAAACGGCATCAGGGTCGCTGGCAATGCTTTTCCAGTACTCAACCGCCTTGTCCCAAGCCTCGCCCTTTGGGGCAAAGGGTTTGTCTTTTAAAAAATCAAATGTTTTTTGGTCCGGATTGCAGTAGCCGGATCTTGCGCCACCTTCAATGGCTAGATTGCATAAAGTCATTCTGCCTTCCATGTCCATAGCCTCTACCACAGGCCCTGTGAATTCATAGGCATAGCCGACTCCGCCGTTAACTCCGAGTTTGTTTATATAGGCAAGCGCGGCATCCTTGGGAAAAACACCATTTTTTAAACGCCCTGTGAATTTAATTCTGCGTATTTTTAAAGGGCTTATAGCCAAAGTCTGTGTTGCAAGTACATCCGCTACCTGAGATGATCCTATGCCGAAAGCTATGGAGCCGAATGCCCCATGGGTTGCCGTATGGCTGTCACCGCAAGCTATGGTCATTCCGGGCCGGGTAACCCCTTCTTCGGGGCCAACAATATGAATAACCCCTTGTTCTTCTGTTTCCGGTCCAAAAAAACGAATGCCGAAATCCTTGCAATTTTGCTCTAAACGAGCAAACATTTCCTCTGCAACGGGGTCTTTTAACGGCCTTGAGCGTTCATCGGTCGTAGTGGGTATAATGTGATCCACGGTTGCAAAGGAGCGATTTGGGTAAAGAACCGGTAAGCCGTCTTCTCTGAGCATTGCAAACGCTTGGGGGCTTGTGACCTCGTGCAATAAGTGCAAGCCTATAAAGAGTTGTTCCTGGCCCGAAGGCAGCTTGCCAACCGTATGTTTCTCAAAAACCTTCTCGTAAAGCGTTTTTCCCATAGATGGGTAATATAAAAATAAGTTTAGTAAGTAATGATTAACTGATTTTAGGGAGTAGGGAGTGGGGAGTAGGGAGTAGAAAAACGCTTAAATTCATGTTTTTTCCACTCCCCACTCCCTACTAGCCACTCCCCAAGCGAGTTAATCAGCGTTTACTTTACTATATTAATCTTAGCAAAGGGAAATGAAAATGGGCGAACCGGCTAAAATTTTGATAGTAGATGACTCTAGAGTATTCCGGAGTATATTGGAAAAAATGATTTCCACCATACCTGACGTTCAGGTTATCGGCACCGTAGATAGCGGTTTGGCTGCTATTGAGTTTTTGCGAATGCGGGCGGTGGACTTAATGACTCTGGATGTTGAAATGCCTCAAATGGATGGGCTTGAAACGCTCAAAAAGGTATTCGCCAGCAAAAGAGAGCTTAAAGCTGTTCCGGAAATATTGATGATAAGCTCATTAACGCGCACAGGCTCGGATATCACCTTAAAAGCCCTTGAGCACGGAGCATTTGACTTTATAGCAAAACCTGCCCCGGAGGTTCCCAACTCCCAAGAAAGTTTGAGCCGAATGCTGCATGCAGCAATAGGAGCATGGGTTTCCCGCAGAAACAGGGGGGTTGCTCAAACATCAACGCGTTTAACTTTAGGTGCCAAACCCGAATTGGCTTTCACATATACCCTTGCAAAACCTTCTGCGCACACAAGCCCTGTTATGGCAATAGTTATAGGAATTTCCACCGGAGGCCCTAAATCCCTGGCGGAGATGCTTCCGAAACTTTGTACAATGACAACCCTGCCGATTTTATTAGTACAGCACATGCCCCCAAATTTCACAAAATCTTTGGCAGATAGCCTTAATTTAAAATGCAATCACAAAGTTATAGAGGGTTTGCCGGGTACCGTAGTTCAAGATAAAACGGTTTATATTGCCCCCGGCGGTTGCCACATGACTGTAAAAACCAGAGGGGCTGAATATGTTTTGGAAAACAATCAAGCACCTCCGGAAAACGGTTGCCGTCCCAGCGTGGATGTTTTGTTCCGCTCTGCGGCACAGGCTTACCCCCAAGACTCGCTTATCGGAGTTATATTAACGGGCATGGGCAACGACGGCACTCCGTCTTTACCGCATTTAAAAAACAAGAATGCTTATTTAATTGCGCAAGATGAAGAAACTTCGGTTGTGTTCGGTATGCCTCGTGCTGCGGCAGCAACCGGTTTGCTGGATAAAGTTGCACCTCTGATGCGCATTCCGGAAGCAATAGTTGAACGTATAAACATGAGCAAAAGATAAGGTAATTTCTATGGCAAACATGAGTCAACAAGATTATAAAAGCATTACCAGATATGTCTTTGACATATGCGGAATTGTTTTGGGGGATGATAAACAGTATTTGGTTGAGCAACGTCTATCCCCGGTTTTACCGGATCTCGGTTGTGCTTCCTTCCAGGATTTGGCCGATAAGCTAAACCTTGGAGGAATCAATTTTTTAGTTCGCGAAAAAATATTAAATGCCATGACTACGAATGAAACATCGTTTTTCAGGGACGAGCATCCATACGTGGCATTTAGGGAAAAAATAATGCCGGACATGCTGGATCGCGCTAAGGAACGTAAGGAACGGTCTTGGGCACGCAGAGGAGCGAAAGTCTCTATGTGGAGTGTTGCCGCAAGCACAGGGCAAGAGCCTTACTCCATGGCTATGATTATAGCCGATGTGGTTAACATGAGGGGCATGGGTTTGGTTTTTATGGAAGATTTTGGGATTCTGGGCACGGATATTTCTTCCAAAGTTTTATCGAAAGCCATAGAGGGCAAGTACGGTCCTTTAGAAGTAGCTCGAGGTTTAACTCAAGATATGCGGAACAAGCATTTTGTAAAAGACGGCGATTTTTATGTGATAAATGATAAAATTCGTAAGATAGTGGATTTTAAATCTTTTAACATTCAAGATCCTTTTACGCAAATAGGCTCCTTTGATGTTATATTTTGCCGCAATATTCTAATATATTTTTCAGATGATGCCAAAAGAAAAATTCTCTCTCAATTCTACCAGATACTCGCCCCCAGCGGCTACCTGCTTTTAGGTTCGGCAGAGAATATGTATAATCTGAACAATGATTTCACAACCGAAAGATACGGAGCAACCACTATTTACAGGAAGCTGGGTTAGGTTCCGTACAAATGTTTTTTCAATGCATCGGCTTTCAATGCGGCCGTTTTGTCGATAATTTTTTGTGCTTCGGCAATTTGCGTTTTTATTTTTTCCACTTTAGAAATAATTTTTTGCTGTTCGGAGGGAGGAGGAAGAGGAATCTTGATTTTTCTAAAATCAGGTTTTTGCAGGTGTTTTAATCCGACTCCTTTAAAGTAAAATTTATTTATAATCGAAATAATGCTTTCTAAAAAAATAAAAATAAATTTTGTTTTAACCCTTTTCTCATCATTGCTTCGCACAGCAAAAGCATCCGTTGAATATGCGGCTTTGCCGTCATAGAATTTGACAACGGCATTGCCGCCCGTTGATAAATAAATGTTTTGATTGTCTATCAAGTATTCGTTAAATTTCAAAACATTCTCGCCGCTTGTAAAAAACGGATATCTACCCGTATTTAAGTCTTTTGCCGTTCCGACTTTTATTTTAGATTTGTCATTTTCAAACAATATGTTTCCTAATTGTGTAGATTCCCATTTATTCTCTGCGGAAATATTATTAACCGTTTCTGCTATTTTTTCTTTTCCTTTTTCTATCTTTTCTTTCGCTTTTTCCTCTTTCTTTTCCAATACTTCTATTTCGGCAACAATTTTTTCTTGTATTTCTTTAGGCGGGAGATGGATTTTTATATTTCGTAAATTTGTGCTGTTCAAACCGCCTTGCGCTGCGCCTACAATATTGCTTTTTAATAACATCTGACCGTTTTCGCTAAACAGATAATGAAATAAATATTTCTGAGTTTCAAGAGATCGGCAGCGAAGAATAAAAACGTGCTCGTTTACCATTGCTTTCATATTGTCCAATTCATTCCTTACGATAGCAATTTTTCCGGTCAATGTGCCGTCTTTGCAAATGAGCACATCATTCTTTTGCAATTTTCCTTTCGTCGCGTTTTCATAAAAACTAAGCGGTACAAATTTTGGAGCTGTCAAATTCAGATGACCGTTTTTATTATCAATATGTTCCCCGCCAAGCGAATAAATTCCTTCCGTAATATTGGAAACTCCTCCTTTAGGTCTTGAACCGGATTCTATTGAGTTTATTATTTCTGCTATTGAAACCAATGGAAATTTACTCTCAATCTTCACTTTTTTTTTAATCGCCGTAGAAATATTTTTTGCAAAAATTTCTCTGTCGAAAATTAACATATCTACCAAACGAGCACGAGAAATATTATTTTTCAAACTTTCATGAATCGGAAAATCGTGATCGCCGTTAAATGCTTTGTGAATATATGTACTCGCTTTTGTTTCATCTTCAAAATGATTTTCATTGAATAATTTTGTGCATTCTTCAATGCTTTTACCGTGTTGTATCGGATGTATGCCTTCGTTACCGCGGCGGTTGGAAAATTCGTAACCTAAAAAACGTTTTTCGGCATCTTTCTCGCCGGTTTTCACCAGAACTATCTTTTGCGGGTATGCCAAAATGAAATACAGTAATTTTTCTTTTTCCGTTTCAATCAGCATATTCCAAAAATCTTTTTCCGTTTTGGTTTTTAATTTTTTACGGTATTCTTTATAAATTTCATGGTTGGCAAGCGCGTTGTTCGGATTCTTTTTCAGCAAGGCGGCATAATCTTCAAAGCCGATATTTTTCCAAACATGATTTATATATTCGGCAATCGGTTTTTCAATGCCGTTTATGGCATTATCTCGATAAGTATTCAACGAATTTTCCAGATATGTTGCAATGTTCCGGCAATCGTAATTGTTCCTGCGACGTAAAAAAAGCACAACGGTATTTGTGCCTGTTGCCATAAAAGCATTGCCCCCCAGTTCCGTAATGGCGATGATCTCAAAGTATTGCAAAATAATTTCGCGGGCTTTGACGTAAATACCTTCGTTGCTTAAAATGGAACTCGGCAAAATAATGCCTGCCATACCGCCGTCTTTGAGCAATTGTTTGGCTCGCTCTACAAAGAGACATTCTATTTCGGAGCTATTGTCCGTTAAACTATCGTACAATTCGAAATCTTCTTTGCTATAAAATTCCGTAGCATTGTTTTTGAATGCCGAAACCGAATACGGCGGGTTGGAAATCAAAATATCAAATTGTTTATTCTCCTTATGAAAATTTTTATCTCTATGACGTAACTTCCCCTTATATTCCGAATGATCGAAACTCGCCAAACCATCGCTTAGAATCACATTCGCCAAGCCGTTTCCGTGCAAAGAGCAACCCACTTTGCCTACTTTTACAAGGCGATAATCTTTTTCTATGCCGTAAATATATTGCGTAGCCCAATCAAAATGCGTACCGGAAATGCAATCATTAGGTTTTTTTCGATCAATAATGCGTTGTATCTCGCGCATACTCTCGGTAAGAAAATGCCCGCTGCCGGCCGCATAATCAATTAGATATGGGAATAGATTATTGCCGACCAATTCATCTATCGGCAAACTTTTAATAATGAATTGCGCTATCGGTATCGGTGTGAAAAACTGACCGGCTTCCTGTTTAAGCCCTGTTGCGAGCAACAATTCAAAGAAATCGGAAAGATATTGCTGCCGCTTGTTGTAACGCAAACGAAAGCCCTGCAAGAGTTCAACAACTTCTTTCACAATTTTTGCATTTTCACGAAACGATGCTTCGTCAAACACTTCCTTTATGGCAAATTCATTATTTTTCTCAAGTCGGAGCTTATTGATTTTGCGAAGCAAAGACTCCTTGATTTTGCTATCCATGTCTTTATATTCGGTTTCAAAATCATCATTTGAAAAATCGGTAATCTCTTTTCCTAAAAACTCTTTCATTCCCGCTTTGTACAAGTCGGCCAAACGAATTTGAAACGACACATGATCGTCTTTTCCGTCAAGCCACTGAAACTTCAGTTCCTCATTCGGTTTGGTGGTTTTTTCGTCATAAACCTTGCATAGAAAAAGTGTAAAAAATTTATTGAACGCATTCGGTTTGTCGGAAACTACATTATGGCGCAGTATTTCTAAAAAGCTATTGAATATAAAACCGCTTTCTTCCTGTCCAATAGGTTTTAACTGTTCGGCGGTTATCGCTTTGGCGTAACCATCGCCGTTTTTGTCCGCATCTACCATGTCTGGGCACAAGGTAGAAATAATATTTTCTATGTTACCTCCTATGGCTAAGGTTAAACTCACAAAAAATGCGCTAAAAGCAGAACGCGATGCCTTAAAGAGGTTTCAGCGTTACTTGCCCACTTTGCAGTTGAAAAAACAGCAGCTTCAAATGGAAATAAGGGGCTTGCAGTTGAGGGTTGAGGCTAAAAGGAAGGAGGAAGCAGCCCTTTTAGCAGACATGGAAAATTGGATAAAGCTATTTGCTGAGCCTATTGAGTGGGATAAATACATTAAGGTTGCAAAGGTTCGCGTGAGCGAAGGAAATATTGCCGGTGTGGCAATTCCGGTGTTTGAAGGCGTAAATTTTGAGCGTAACATTCCGGATTTATTTGACACTCAGGTATGGATAGATTCGGGCATTCGTGCTTTGGAGCAGTTGATTTCCCTGAGGTTGGAGCGCAGGGTTATAGAAGAGCAGTTTCGCCTTTTAAGCGAGGAACTCCGCACAACTAACCAGAGGGTGAATTTGTTTGAAAAGGTGAAAATACCGGAAGCCAAAGAGAATATCCGCGTTATTCGCATTTTCTTGGGCGATCAGCAAACAGCCGGCGTTGCAAGGTCTAAAATTGCGAAAAACAAAACGGTCGCAAAAAATGCGCTGGAAGTCGCATAACCGATAATTTCCTAATAATGCCTTGACAAGCCCGTAAAATTTTTCTATATTTATACCCATGATGGTGTATAATACCCGAAATGCGGCAAAAGGAGCTTGGAGTGCAGGCAAAACCTAGCACTTTTTTACAAAACAATGACATAAAAGTTAACATCCGGCAAAAAAAATATATATTAGGTCTTTCATTTTTTCCAACACATAAATCCAAAAAATTAGGCAATAATTGCAAATTGCAAGATGCAAAAAATCTTGCAACTCGGATTTTAATTCAGAAATTCCCCCCTCAAAATAGGAGAAAACCATGAACAAAGGTCAATATGTTCTATTCACGGCAGGCGTTTCGCTTGCCATAGCATTCACCAGTTGCTCCGGTCCCAAAACGGTAGCAGATGTAAAAGGCGATCAGGAAGTGATTTCCATACGCAACGAGTTGCAGGAGCTCTGCAATAAGGAGCATATAGAAAAAAGCTACTGCGGCATAGGCCAGGGCACTTCCAATTCGGAGTCCATGGCCTCTCAGATAGCCAGCATCCAGGCACGTGAGAATCTGGCGGCCTCCGTCCAGACCGCCATCAATGCCCGTGCCAAGACATTCGGCATGAACGACCCCGACGGCAATGCGCTTGAAGGAGCCGCCATGCGTGCCATTGCGAGCGTAGGCGGTGAAATAACGGATATCCGTGCCCAGAAAGTGCGTACCATGTACAACAAGGAGGAAAAGAAGTACACCGTTTATACGCTGGTGACCTCTTCACGTGATGCGGCATTGGAGCTTGCGAAGCAAAAGCTCCGTTCCAGCCAAGAACTTGCGCAGATACAGCGTACGCTCAACCTCAACGCCAATGTTGAACGCATCCTTGAACAAGAGCCTGCGCCGGGCAACTAGACTTCTATGAGCAAGTTTTTTCTGCCCTTTATGCTGGCTTGCGCCATTGCCTTTGCGGACTGCGGCCCCGCAGAATTTCGCGGCTTTGGCACCGGCGAAAGCGAGTCGGAGGCATTGGCTTCCGCTCGCGCATCGCTTGCCCCGCAGGTGTATTCGTCAATCAAAGTCTCCAGCAAGCACACTCAAACGCAGCGTGTTTCCGGCGGCAAAGAGGATTTGAATACCCGTTATACGTCCAGAATAGAGGAAGAATCCTCATTGCTCAACGCCCATGATGCCCGCATATTGCGCTTGGAACGCATTGACGGCGAATACAAAGCTACCGTTTGCATGAGCCGTGCCAATGCGGCGAAAGGTTTTGCCACCCGTCTGAGGCCCGTGGCGGATTCGCTTGAGTTTTCCGCCAACGCTGTGATTGAGGCAAAGCACCCGAAGCTCAAAAGCGAGGCATGGCAAAAAGCGCAGCCGTTGTGGAACGAGTTCGCAAGGCTCCAGTCCATAATTGAAGGTCTAGACAAGGAGCAAGCGGCACCTTTTGAAGCCGTGAGCGCGCTTTACGCCAAAGCGAGAGACGGATATTTGAGCTATTGCCAAACCGCCAAGCTGCACTGGTCCCCGGAGACAGAAGACGTCTATTCGGGTCTTGCTTTTTTGAAGCTATCCAAAAACCTGAAGCTGGAAAAATCAGTCTGCAAAGGCGGCGGAATTTCGCTTGCATACAAGAATACCGGGCATAAATGCGAGTATGCCGGCATATTCAAGTGCTCTCACAAGCCCTCTTTGCTCTTGGCCTCGTGCAGCGGCGAGGAATACCGGATTTTGGAAAGCCCGAATATCGATAGCTTCCAAAAAAGAGAGGAAGTGGCTTTGGAAAGGTTGCATGAGAAATTGGGAGATGAAATATTTTGGAACGAATGGGAGCGTGAAATCAAGCAATGGAGGCCGCAATGCGAATGAATGTAGGGGCGTTGCGTGCAACGCCCGCCTATGTGTTAATAACATTTACCTTATCCTTTGCCGCCACCGGGCTGTCTAAAAAACTCGCTCCGCTGCCTGAGGAATTGCAGGGAAGCATGGTGCCGAATTTTTTTGCGCTGGGCATTGACAATGAGACCGAGCTTACCAGAAATAGCCTGAAAGCGGAAGCCCAAAAAAGCGGGGCAAGGCGAATTGTCCTTTCTTTCTTTGCCACTTGGTGCGTTAATTGCAGGGAGGAATTTGTTCTTTTGCAAAGGAACGCGGCGAAGCTGGAAGATAACGGTGTGCAGGTGTATTTGATAAATGTCGGCGAGAAGATAATAAGGGAAGGCAAAAAAGTAGGCGATTTTGTGAAAGGAAATGCCGGAAGCGCATTTCCTTTTTACTTTGACCAAAATGCGAATTTGCTCAAGAATTTTGGCATTATTGAAAAAAACGCGTCCCAAATTTCCCTGCCTGTGATTGTGGTCATGGATTCGAATTTGCGCGTTCTCAGCGTATTCACGGAAGCCGGGAGAGATTTCCCGAAAGTTTTATGGAGTGATTTATGAAAAACATCTTTATTTTTTTCCTGCTTGCGGCCTCTTTTGCAATGGCGCAGAGGCAAAGCGTGGTGGTGCTGCCCTCAATAGCCGACCCTGAGGCAAAACTCAGCCCAAGAGAGCTGGACCTTTTGACGGACAAAGTGCGAAGCATAATACCCAATATCCTGCCTTTGAAGGATTTCAATTTGCTGAAGCAGGATGTGGTGAAGGAGCGGCTCGGTGAAGAAGGGCTTTATTTGGCATGCAAAGAGGGTTCTTGCGTAGGGGATTTGGTGGCGCGAGTCCAGGCTGATTTCGGGGCCAGGTGCGAGGTTTTGAACGTGAACAGGCAGTTGTATCTGAAATTTGAGTTGTATGGCACCTTGAAGGGCGAGAGCGAGGCTGGAACCATAGACCAGTTCAACGACCCGGTGAAAGATTTCGCCGCAATGCTTGCTATGATAGATAAAAAAGTTCCGGTTGCCTTCAAAAAAATAGTTGCGGAACCCGCTGCGGCTCAGATGCCGGTTCCTGTTGCCCCTGCCGCAGGCGGAAGCGTTGTTGCTCAGATAGCAACTGAGCCGGCAGGAGCGGTTTTGGAGGTGAACGGGATGCCTTACCAAGGCTGCTCTAAAACACCCTGCGCAATTTCTCTTTACGAAAATCGTTTCAAGCTCTCTGCGGTGCTGGCAGATTATGAAACGGCGGACACAAACCTTGTCATCACAATGCCAAACCAGCTTGTGACCATAAAATTGAAGCCGGTAACATACAGTGTGTATTTTGCGAGCCAGCCTTCGGGGGCTTCTCTCAGCTTTGGCGGGGAATCATATCCGGGTTGCCGTCAAACACCCTGCGGCGCAAGATTTGCAAAAGGCAATGTAAAGGTAACCGCAGACTTAAATATGCACGAAACCAAAGACACAACGGTTTTTGTATCAAAAAACAATCAGCGAATAGATTTTAAACTTCTCCCGAATTACGGGACATTGAGGGTAAACCCTTCTTATGTGAGAGGCATAGGCAAGGATGAGAAATGGACATTGTATGTGAATGGCAGGGAGCTTTCTTCTTACGAGAGCAATCTTAAGCCCGGCAGATACAATTTGAAACTCACTCATGAATGCTACGAAGATATGCTTGTTTCTGTTGACATAGAGAGAGGCAAGCTCTATCCTTTTAATATTGCCGGGCAGGGAGCCCGTCCAAAGCCTGACGCAATTTTTACTGGGTGTGCAGAAGCAGGAGCGGATATTGAGAGTTTGGATGTGACCGAGTTTGATAAAACCGCAGGCGGCAGTTTTTGGGCAGCTTTGGCTCTTGATATTATTGGGCTGGCGGTCATGGGCTATGGCTATACAAAGGATTTGGAGGCTAAGGACAGTTATGCGAATTACAAGCAGTTGAGCTGGCAAGCGGATATTGATAAAGCTTGGCAGAAAGCTGACGATGCCAGAACGGCGAGAAATGTTTCTTATGTGTTGGGTAGTTTATTTTTGGCGGCTGGAATAGGAGTTCATATATGGTTTTAGGTTATAAATTTCTTCGCATTGTCTCGTTAAGCATTGCATTTTTGCTTTTAGGCTGTACGCAATTTGAGCGCGACAATCCTAATGATGAGAACGGGGTTAATTACGCATATCTGCCTGCGCCTAGTAGCGCTTCGTCTCCGGTGCAGAATTACTGCGTTTACTCAACGGGGCTGTGTTACCCCGGTTCTTTTGTCTCTTGTCCGGGCGACGGAGTGGTGAGCGATACTTGCCCTTATAGTTCTTCTTCCGGCGGTGGCGGGAACAGCAGCTCCGGTGGTTCTTCGTCTGGCGGTTCTTCTTCCGGAGGCTCTTCCAGCAGCACTGGCCAGTCCAGCAGCGCAGGTCAATCCAGTAGCGCAACCTCTTCCAGCAGTTCAAGCGTGGATCCTAACGCGTATTCGGTTAGCTCGTTCACCTGCGCGTGGGATAAAGCAGAGATTGTTACCGGCAAGAGTGGTTCGGTAAACATAACTTTGAATCCGGCAGACGATGTGGAAGGTGTTAATTGTTCCAAGGAAGTATGGCATTCTATTTTAACTGTATCCGGTACAGAGTACGATCGATATATATTTAGCTCTTTCCCCATTCAGGTACAATTCGGAGCGACAATATACTCCGCTCCCTCTGCGGCTCTAAGGTCAATTAAATTCCCAGATGAGCCATCCGGGAATTCGGCCTCATTTACTACGGTCAAGGGTCGTGTAGCCTGCAGTGGTGGCGGCAAGCCAACAGGAATCAGGGACGTGGACTGCACCCCTTTGACAATTTCCAAAGCCCCCACGGCTCATGTAACCGGCACTTTGGCGTTTAGCAACGGCCGTCCGGGTACCGGGCTGCAAGGCACGGTTTTCTTTGGAGGGGATACGCCGGCATGGAATGAAGATTTGGTTTTGGTTGACGATGACGGTGCGGAGTACTGCGGTGATATTGAATATGTAAAGTCTTGGACTACGCCCACGGTAACCGCGGGTGCATCAGTAACCAATATAGATGTGAAGGCAAGGTGTAGATTATCTGGGCAAGTATTGCAAACTGCCGCAGCAGTTGTTGTTCCGAATCCGACATTGAGTGGAACTTGTACTTGGAATAAGAATCCAACTTCTGTTGCAAATGGAGCAAAACCGAGTGGAATTTCGTTGAGCAACTCTTATGGGCGTTGCGGTGCAGACGGTGCATTACCTGTTTCGGCTTATTCCAGCACGCAATATTCACCATGGCCTACAGACGGCATAGTAGATGTTGGTACATATAGCGTATCAACAAACGTAACTTGTACAAATTCACAGCTAGTGCAGCTATCATGCCCCATGCTGACGGTGCATGAGAGTTTGTGCCAAGGATTTGTAGATGGGCCAAATCAGTTTTGCGATGAACGAGATGGCAAAATATATACGTATGTGCCTATTGGCACAGGCGTAAATGCTCAAATTTGGATGGCAGAGAATTTGAATTACGATGTGCCAGATAATGCTACTGATGTATGCTATAATAACAACCCTGACAATTGCGTCACCTACGGTCGTTTGTACAATTGGGCTACGACAATGGATATAAATGCAAGTTACAATAATTCCAATTGGAACGGAAGCGATATAAGACATCAGGGCATTTGCCCTTCTGGTTGGCACATTCCCAGCGATGCAGAGTGGACGGCACTGGAGACAGCGGTTGGCGGTAGCAGTACAGCGGGAACAAAATTGAAGTCAACAACAGGCTGGAGTAGTTGCGGTCCTTCTGGTTCCGGCAGTTCTTACTTGTGCGAGGACACTTACGGATTTTCGGCTCTCCCGGGCGGCTACGGCTACTCGGATGGCAATTTCTTCAATGTCGGCAGCTACGGCTTCTGGTGGAGTGCCACGGAGTACAATAGCTACGGCGCTTGGAACCGGAACATGTACTACTACTACAGCTATGTGAGCAGGAACTACAACAGTAAGTCCGGCTTGTTCTCAGTTCGTTGCCTCCAGGACTAAGCGTGGAGTGCTGGCGAAGCAAGCATTCCACGCCGCCCATAGCGAAGCAATGGGCGCAACTTCGGGCTGTGAGCGTTTATTTATGGCTTAGAGTTGGGGCGTAGATTTGGGATTTTTTTTGGATGGTTTTTTTATGAAGACGGAAAACATACTTGCAATAGAAGAAAGCGGCGAAAACCGCATAAACCTTGTTCGCGACCGCTTGTTTTGGCAAGCGTGGAACAGAAGCGCATTTCTATTTGCAACACACATAAAAAACTATCAGGTTCACAAAAGATTTGTTCAAAAAGTTTCCCAAGAAGTTGCTTGGCTTGGCTTTCCTAAAAACGCCCTTGCCGAAATTGAAAAAATTGCAAAATCCAAAGGCTGGGCATTTGAACAAAAATCCATAGACCACATAATAATCAGTAGCGTTCCTCAAACAACCGGTTACGAAGAATGGTGGGCAGGAATAGTTAAAAAAAAGCCGCCGCCTGCAGAGCCGGATTTCCCGCTTATAAAAAATGCCAAAGACAGCATTTTGCCGGCCTATAAGGTTGCCTACGATTTATGCTTGCATATCCACAGGGCAACGGTGAAAATGCCTAGGGAATTTCGCTACGAACTCGGAGCCAGGGTAAGGGACTGCACTACGGACATAGTGGAAAACCTGCACTTAATGGCAAACAATGTGGGGCAAGTAGGGGCGTTGCACGCAACGCCCCTACTTGCGGATTGTGCCGCAAAGGTTCATAAACTTCGCATAGATATTAGATTACTTAAAGATTTGCACCAAATAGGCATAAAACAATGGGGGTTTCTAAACAATCAAATTGAGACTTTACTAAATTTACTTAGGGCGGAATTCTGCAATGCCAATCCCAGGATTGCAGGAGCGACCCAAAAACAGTCCAGCGGAACGCTCACAACCGGGCAACCGGCGAGCAATAGGAATAGCCAATGAGATTTTCTTTTAGAACCTCTTATCGGCTTGCAAAAAGCTTCCGCTTATGTTTCGGCCCTCCCGGGTGGCAACGGCAACTCCGATGGCAATTTCAACAATGTCGGCAACAACGGCAACTGGTGGAGTTCCACGGAGAACAATAGCAACAACGCTTGGAACCGGAACATGAACTACAACAACAGCAACGTGAACAGGAACAACAACAATAAGTCTTACTTGTTCTCCGTTCGTTGTCTCAAGGACTGTGACGGGGAAGTAAGGGCGTTGCGCGCAACGCCCCTACAACCCCCTATTTTTTCAGAACTGCACAAAGCCTACCTAGATGCCCGCAAACACAAACGAAACACAATAAACCAGTTGAAATTTGAGCGAAATTTGGAAGTCGAATTGCTCTCTCTTTGCAATGAACTTGAAACCCGCACTTATGAACTCAGGCCGGGGATATGCTTTATAAACGAGCTGCCTGTAAAACGTGAAGTCATAGCAGCGGATTTCAGAGACAGGGTAATTCACCATTTCATTTACAACAGAATTTACCCTATTTTAGACAAAAAATTTATTTACGATTCCTACAGTTGCAGGGTAGGCAAAGGAACATTGTTCGGCATAGAAAGGGCACAAAAATTTTTGAAATCAACATCCATGCCATGGGTCCTTCGTCTGGACATACAAGGATTTTTCATGGCGATAAACCGAAGCATCTTATTTGATTTGATAATCAAAGGATTACACGGTGAAATTTGCGACTTGTCCGAATTCCTAATCCGCAGAATAGTATTCAACAACCCCTTGAAAAACTCCCTTTTCAAAAGCCCAAAATCCGCCTGGAGCGATTTACCACCGGACAAATCCTTGATGCATTCCGCTCCTGACTGCGGCTTGCCAATAGGAAACCTTACAAGCCAGATTTTTGCGAATGTATATCTAAATCCTTTAGACCATTTCATAAAAAGGGATTTGAAAATAAAATGCTACGGCAGGTATGTTGACGACATGGTTTTAATCCACAGCGACAAGCAAGTTCTGCTGAACTCAATTTCCGGCATACGTAAATTTCTGCAAAACAAATTGAAACTCGCTTTGCATCCGAAAAAAATCAGGCTTCAGCCGGCAGATAAAGGCTTTGCCTTCTTGGGTGCATACATCTATCCCAATAGAACCACAGTTGGCAAGCGCATAGTCAAAAATTTCAGGGAATGCATTTTCAGCCCGCTCGCAAACCGGCAAAAACAGGCACAGAGGGTGCAGTCGTATTTGGGATTTTTTTAGATGGGAGTAATTTAAACGGTGTATAACATCTTTTCTATGTCTGAAAAAGTTATTGAAGCACAAACGGCTGAAATGATTAATTTCTTGATTTTTTCCGGAATTTCACCCAGTACTTTTATTCCGCCTTCTTTGTAAGCTTTCCTCAATTCTTCTTCGCTGGTGTTGTGCAAATGCTTTTTGTCGCATTGAATGCACGATTCTTTGTCAAGGGCATCCCAATCGCTGCCGTCTATCTTATCCACTAATGAGCCTTTATCATGCATCGCCAAGCTACGAGCCGTTTCAACTTTTGATGTCACGTAAAAATATTTCAAATTTCCATCGTGCTTATAGACGATTATTATTCTATGCTCAACGTTGGAACCTGGGGGGTATTTTCCTTTGAAAGCTTTCCATTTCTCAATACTTAACAAATTAGGCGGGAACGAAATTTGCATCAAAATCTTCCTTCATCAATTCCAAGAACTTTTGGTCTTCTTTAAATGGATCTGCTTTTTTGCCAAACTTTGCGAGGCACGATTCGTCTTCGGGATCATTGAAAAAATCTCTGTCATCCATGAATATTCTTCGGCTGCTTTCGAGCTTTGCTTCATGCTTTTTCCATTCCGGATAGCAATGCGAAATCTCGCTCAAAACCAGCCATTCGTAGAATCCAAACTCTCTAAATGCAAACGCAAGGGATTCCTTGAAACTTTCTGACAACTCATCTTCGTCTTGCTTTTTTACAAGGACTTCATTTTCGCTAATTTCTTCAATATCGGACAAATAATCGCCGTCCAATTTCTTTTTCAGTATGTCAAATGTGGTAGAAGCCACGGGGCCAAGTTTCATCGCATAGTACGTATCTTCCGAGGCCATAAATCCAAAATGGCGAAAATGCCATCTATCCGCAAAATACATCATTTTCAACAAATACACTTTGCTATAGCGGCTCGGATTCTCGGTAGCCTTGCTTTGCAACCAATACAAAGCTTGCAAAATTTTGCGAATTGGGTCGGGCTGTTTCACATTGGTAATATAGAAAATTTGGGAATTATTTCAACCTCAAAATTTTATCCGCAATAATTTCCATAACAGCAACGTCGTGAGAGATGAAAATCATTGAAAGATTTAATTCCTTTCGCAGGTCGTTTAACAGATGCAGAATTTGAGCTTGCACACTTACATCAAGCGCGGAGGTTATCTCATCGCAAATTAAAATCTTGGGTTCAAGCACAAGGGCACGTGCCAGCCCTATGCGTTGCCTTTGCCCACCGGAAAAAGCGTGAGGAAATTTGTTCAAATCGGCACTCGCAAGCCCAACCAAATCCAGCATTTTTTTTGTTTTTTCTGCGGCATTGGCTCCGGAAATTCCATTTGCAAGCAGGGGAGTTGCCACAATTTCAAATATGGTGTTCCTCGGATTTAGCGAAGAATAAGGATCTTGAAAAGCCATTTGCACCTTGCGGCGAACAAAAGCAAAAGATTTTTTTTTATAAGGATTTACCTTCTCCCCAAAAAGTTCATAGCTCCCGCCCGGATCCCAAGGAACAAGCCCAACCAACGCATTTGCAATGGTGCTCTTGCCGCTTCCGGATTCTCCGGCAAGCCCCAAAATCTCGCCGGAATCAAGGGAAAAGCAAATATTTTTCAAAGGCTGAACAACCCCGCCCTTTGAACGAAATGTAACGGAGAGATTTTGGACGTTGAGTATCATAAGATATGCAGCTTTGAATGCTTGGGTATAGGAAAATTCATAATTTATAATTTAGAAAATACAAGAACTTCTATGTTCATTTTCCCCATACCCCATACCCAATACCCCATACCCTAATTTCTTGCATTCCTCCTTCGCAAATTCACATCTAAATCTAAACCTGCAGCCATCGTCAAAATCTTTTGGACTTAAAACGGTGCCCGGAATGGGTTTTAAATCGGCTAAGGTTTTTCCTTTTGCAGGGACAACGTTTAGCAGGGCTTTTGTGTATGGGTGCTTCGGATGCTCGAATATATCGTCCGCTTTGCCGCACTCGGCTATTCGGCCTGCGTACATTACCGCTATTTTGTTTGCGTATTTTGCGGCTAAGTGGGCATTGTGCGTTATTAAAAGCATGGCTGCGTTTTCGCTTTTGCACAGATTTTTCAGCGTATCCATTACTGCGGTTTGTATGTTTGCGTCAAGTGCGGTGGTTGGCTCGTCCGCAATTACAAGCGAAGGCTTAGGTGCCAAAGCTATGCAAATAACAATTCTTTGCAGCATACCGCCGCTCATCTCGTGCGGGTAGCTTTTCAAAATACGTTCAGGGTCTTTTAATTCGGCTTTTGCCATAAGCTCTTTTATTCTTTTTAGCTTATCTTCTTTTGGCATAAAACGCACGGATTCCAAAAGTTGCACTCCTATGCTCACAACGGGATTCAAGGCTTGCATAGGTTCTTGAAAAACACAGCCTATTCGCTTTCCTCTTATTTCATACATATCTTTTGCAGATAGTTCCAAAAGATTTTTACCCTCAAAAATAATTTCTCCGCTTGCAATCTTTGCGCTGGGATAGGGGAGCAATCTCGGAATTGCCATAGCGGTTACGCTTTTTCCGCAACCGGATTCCCCCATAAGAGCAAAAATCTCCCCATTTGAAATATCAAAAGAAACCCTGTCCGTAACCCGAACATTGCCAAAAGCCACAGATAAATTACGCATGGATAGTATTTTAGAATCCATAATTCACAAAAATTCCGGAATGTTCGGGTGTTGCAAACGGCGTGATTTGCAGTTGCGAAAAATTCGCCGATGTTCGCCTATAAATTCGCATTGCATCAAGAGTTGCCCAAACTCTGTTCAAAGCCATTGCACCCAACGAAACTTGAAATGCGATTTTTGCAATGCGATGGCGTTTTAACATTTCGTTGTACTTTTTCATCCTCGCAGTTGTTTCGGGATTGTCGCTTGAACCCCAATCCCAAATGTAGCCGTATCCATAAGGATATTCATGATCTATCGCAAGCCCGGCTCTTATCATGGCTTGGTTATAGTCTTCGTTGTTATCCGGGCTTGAGTTTTGGTATAGGGAACCGCCCCTGCTTCTGTAGTTTCCCATAAGGCTCAGAAAATCGATGTCTTTCGGGGCGCCTTCTGCGCCGGCATACTTTACCGCATAGCCCCTTGCATTTTCCAACTGATTGTCACTGTAAAGCCAAGTTGTACCTGCGGCAACCCATAAGGCGGCATCTATCCAAAAAAACGTAGCGGCTTTTGAATCTTCTCCCAAATAAAAATGCCCCGTCCCCGGCAGCACAGCAGAAGCAGCCATAGACAAAACCAAACTTTTATCTCTATTGCGCGATGCGTTTTCATCAACGGAAATGACGGTTTGGGAGTGGGAGTAGAGTGCGGAGATTAGGATTAGAATAATTGAGAGTTGAGAGTTGAGAGTTGAGAGTGACTTCAATCCGGAAAATAAAGCTTTTATGTTTAAATAACTCTCCACTCTCCACTCTCAACTAAAAAAGATACACCACCGCTGCGCCTGTTCTGAAATTTTCACCGAGATGCAAATCGCTTTCCAGCCTGATTCCGTCTAAAAAAGAAACTTTTTCCTCGTAAAGGCTGTTATTGTGCGCTTTTGCGGAGAGCGTGGCATCTATGGCGGAAACTATGTGATTCAAAATTATTGCACCCAAAAAAATAGCTTGCCTATCTGCCAAATCGGTTGCCTTTTTTCGCATGGAAAGATAGCTGTCGTAATTTCTTGAGGTTCCAAGCTGTTTATAGTCGGGATTATCCAACTTTAGGTGAGCCGTTATGTTGGGATCCGGTACTGCGTCTTGCCAGCCGAGCACAAAATTTACGCTTGCAATAGTCCTGTAATATGCAGAAGGATCGGCTAATTGCACCACTTTTCCATAGTTGCTTTTGTAAAAATCATAACCGTTTTCAAAAGAAACGCATCTGCTATCGCTGCCGCCATAAATAGCTTTGCAGTAATTTTCTCTTTCGGAGCCATAGTTGCGTTGGAATTTATCCATGTCGTAAGGATGAAAACTGTTCATAGCACTTTCATATTTCTCAATATCAAAATACGTGTCTGCAAATTTTTGGTATTTTTCCACCTGCTTATCGTATTTATACACGGAGTGGTAGTATAAACCGGTTATTAGGGCTAACTCTTCTGCTAAATAAAATGCCCCTCTTATGTAACGCGGCTGGCCGCCAACGTAAAACTGCCCCGAACCCGGCACAAGCAAAGACATGAACATGGCTCTGCGCGGGCTTTTGTAACTGCCTTTGGCATTGTCCAGCGAATGCACCCTTGAAACCTGCACTGTGCCTAGCAAATCGGCACGTTTATCAGCCTCGTCTGCAAAAGACAAAGCGAGCAGAAAAAGAATTAGGAAAAAGGATCGGCGCATTTTTCATTAATGTAGAAAATAGCCTCCTCTTTGTTCCTCACCTCTCCTTTTAGTTGCATCTCAAAAACCAGCTTGATTATTTCGCCGAACTTGGGACCCGGCTTAAACCCCATATCCAGTAATATTTGGCCTGTGATGAACGGCTCAGGAGATTTTTCCCAAATTCCCATTTCGCTACCTATTTTTTGCGCTTCGCTGTAAATTTCCGAATCGTTTTGAATCCCGCTTTTCAGCATGGCAGGGAGTTTCAAGCCGCCGGCTTTTAAGGCGCATCTGCGCAAATCACTTTTGCTGTTTATGTTCAGTAAGGGAAGGGAGTTTAGCAATGCAGGAACTTTTTTCAGCAATATATTTACCGGAATCCATTTTTTCAAAAAATCAAGGGGTTTTGCGCTTGGCAGGCATAAAAGCCCTGCGAACATGATAATTTCCGCTTCTTGTGAGTTTAAGCCATTCTTGTGCTTTGCCAAATAATCCAATATCTTTCCCAAATCACCGCCTTCAAACCCTATTTCAAAAAACATTTTTTGCAATCCGGCTTGGCAAAAAAAATCAAGCCCGAATGAAGGTTTAACACCCTTCAGCAGCCACTTGCGAAATTCTTCTTCTATCCTCTCCCTAGACAAATCGCTCAAAGAAAGAGTTTTGCAGAGTTCTACGGTTTCTTTTGCCGCCACAAGCTCAAATCGCGCCGCAAACTGAACTCCCCTTAAAACTCTGAGCGAATCTTCTGCAAAGGCTTCGCTCACATGCCTTAAAATTTTATCTTCTAAGTCTTTGCGGCCGTTATATGGGTCTATGAGTTCCAAATTGGGGAGTTCCATGCCCATTGCATTAATCGTAAAATCTCTGCGCCGGGCGGCTTCTTCAAAAGTCAAATTGGAATCGGTTTGAACATCAAAAGCCCTGTGTCCGGTCCCGATTTTGCTTTCGGTTCTGGGGAAGGAAAAATCATAGTGAATGCCATGCCTAGAGAGGTGTATAACGCCAAAAGCCTTTCCTATTAAATTAGGCTTGCCGTGCCTTGAAAGAATTTCCAGCAATTTTTCTTGGTTAATAGAATAAACTTCTATGTCAAAATCCCGTGTTTTACCATTAATACCGAGCAAAGAATCCCGTGCAAAACCGCCAACTAAAAAAGCCCTGCCCCCCGTGCTGCGAATGTCTTCGGAAATTTTTATTAGTTGAGAATTATTCATAATAACATTCCTTTGAAAGGATGTTTCTTTATAACTTTTACGTTTATGTAACTCTCAACTTTCAACTCTCAACTCTCAACTTTAATTAAGCATCCCTTTAGTGCTCGGAATCTCATCCGAATTTTTTCCTTTGCCTATAGCCATCGCAACCGCTCTTGCCAATGCTTTGAAAATAGCTTCCATGCAGTGGTGGCCGTCTTGCCCGTAAAGCAGTTCTATGTGCAAATTCATTTTGACGTTTTCCGCAAGGCTTTTAAAAAAATGTTCCCAAAGGCTGGATTCCATTTCGCCTATTTTCGAGGGCAAGCTCCCGCGCAAAACGTATGCGCTGCGGCCGCTGAAATCTATGGCTGCTCTGGCCAACGATTCATCCATCGGTGCAAAATAAAAACCGAAACGCTCAATGCCTTTTTTATCTCCGAGAGCTTGGCTCAATGCGCTTCCCAGAACAATGGCTATGTCTTCCATGCTGTGGTGAAAATCTATTTCGGTATCGCCTTTGCAGGCAAGGCTAAGTTCAATTCCTGCATGTGATTGAAATAAATTCAACATATGGTCCAAAAACGCACTGCCGCTTTTTATGCCGCCGTGTTTTTTAGAATCCAAATTCAAATACAACTCAATATCGGTCTCTGCCGTCTTCCTAAAAATTTTAGCCTCTCTCATCCCAAACTCCCAACTCTCAACTCTCAAC
>LIUH01000119.1:2581-11478 GCA_001462225.1 Fibrobacteria bacterium GUT31 | reverse complement strand
ACTCTCAACTCTCAACTTTCCACTAGTCGCTTCCTTCCCTGCTTCTTCCCCTTCCTTTTTCTCAATATCTTCTAATTTGGTAAATGGTTTTGAATAACGTTCCTCCAAGTTCTTGCCGAACTGTTCCGCTTTTTCATTCAGCTTCGCTACCTGCATACTTGCGTATGCGAGCAGACCTATAGCCATTATAAAGCCTACAAAAAACAGAACCATGTAAAGAGTCATCGGTTAAGGTCCTTATCTCAATTTTGTGTAGAATGAACGTTTTCTCTCTCCTTTGTAAAATACAAAAGTGTTGTTTTCCGAACCGTTAGGGTTATACACATCTCTAGTGTTGTTTATAAACAACCTTGTTTGATACGGATTATATATGATCACTTGCGTTGAATCGTTGTGGTTTATGTAGAGTTCTCTTGATTTGGAAAACCAAACGGTTTTATCCCCAACCACTCTGACAGCACCGCAACTGCTATTCGGTTTTGAATCGCATTCAAAGCGAAGTGTGTCTTGCGTTCTTGTGGTTTGCGGAATCTGGGGGTTGACAGGTTCAGGTTCAATAGCATCGTTGTTTATGCTATTTTCAACCGAAGTTCCTGTTGTGCCTATTGCATCTTCTTTATCTTTTTGCGAAATGGGCTTCTCATCAAAGTTATTTTCCCAACTGCTGCTTAAAAATTTGTTGGCAAAAAACAGAATTGCA
Organism: Fibrobacteria bacterium GUT31; assembly: GCA_001462225.1. GTDB lineage: Bacteria > Fibrobacterota > Fibrobacteria > Fibrobacterales > Fibrobacteraceae > Fibrimonas. The sequence goes on along the minus strand of LIUH01000119.1, from coordinate 10,778 downwards.
GCAACCAGAAGAATAATTATTATTAAGACTTTTGCAATGCCGCCGGGTTTAGGCTCGTTTTTTTGCTCGTTGATAATGTTTTGTTCCACGCTGAAATGCGAATTGCTGTCAATTGAGAATTTCTTAAGCACGGCTGTTTTATCCACAGACAGCTTTTCGCACATAGACGAAATGTAGCTTCGCAAGTAGGCTTCCGCCGGGAATTCATTCCAGCGGTTATCCTCTATGGCTTGCAGAATATTTTTTCCCAAGCGTATGGATTTTGCCAAATGTTCTATGTCCAAGCCGCGAGCTTCGCGTACACGGCGCAAATAATCGCCGATATTTTCATTTGAATTTAAATTCAAATTTATCTCTTGTTCTTCTGCCATAACCTCTCCGTTCATTTTATTTTGTTAAGAGCCTCTAAAGTCAAAGCTATTGGGAGGCCCATAACGTTGTAAAAACACCCGTTTATAGATTCAATAAAACGTGCGCCCTTTCCTTGAGCTCCATATGCCCCTGCTTTATCTACATATTCCATTGCGGATATATAATCTAGAATTTCCAAATCGCAGTAATCTCTGAAACGTACCTCAGTTTGGCTTTCGCCTGCGTATAAAATCTCGTTTTTTTTGCAAAGGGCAACCCCGCTAATCACTTTGTGTGTTTTATTTCTCAATTTTTTTAGCATTTCAAAAGCCTCTTCTTCGTTTTTCGGTTTGCCCAGCGACGTATTTTCGCAAAAAACAAGGGTATCGCTCCCAAGCACGAATGCATCTTGGAATTTTGCCGCCACTTCAAGCGCTTTTCTTACCGCGAGTTCTTTTGGAATGCCCTCTATGGGAATGCCTGCGGTATCTTCGTTGCAGCATGGCGGTTCTACGCGGAATTTCACCCCCAACTGTTCGAGAATCTGTGCCCTTCTAGGGCTTTTGCTAGCTAGGATTAACAACACAGTAGCTTCCTGTATAGAGCGAGCCGGAAAAATTGTTTATAGACGAATTCTCCCCTAAAATAGAGTTGCGTATGGAGGAATTGCAAAGGGTATTCCCATTTGATATTATGCTGTTTTCAATGGCAGTTCCTTTTATTTTGCAATTTTTTCCTATGTTTGCGAATGGCCCTATGCTGCAATTGCTGAGTTCCGTTTGGCCGCCTACGGAGCAGGGGTATTCAAATTTGCAATCGGGAAATCTGGCCTCCAAGGATTCTTCTTGAGAAATTGTTTTTAGCAGATAACGGTTGCTCTCAAGCAATATTTCCGGTGTTCCGCAGTCAAGCCACTCGGCTATGGAAGCTGTGTTAAATTCGCAACCGTTTTTCAGCATGAGTTGCAAGGCGTCTGTGAGTTGAAACTCGCCCCGGGTTCTTATATTATTGCTTATTATGTGATTTAGCGAATTTTTTAATTCAAGCGTGTTTGAAATGGCGTAAATGCCAACCAAGGCTTTATTGCTCACAAATTCCTGCGGTTTTTCAACTAAAAATTCAACTTTGCCGTGTTCATCGGTTTTCGCAACGCCAAATCGCTTTGGGTTTTCAATTTCCCGAACATAAAGCACATTGCCGGAAAGGGATTTCAGCGGTGAAAAATCCGCTTCAAACAAAGTGTCGCCTAAAATAATGAGCACGGGTTCATTATCGGTTAAAAGATTTTCGCACAAGCTGATGGCTTCACCCAGCCCTTGCGGTTCGTTTTGCCAAACGAATTTTGCCGGGATGTGCGGATATTCGGTTTTTATGTAGCTTTCCACGCTACTCCCCAAATAACCTACGACGAATATATATTCCGAAATACTCAGGTTATCCAACTTTGTCAAAATATGCCCTAAGATAGTGCTGCCTGCTATTGGCAACAAGCATTTCGGTATGTTCAACGTCATAGGGCGCATCCTGAGTCCTGAACCGGCAATGGGTATAATCACTTTCATAAAGCAGCCCTTGTTACAGCGAGTCCAAATACTGCGGATATATTTCTATTGAGTATAAATTTTTTGTTTCCGTGAGCCATTTTTTTTCTCTATTCATGCGTTTTTCGGAAAGTGTTGTGCTTCGTATTTGTTCCGACACTTCGGAAAAAGGTATGAAAGAGGCAGAGTCAACGCGAAACAATTCCTTGTTTTTTTCGTAAAAATCCAGCAATTCATTATCTGATTCCACCGTAACCGTGCTATCCATAGATAGCCTGAGCCTGTCCACCAAAATTTTTTTCTCTGCGTTTTTAATCAATTTTTGAGTAACGGAGTCCTTGTGCAAGCCCCTTTTAAGGGCTTCCCTGTACATAACTTCAAAGTTAACCCAAGATTCTATGCGGAGAATCCATTCCTCTTTTGAAATGGAGCTGCTATCCTCTTTTGTGTCCTTTAATTCGTTTATATGCAAGCGGGAGTTTTCAACCTCGGCTATAACGGGAGAAGATTTGCTCCAAAAATCAAGATTGCACGAGAATAGAGCGAAGCATAACAGAGCCTGCACTGCAAGGTTCGCTTTTTGCGGAATAAAGTTCATTTTTATGGAAGATAGAAAATTATTTCTACCTTACAGTGCAAGCTCTATGGCTAAAACCGGAAAATTTATATATTTTATATCATGGCGAAAACAGAAGACCAAGTGCGTGAAAGCGCAGGTAGGATATTAGGGTTTGAAAATACCGAAGCCGCAATAAGCGGAATTGAGATTGACGGTATTGGTGGTGTTGGGCAATTAACATCATTTAATCAACTCGGTTTTGCCGGCATTAAAGCCCGCCCGGATGGCTGGTATTTACCAAATGAGAAAAGTTTTCCAGCAATAGTATTGGAAGCCAAAAGTGAAAGCGCAAAGTTAAAACAATGTCATGTTGACGAATTATTAAAAAACTTGAAAATTATTGAAACTAAATATAAAAACCATATAGGGCTTTTATACAATGGCAACACGGTAAAGATTTATAAAAACGGAAGTTTTCTGAAAGAAGAGAGCGAATTAAAAAATAAAGAATATTATTTAAGTTTTTTTGCTGAAAATAAGATTGATACGCAAAAAATTTATTCGCTTACTGCAAAGATCAATAACACTTTGCATTTCAAGTTCGGTATAAAAAATCTTTATCATAGAATGATTTTTACCGCATGTGCTTTGGTGGCTAAAAGATACGGTGCGTTTTTTTCAAAAGGAATGCAATATGAAACATTCCATACTGATATTAAGTCAACACTTAACAAATCATTCGCCGATGCTATCAAAATAAATCAAAAATTAAACATTTTGCTTGAAGTCTATGAGTCCATAAAAATGAATATGACCGAAAATCAAAATGCTATTGATGAGTTTATTAATTGTGTAGCGGAAATCAGTGATAATCTAAATAGTGATTTTTGGAACGGCGAAGATATTATGGCTATATTTTTTAATGAATTCAACCGTTATAAAGGGAAAAGCGAGCAAGGGCAAGTATTTACGCCGGATCATATTACAAGTTTAATGTACAAACTTATTAACATAAATAAAGACGACATTGTTTTGGACGCAGCCTGTGGCAGTGGCGCATTTTTGGTTAAAGCAATGTGCAATATGGTAAAAGATGCAGGTGGCATAAGCACTGATAAAGCAAAAGAGATTAAACAAAAACAACTTTATGGAATTGAGTTTGATAGAGAAATCTATGCACTTGCTTGTGCGAATTTCCTAATCCACAAAGATGGAAAAACAAACTTGGAACAACTTGATAGCAGAAATAATGAAGCGAAAAAATGGATACAAAGCAAAAAAATCACAAAAGTTTTAATGAATCCGCCTTTTGAGAACAAATATGGCTGTCTTGAAATTATCGCGAATGTATTGGAAAGCGTTGAGCGTGAAACGGCTTGCGCCTTTATTATGCCGGATAATAAACTTGAAGCAAATTTGCCGAAAGCGAAGAAATTATTGCAAAAGCATACTTTAACAAAAATCGTGAAATTGCCAAATGAAATATTCGGCGGAACCACTACAAGCGTGTTTATTTTCAAGGCGGGAGTGCCGCAAAACAATGCGCAAATTTTTGCCTGTTATATCAAAGAAGACGGGCTTGAAACGGTCAAAAACCAAGGCAGACAAGATATTAAACATAAGTGGGCGGATATTGAAAGTTATTGGATAGATGCAATCTATAAACAAAACGGCGATAATAGTATTCAATGGCTTGATCCGAATAAGAATTTAAGTTACAAAATGCCTGAAAATCTATTCAAAATAAGTGAGCAAGATTTTAAGAAAACCGTGTTTGCCCATTTATTGTTTGAAAACAAAATAGACGAGCAGGCTTTTAAAAAGAATATTCTCGATTATGTGCTGTTCAATAACCAAATAATTAAACAAGACCGTAATACAACTATCATCAAAAATTTAATCAGTCATATTAAAAATAATGAAACACCTAATTATATTAAAATCGAAAAATGGCAGTTGTTTCCTATTGTAGATTTTTTCAAAATAGGTAGGCCAAATGCAAGGTCAATAAATCATTATAATGATGGCGAAGTACCTTTTGTTGCGTCCGGAAATTTTAATAATGGTGTAGAAAAATATGTAACACCTATAGACAATGAAATTTTAGATAAAGGAAATTGCATAACCATTAGCCCTGTTGATGGTTCTACTTTTTATCAATCTGTTGATTTTTTGGGGCGTGGCGGCGCAGGTTCATCAATTATTAAATTGTATTGCGATAAACTGAACGTGAAAAACGCATTGTTTTTATGTACAATTTTGAAAAAAATTTGCGAAAAATACACTTATTCAAATATGTGTTCTGCCGATAAAATTAAAAAAGAATTTATTCGTTTGCCTGTGAATGAAAACGGGAATCCGGATTTTACATATATGGAAAACTACATAACTAAAATCTATAACGAACAAAAAAAGATTGTTGGGTAATAGGATGCCTCAAATACAGCTTTTGCCGGATTACGTTGTAAACCAGATAGCGGCGGGGGAGGTTATTGAGAGGCCTGCCTCTGCGGTAAAGGAATTGGCGGAAAACAGCTTAGATGCCATGGCTGCGCAAATAAAAATTTCCGTGAAAAAAGGCGGCAAGGATTTGATTCAAATCTCGGATAACGGATGCGGAATAGAACCGGAAGACATAGAGAAAAGCGTTTTGCGCCACGCCACTTCAAAATTAAGGGATGCGAGCGATTTATTCAAATTGAGCACAAACGGGTTTAGGGGCGAAGCCCTTAGCTCCATAGCTTCTGTGTCTAAGCTGGTTATAGAATCCGGTGGAATCAGAGCGGAGTTTGAAGGCGGAGTTTTAAAGTCTAAGGAAGAGGCTGCACTTCCGCTTGGCACTGTAATTACCGTAAAAGATTTGTTTTTCAACGCTCCTGTGCGAGCGGAATTTTTGAAAAACGATTCCGTTGAAAATTCAAGGATTTTGGACTGCATAATACGGCTTGCCATGGCAAACGAAAATGTTCGCTTTGAATACAGAGCGGATAATCGGCTGTTGTTTTGCGCGGCAGAGGGAAGTTTGCAAGCCAGAATTTCGGATTGTTTGGGAGCCTCCGTTGCCCGCTCCTTAAAGGAGATTGAATGGGAGGAATCCGGCATCAGGGTTAGGGGGTTTATCAGCGCACCGGAGGATTTGCAGGCCGGCAAAAGAAATATTCCGTATATCTATTTGCAAAAACGCCCGATTTACAATGCTTTGATAGCCAAAGCCATAAATCAGGCTTATGCGCCTTATGGCGATTATTCGCCCATATCCGTTATTTTTTTGGACATGCCTTTGGAAACCTTTGATGTGAATGTTCACCCCGCAAAAAGGGAAGTTCGTTTTTCAAAGGACAACGCCGTTTTTTCAGCGGTAAACCACGCTGTGCACAACGCCCTGCAAAACGCAATCTCTTACCCGTCCATTTCAATTGCAAATACGCTAAGAGAAGCCGCACCGGCATACATAGCAACTCAACTCCCAACTCTCAACTCTCAACTCTCAACTTTTCACCCCCCAACCCAGGAACTCTTCCCCGATAACCGCATAATCCCGTTAAACGCCTCTTATAACTCTCAACTCTCAACTCTCAACTCCCCGCAAACAGAATGCCTCCAAATAGGCAAATCCTTCATAATCTGCGAGCAAGGGCAGAGCATGCTCATGATAGACCAGCACAGGGCGCACAAGCTAATCCTTTACGAGCGTGCATTGCAAGCCTTGCAAAACGGCGAGAGCTTGGACAGCCAAGAGCTTCTATTTCCCGAAATAATTGAAATTCCGGCGGTTTTGTCGCCTATTTTGGACGAGCAAAAAAACGAGCTGAAAAAATTGGGTTTTCATATAGAGCATTTTGGTTTTAACACCTGGCAGGTGCGGGGCATTCCTGCGCATTTGCGGATAAGCGCGGCGGGGCAAGCGATAATCGGCTTTTTGGAAAACGCAAAAGAGAGCAGGGAAAACGATATGTTCAAAAAAAACGCACTCTGCTATGCAAACAGTTCGGCTATTCCCGGCGGAATGGAACTTTCGGCGCAAGATATGAAAGCTATGGTTTCCGATTTGCTATCTTTACAGAATCCTTATGAAACCCCAAAAGGAGAGGCAGTGTTTATGAGAATGCCGCTGGAAGACATAAAGAGGAAATTTTAGCGATGATTTTGGCTATAGTTGTTCCCTGCTACAATGAAAAGGATATTTTGCCGGAAGCGTCAAAGCAGTTGCTCGGCGTTGTTCGGCGGTTGATAGCCGGCGGCGTTATTTCCGATGAATCAAAAATATGTTTTGTGGATGACGGTTCAACAGATTCTACTTGGGAAATAATAGAGAATCTTTGCGCGGAAAATTCGCATTTCGCAGGCATAAAACTTTCAAAGAACAGGGGGCATCAAAACGCTCTTTTATGCGGTTTGCTTTGGGTTAGAGAATTCGCAGATGCCGGCATTTCCATAGATGCGGATTTGCAAGATGATATTTCCGTGATTGATGAAATGCTGAATTTGCACAGCTCCGGTTGCGAGATTGTTTACGGAGTTCGTTCAAAGAGGGATAAGGATTCGCTTTTCAAGCGTATAACGGCGCATATATTTTACAAATTCATAAACTTTTTGGGTGCAGACATAATCTACAATCATGCGGACTTTAGGTTGATGAGCAAAAATGCTCTAAACGCTTTGGCTGAGTATAAAGAGGTGAATTTATTTTTACGCGGCATTGTTCCCATGCTCGGATACAAAACGGGAATTGCGTATTACGCTCGCAAAGAGAGGACTGCGGGGGAGAGCAAATACCCGCTTGGAAAAATGCTGAGATTCGCTTTTGAAGGCATAACCTCGCTTTCAATAAAACCCATAAGAATGGTTTCCATTCTAGGCGTGATAATTTTTATAATGAGCTTGGCCATGATTATTTACTTTGTGGTTCAATATTTTATGCATGACACTGTCCCGGGTTGGGCCAGCATGATTTGCTCGCTTTGGAGCATTGGCGGTTTGATTCTGTTATCTATAGGCATTGTGGGCGAATACATAGGTAAAATTTATCTGGAAACCAAGCAAAGACCCAGATTTATTGTTGAGAAGAAATTATGATTATGGGGGGTATCGAATTTTTACTATATTGTCTATTGAGGAGAAACGTATGCAGCAACAACAAACCATGACTTTTGATGAAAAACTTGACATAGGAGTCAAGGCGGCGGCATTATGGCAAGCGGGAGATGAAGAAGGTTATTTTCGCCTTATGAAAACGCTTCCTATGCCCTCTTGGTTGGCGAAAGTTTTTAAGGATAAAATGGGAGCTGATGTTCTCATACAAAGCGGATGGGATTTATCGGAAGCAGAGGCGGAATTTGGACCCAGCTGGCTTCATAACTAGAATAACTGCGGCAATGGTTGATATTGACTATGGCCGCCGGGCTTATGCCATTACAGGCAAAGAACGTGAAGGCCGTATTCACTACGAAACTGGTATAGCCGTGGCAATGACCGTTTTCAAAGAAGCCCTAATCTCCGCTAACCCTCTCACCTTGTTAATTGTCGAGTACACTTTCATCACGCAAGAAAAACAACTCTGCGACAAATCCGACAAGGACACGATCAACAGTTTGACTAAAGCGATTGAAAGTTTTGATGACGCTTTTCTTGCTCTTAAAACGGTTGAAGACCCCTCTTATAAAGCATCTGAAAACATTTTCCCCCACAACAAAAATTTCCGTTTCAAAGGCTACGCAAAGGATGCTTATCACATTGCCTTTATCGC
>LIUH01000119.1:0-2447 GCA_001462225.1 Fibrobacteria bacterium GUT31 | reverse complement strand
CATAAAACCAGACTGCAAAACATATTGCGAACACCGGGGCTTGATCCTATTGAAAAAGCCTTATTAAAACAACGAATTGACAATCTTCCTGTTGCCCAAGATGGCTATGTTGAAAAGCAGGAAAAAGCGTTTTCAAATAAACTATAATTATGGGGGTATCGGGGTTCCGACAAAAGCACCATTACTCCTAATAAGAAACAACCTCCTGATAATAAGCATTTGAACCGCAGTTTGGGCAACGCCTTACGCTATGCAGATAATTTGCGTGAGCGGCTTCTTTATCATCAATTCTGTTCCATTGATCAAATGTTATAATTGCCCCTGCCGTACTGCGAAGCGAACCCAAAGCTAATGCCCCTAACAGGCACCCGCGATTTGCAAGAGTTCCAGGCCCGCTGTTTTCTTGCGAAACTGAGCTATGCCAAACACTTCCGCAAGCTTTGCATGTCCTTTTGTATTCGGCATTTGCAATTCGCTGCCTTTGCTTTTCTTTTTCTATTGCAATTCGTTGCCTTCGTCTTTCTTGTCTTTCTTCTTTTTTGGTGATTTCTATATATTCTTCCAAATCTATATATTTTTTTATAGGAAATTTATCCTTTATAATAAGAAGAATATCCATAAGCCACAAGGCCAAAACAGCAAGTATGGCATATAAGTTTCCACCACCACTAAGGATACTACCTAAGGACAAAAAAAGCTTTAGAACACCTAGCATACCAGAAAATATTGTCCCAGTGTGAGCGTAGAACCTATCTACGCCAAACATTCCTAAGAATATAGACAGCATTAATAATTTATGCTTTCTTCACATTTAGAGCATTCTTCGCCTTTGCTTTCGCATATTTCTATTGCCTGCCAATAGTCTTTTGTTTTCATAGCATTTTCCAATTGCTTTTCTATTTCTTTACAATAGAGTTCTTTTTCTTCTTGTATCTTCTTCATCTTTTCTTCTTTGGTTTCTGCTTTGCCTTGGATACAACGTACACTGAACAAGGATTTATCATTTTGTCTGAGAATGGTGGCGGCTCCTCAGTTGTAACCCAGTATGAAAGCGTATTCCCTATCACTGCTCCACCAATTGCCTAAGTTCCACAAACCTCTATAGCGATTATCGGCTCCCTCGCCGCCCGGTAGGGCGGAAAAACCATATTCATCCGTAGTACACTCATTATAGTTTGTAACCGTAACTCGTCCACGGTCGTCCGTGCATTCTCGTGTCCATCTGCATCTAGGAGTGCTTGGAGTGCCGCCTACGTTGCCTATACTGCTCGTACCGCCTGTGCCACACTTTGGACTATTTTTGGTGAAATCATATTCAGTCCATATGGCTTTCGCTTTGAGTTTCTTTCCGGCAACTTTTCCGCCGCCTGCGAAATCCACAAGTGTTTGCCATTCCTTTTGGCTTGGCAAATGCCAACCTTCCGGGCAGGCTTTCATCGCCTCATTCCAATCGTATAACCGTCCGAATATTTTGCAATTTTCCGGCTTTTTTATTTTCTTTTTCGGTTCATCTCCGTAACATAAGCCAAGATAGCCGTCCTCGCCGTGATAGTCAAGGTTTTGAGCCATCCAGGTTTGGTCGCCTATTTTGACGGTTTCGTATGTCTTCTTGTCTCTTGGGTCAACAAAAGGATTGCTAAAAACGCCTTTTTGCCAAGCAAGAGTCGTCCTCGCCTTTTGATACGCTGCCTTCTCAGCGGCTTCCTCAAAAAGAGCGTTAAGAAATTCGTTAAAGTTAAAATCTTCTTCAACGATTTTTATGGCGGCGCTTTTGGAATAACCTTGATGCATATATCCCTTTATCAATTCCTCTGCCAATTCCTTTACCTCTGAAACGAGACCTATAGTCTCATCTTTTGTAAAACCTTTAGCCATATATTCTTTTACCATTAAGGCACTATCCAAATTGTATAACTGTGCAAACGATTTTGCCGATAACAGACAAACCAAAACTGCTACAACCATTGCAAGAGCGTTAAACTTTTTCATATTTTCCTCCATCCGGCATTGGAATGTGTTTTTCCGTTGAAACTTTCAGAATAGAAATCCCAGTCCATTTTTTCGACCAAGTCTTTCATATCCCTTATCAATTGCCCTATATGCCCATTCACAAGAGCAGATATGTTAGTTTCTGCTTTTATGTGACAGGCAAATTTCAGATATTCGTCAGAATGGAGTTTTATCAACTGCCTAATGACGAAATGCGTATCAAAGACGTGGTTTTTATCTACATCTTTGATAATTGAACGAATGGCATTTTCTATGCTCATTTTATACCTCCTTTTGGTTGGGGATTAAGGTGAATCTCATTGGACTGCTCCTCCATTTTGCATGTGGGTAGAAACACTTTTCGAACCCTTCCTGCAATTTGCATTGAGGCAAAAAAGCGGGTTTAGAAAAAAAATAAATGACGTTTTTAACGTAAAAACCGCATTTTTTGGACTTTT
>LIUH01000118.1 GCA_001462225.1 Fibrobacteria bacterium GUT31 | reverse complement strand
ACAACCCCATGAAACACATTCAAAAGCATATTGACACCCTGCAATGCCGCAATTGCAGAAATCCCGCTCAACGTAGTCCACCCCCCAAACCCCATCCTCTCCAAAAACATCCTCTTATCCCAAAACCACTTAAAATGCGTCTCAGGAAAATTCCTATGGCAATAAACCCGATAAAAAACAACCATTACAACATAAACCGCAAACAGCAAAACCGAATAAACCTTCAATTTATCAACAGAAGCAAACCCCAACGAAATCACAACCATCAATTTAAACACCGCATCCGCAATCCCAAAATAAGCATACACTTTCATCCTCTCATGCGCATTTATCGCAACCATATAAGGCACCTGCAAAATCCCAACGCAAGCGGAAAGCACCGAAAATTGATAAACAAAATTAGCCGCCCCCATTCTCTCTTCCGGTATAACAAGCTGCGTATTCAAAAACCACAAGCCAACCGTCTCACCCAAAACAAAAATGAGCAACGCCGTAAAAATATGAATAACAACACTCAAACTGAAAGTTTTTTTAAGTGCTTCAAAATCGCCCTTCCCCAAATCAAAAGTAAAAAACCTGCTCGTTGCGCTGCTCATCGCATTCTGGATAAAACTGAACAGAACAATAACCCCGCCAACAACATTGTAAATGCCAAAATCGCTTACGCCCAACTGCGCCAAAACCTCCCTGCTTGTGTAAAGTCCCACAAGCAGCAGCAGAATGCTCCTGAAGTAAAGAAACAGTGTGTTTTTTGCTATGCGTTTGTTGTTTTCGGAGGGAGAATTTTCCATTTGCTGTTAAAAGCAATATAGCTATTTCACGCATTAAGCCGTCATGTGAGGGTTGTTAGAAATATTAAAGATTAAAATGATATTTAACAAAAAATAGCATTGTAAAATTTACGTTGTGCAAGTGTGGAAAGGTTAGGGGGAAAGTGCGTTTTTAGCTATGTTTTATTCGTCTCAAACCCAAGTTCTTTAGCAACCACAAGCATACTATTGTCAAATGAACAGATGCATATTTCATTTCTGTTATATTTTTCACTTATACTAAGAGCAGTTGCAATATGAATGGCATCAAGGCTTTTGCATTTAGACAAAATATCATAATTAAAATCTATCAGCTCGTTCATTTTCATAAAATGCCCAGAATTCCTCACTGCTCATTTTCGGTTCCGTATCTAACCATGTCGGCCTTTCTATGGGCTGTGGGCTTCTCTTTGGCAAACTGGCTCTGCCGGCTTTAGCTTCCTCTATCATCCATTCAACAAATTCAGCTTCTTTTTCGCTGTTAACAGGAAACATAACCCCATTGCCAAGGTCTATAACCTTACTGTAAGGTTCAGCATCAATCTTTATTTTTTCTTCAGTAATTGCGAATTTCATAGAAACTCCTTTTTAAGGGTTTATATGAGTAATATAGAAAATTTGCGCCCCTTTTTCTAACCCATGCTAGATTGGGCAGGCACTGTGGAAGGCTCTAAACCTTCACGCAGAGGCTTTTAGTCTTTTCAGCATTTTCTATATTTTCTCTTATGAAAAAGAAGCCTTCTAATTCAGAACGCAGCGGACGTAAAAGAAGCGCAGCCACATCTAAGGAACACAGCGGTTGGTGGGGCGATGGTCCTGTATTTGTGTTTTTATACAATAAACGCAAAAAAGAAGCTTTAACCAATGGCAATGCCAAGGAAATTCTGCAATTCATAGGAGATTCCGAGCATGTTTTGCACGAGTCCGAAGCTCTGCGCATAATAAGAATAAACAACGAATATTCGCATCCGGTTCTCTTTGTCGATACCGGAAAAGAGGCAGGCTTGGATTTACTGGACCATCTGCGCATGGCGGGTTACCGTTTGGCTAAATGGGCGGAAAATAATTCCGTTAAAACCTTGCTAATACCTCCGTTAAAAGAAGACTCGGAAAAAAAGAGAAACGCTATTTTGCAAGGGCTTTGCCATGCAAGCTACGCCTTTGACAAATATAAGAGCAAAAAAAACAAAAAAACGGATATTGAATACCTATTCGCAGATGATATGGAAATAGACGGACGCTCACTCCAAATTCTATTCTCCGGGATTGACTTGGCTAAAAATCTTATAAATGAACCCGGTGTCTCTTTAACCCCCGAAATTATGGTAAACATAGCCCAAAGCATAGCTCAAAAACACGGACTTGCCATAAAAATACGGAGGAGCAGGGAATTGGAGAGAGATGGCTATAATGGAATTTTAACAGTCGGACGAGGCAGCAAAAACGAACCTGCTATGGTTACTCTCAGCTATAAACCTAAGCATTTAAATTTGGTCAGTTTGGCCCTTGTGGGCAAGGGTATAACTTTTGACACCGGCGGAATAAGCCTTAAGCCTCAAGACAAAATGCACGAAATGAAATGCGATATGTCCGGTGCTGCAATAGTGCTGGCTGCCATTCAAGTTATAGCAGAGCTTAAACTCCCAATAAGGGTGGATGCGATTCTCTGTTTGGCGGAAAATCGCCCCGGAGAAAACGCAATGCTGCCGGGAGATATTTTTAAAACCAAAAACGGAAAAACCGTTATGGTTGAGAACACCGATGCGGAAGGCAGGCTTGTTTTGATAGACGGGCTTATAGAAGCGGCAGAGTTGGGCGCAACTCATATTATAGATATAGCAACCTTAACCGGAGCTATAAAACGTGCGCTCGGAACTTGCATCGGCGGGCTTTTCAGCAATAGTGACGGACTTGCTCTAACCATAAGAGAATCCGGTGCGGAGAACGGTGAAAAATGGTGGAGAATGCCGTTGGACGAAGAATATGCCGAAGGTTTAAAAGACAAGGTTGCCGATATTCGCAACATCACCGACGATGGACCCGGAGCCATAACCGCAGCTTTGTTCTTAAAGGAATTTATGAAAGAAGGTTTGCAATGGGCGCATTTGGACATAGCAGGTGTTGATTTTACGGCAAACGGTTACAAGTACACCGAACACGGTGCAACTGCATTTGGATTAAAAACCATAGTGGAAACTGCTAAAAGATATGCAACTGACTACTATGCTCAGGATTAAAGGAGGCTACTATCATGTTTAAGGGGCTAGAATCTTTACCGGCTTTATCGCTGAACGCTTTTAGGCTACCGGGTTTTAAAGGTCTTTTTCATCGGAAGGGCGATGAATGGATTTGCTACGATTCGGAAAACTTGCAAAACAGTATTTATTTTTTGAATATAGCTTTGCGAGAAATAGGGGTCGGCAAGGGAGTTGGAGTCGGGATAATTGCGCCTAGCTCCCCGCAATGGCTTATGATTGATCTTGCAACGCAAATTTGCGGCGGATACATTGTCCCCTTGTTTTCAAATATATCTTCCGAGCATTTTAAATTTCAAATTGAAGAAGCTCATGTAAAAGTTCTGGTTATAGATTCTTGGGAAGCGCTCTCTCCGCAAATTTACCCGCTTGTAAACTCCGCAGACTCTCTGATTCATTTCTCTCCTCTTCCGGACGGGGTGAGCCATAAAAATTCGTTTTCCTGGGATGATTTTATAGAAAAAGGGAAAAAAATGGATTCTGAAGCAGAGCGGCAAAAATTTTCGGAACGAATGAAAAATATAGCAAGCGATGAAATATTTTCCATTATTTACACCAGCGGCTCAACGGGTACTCCAAAAGGCGTTCCTATAACGCAAAAAAACATTGTTTCGCACCTCAATGCGATATTGGATTTTTTCCCTGTTAAACCGGAAAGCGATATCTGTATGAGTATTTTGCCGATAGCTCATATATTCGAACGGATGGTCGTTTATTATTTTTCCAGTTGCGGCTTGCCTATTTATTTTGCCGATAGCCCAAACAATGTCGGAAAATACTTGCCGGAAATTCGCCCAAGCATAATGACCGTTGTGCCGAGAGTTCTGGAAAAGCTATACGAAAAACTCATAGATGGGGCTAACAAAAAACCGATACCTATAAAATGGCTTGTGAAATATGCCGTAAATAAAGCCAAAAATACGGACCCGGGCAAAACGAATTTGCGAAAAACCATTTGGGACAAGCTTGTTTATTCAAAAATGCGTGCTGCGCTTGGCGATAATTTTTACCTCCTTGTGTCCGGAAGTTCTGCTTTGAATGTTTCGGTTAACAGATTTTTGAGAAACATAGGTTTGGCGCTTTATGAGGGCTATGGTTTAACAGAAACCTCGCCTGTTATTTCTGCGGAATGTCCTAGGGATAGAAGGATGGGTTCGGTTGGCAAGCCGCTGCACAATTTAAATGTTAGAATTTCTCCGGAAGGAGAGATTCAAGTTAAAGGTCCGAGTGTGTTCGGCGGATATTTCAACAGACCGGATTTAAAGGACGAAACTTTTACGGACGACGGATTTTTTCGCACAGGCGACAAGGGCTACATAGATGTAGATGGCTATGTTTGGATTACCGGTCGTTTAAAAGAGATGTTCAAAACGAGCACAGGCAAGTATGTAAGCCCAATTCCAATTGAACAAGCTCTTAGCCAGCGAGCCTTTATAGAAGGTGCCCAGGTTTTTGCGGAAGGGAAAAAATTTACATCTGCACTTTTGTTTTTGAACTTGGACATAGTGAGGAACAGATTGAGAAAGAGCGAACAGGAATTTGACCCCGAAAAAGCCCTGAAATCCCGCAGGTTAAATGCGGATTTGCAAAAACATGTGGACACTGTGAACAAACGTTTGAACGAGTGGGAAAAAATTAAAAAATGGAAAGCCATTTTTGCCACGCTATCAACGGAGAACGGCCTTTTAACGCCGACATTAAAACTTCGCCGCAAAGTTGTTGAACAGAAATATGAAAAAGAAATAAACGAGATGTATGAATAAGTTGGATGAGATTTCCCGCATTCGCCTTGCAGAGGTGCGCGGACGTGTGGTGAAAATCATAGGTTTGGTTGTTGAATGCGAAGGCCCGAATGCTGCCATCGGCGAGCTTTGCACTATTGAGCAAAACGGAAAAATTGTTTGCCATGCGGAGGTTGTGGGTTTTAGGGAAACCAGAACCCTTGTTATGCCGCTCGGCTCGCTTGAGGGCATTAGGCCCGGAATGAGCGTTGCAGCAAAAGGCGAAACCTTAACCGCCCCAGTTGGCTACCGGCTTTTGGGCAGAGTTTTAGACGGCATGGGAGGCCCGCTGGATGATCTTGGCGAAATCAAATGCGAAACCTACCGTTCAATTTACGCAGAACCGCCTTCTGCCATGCAGAGAACCCGCATAAAAGAACCCATGTTCACCGGTCTTCGCGCCATAGACGGTTTTTTGACCATAGGGCGTGGGCAAAGGATGGGAATTTTCGCAGGTTCGGGTGTCGGCAAAAGCGTTTCTATGGGTATGATAGCGAGGAACTGCCTTGCGAAAGTCAATGTTATAGCTTTGATAGGAGAACGTGGCAGGGAAGTTCGTGAATTTATAGAAAAAGATTTGGGGCCGGAGGGCTTAAAACGCTCTGTGGTTGTAGTTGCAACCAGCGACCAGCCCGCCCTTGTCCGCCTAAAAGCGAGTTTTTTGGCTATGAGCATAGCGGAGTTTTTCAGGGATGCCGGTGAAGATGTGTTTTTCTTGATGGATTCCACAACACGCCTCGCAATGGCGCAACGTGAAATAGGCTTGGCGGTTGGCGAGCCTCCCGCGACAAAAGGCTACACGCCGTCTGTTTTTGCGTTTTTGCCGAAGTTGTTCGAGCGGGCCGGCAGAAGCGATAAAGGCAGCATTACCGGGCTTTACACCGTTTTGGTTGACGGAGACGATTTGGAAGACCCCATCGCAGATGCTGTCCGTTCCATTTTAGACGGGCATATAGTGCTTTCCCGCTCACTCGCAAACAAAAACCATTACCCGGCCATAGATATTCTGGCAAGCATCAGCCGTTGCCGCACAGACATAATAAGCCCGCAATTAAAAGAGCTATCCGCAACTCTCATACGCAGCCTTGCCGTGTATAGCAAAAACGAGGATTTGATAAACATAGGTGCTTACGTAAAAGGTTCCGACCCGGAGGTTGACATTGCGATCAAAAGGCAGCCCGCTCTGGACAAATTTCTGGTGCAAGGCATAGGCGAAAATTCAAAATACGAAGACACAGAAAACATGTTGAAGGAAATCGCAACGATTGCGTGAAATTTTATGTATTTATGGTGCAAAAATGGCATCACCCGGCGTGGCAAACCCACCCACCCCGTAGGGGCACCCTTGCGGTCGCCCCATTCGCCGCCATCGCCGCAAAAACGGCAATTCGTCCCCAAACCGCCATTTTCGCCCAAAAACGGCAAAAATCGTGGCGAAATATGGCAAAACGATGTGGCAAACAGGGGCAACCGCAAGGGATTGCCCCTACGGTGCGGACATTATACGGCAAATTTCCAACAAAATGGCAAAAAATCTGTCTTTCCTCCTAAAAAAAATCTATATTAACCCTATATGGCCCTTTCTCGCAAAATAACGCCTCTCGCCAGACCCTCCTACGGAGGCTCTGCGGCACGTTGCATTT
>LIUH01000117.1 GCA_001462225.1 Fibrobacteria bacterium GUT31 | reverse complement strand
TTCGCTTTTTTGAGTTGCAGGCGAAGACAGCAAATAGCGATTTTCAGGCACAACGTAGCTTGGGTGCAAGGCTTCCGGCAGATCTTCCAAGGTTATCTCGTCGTTTTCTGCCATTATCATTGCATGTTCAATTATGTTTTCCAGTTCCCTTATATTACCGGGATAATCGTAGCTTTTTAACGCAACCTGAGCCGGCTGGCTTATTCGCCTTATCGCTTTGCCGGTCTCATTCTGATGCTTTATTATAAAATGCTTGATTAAGCTGCTTATCACGGAACGCCTTTCCCTGAGCGGCGGCATCTCTATATGGAATGTGTTAAGGCGGTAATATAAATCCTCCCTGAAAGTTCCGTTTTTCACATCTTCAACAACATTGCGATTGGTGGCAGCTATAATGCGAACATCAAGGGTTCTGTTTTCGTTTTCTCCAACCCGTCTTATTTCCCTATTCTGCAAAAATCGCAGTAGCTTAACTTGGACAGCCTGCGAAAGTTCCGCGACCTCGTCCAAAAAAAGGGTGCCGCCGTCAGCTTCTTCAAACAAACCTTTTTTATTAACCGCCCCGGTGAAAGCTCCCTTACGGCTGCCAAACAATTCACTTTCAATAATATTCTCCGGAATGGCTCCGCAGTTCACGGCTAAAAAAGGCTCATCTGCCCTTTTGCTCAAACGATGTATTATGTTGGAAGCGAATTCTTTTCCTGTGCCGGATTCGCCTGTTATTAAAACCGTGCTTGTAGTCGGGGCTATTTTGTAGATGGTTTTCAAAATCTTTTGCATCTCCGGAGTATTGCCGAAAAGATCTTCGAGAACTTGGTTCTCCATGAGTTGGTAATTTTTTTTATTGCTTCGTTTTTGCAGAGCTTTTCTAACAGTGCTCTCAAGGTTAGCCACTGCCACCGGTTTTATTAAGTATTTACTTGCGCCTCTTGATAGCGAAGCCTCCGCCATAGGCTGGTTTTTTTGCTCGCACAGAACAAAAATCTCAATACCCGGATTGTGATCTCTAAGATAAGAAACAACGTCCAGTTCCGCCGCCCATAAAAAATCCGCATTCAAAAAAGCAACCGATACTTCACCGCTTGCCGCAGCGGAAATCATATCTGCGGTGTTTGTTACGGCAGTTATGGGAATTTCGGTTATAGACCAGGATTCTAAGATTTCATTTACAAATTTTTTATCGGAATCTGCAAGCAGAACTATCACTTTAAAATCCTTTTAAATTTTTTCTTGCCCAAGTACCGAGGTTATTAACTCAACGCATTGCAACAAAACTTTCTCATTTAAATCTTTTTTTGCCAAATTCATATAAGAATCCGACTTTCCCTCTTTATATTCAAAATGCAGAATTTCTTCCTTAACGGTTATGAATGTTCTTCCGCCTTTGCGATCTTTTATAGCATTTCCTATCAATTCAAGCTGGGGTATTAGGCTTATAAGACGGTGTATAAAATCGTTTTTGCTGTAAAAACCTCTCAATTTCAGTTTTGATAAAATATCATAAACTTTTTGCTCTGTTTTGCGCAATACAAGAAACGCATGTTTGAGATTATTTTCGTCATACTCATACGTATCTTTTGTCACGTAAAAAAACCGCTCTACGCATTCGTCAAAAATCAAATCCGAGCGCAGTATAAAGTGATCTTCGCGAAGTTCAAGCAGATATATCTTGTTTATATCCTCAGGGTTATGCATTTCACCGGAATAAAATAGATTACGATCGCTACCCTCTCTCAAAAGGGCGAGCCTGTGAGAGGCAATGCCTACCGTAAGCTTCATTTCAAAATCACTTTTTCTCATATAAAGAGAAATCTAGAAAATTTTGAGAGCAAGTTAACGACCCATCTCCCTTTTTATTCTATTGCTGTAAGAATCTCCGCCCAAGGTAGAGTAGCGATTGAAAGCCTTGCTTGCCTCAGCCGGGTTTATTTTGTAGTATTTTTGCAAAACTCCCATGTTTTTCCAAAAAAATGTATCTCTTGAGCCTTTTTCCGTAGCTGTTTCCATGATTTTCAAAGCCTTTTCGTAGCTGGACTCCTTCATGTATATCACCGCGAGCATTTTTCTGGAAGATTCCATGTTCGCATTCATGTGAATGGCTTTTATAAAACTGTTCTCCGCCGCCTTCATTTCATTTCTTGACATATATAGCAAGCCAAGTTGCTCTTGCAGTAGAGGGTCGTTTTTCAACTCAGGATTTGCTGCTATCTGTGAACGTCTTCTTTCGTATTCATCAAAGGGAAGCGGCGGTGGGCTTAATTTTTCAAAAGGCGGGTTAAAATCGCCGATCATCGCTGTGGTTAAATCCGTGCGGAGCAGGTAAGAATCCATATCTTCGGCAGCCTCTTTTTGGTTAAAGAATGAAAAGAGATAGTTTGCGGCTCTCTCAGCGTCTTTTGTGTAGTAGAGGTTTAAAACAGCCATATTTTTCAAGGTAGCAGCATCGTTTGGATTTATCTTCAGCGCATTGTAAAACGCTTGTTCTGCTTGGCTGATTTGCTCCATATCCACAAGCACCGAGCCTAATTGATTCCAGTTGTCGGTATCTTGCGGGTCAATGGAAACGGCTCTGCGAGCTGCGGTTTCCGCTTCCGGCAAGGTTCTTCTCATTTGCTCCGCAACGGAAATCCATCTTAAAATGCTGCCGTCTTTTGGGTTTAAGCGTTCCGCTTCGCGAAAGAAGGCTACTGCGGAATCCAGTTCAGGGAGTGCTCCCGCCTCGCCGTAGCTTTTCCACTTTTCTTTATCCATCCTTTTGCGAGCCGCGCCTATATAATACTTGCCTTGCAAAGTCAGAAGATCGGTGTCATAGGGTTTTTCTTTGAGCAATTTCCGTATATTTTTATTTGCTTCTTTCATATCGCCCTTTCGCAAAAGTTTTTCCGCTTTCGCCGGGTTCGGCTTAAACTGCTCCATAATCCATTCATATTTTAAGCTCGCAAAAACCGCAAAGGCTATTAAACAAAGCATAATAAAAGCCAAGCAGCCCAGGTGTATTCCCTTTTTCGGCAATTCCGTTTTTAATTCCCTTAGCTGTCTTGCAGGAACTTCTTCCAGCGGAGGAGTTACCTTTATTCCGGCTCCCATGCCGCTGAACATATCCGCCATCAGTTTTGCCTCTTTTTCCGGCAAATTCTCTGCCAATGCAAAAGGCAAATTTTTGGCTTTTGCAACCGCTTCCTTTTTGTCTATGTTTAAAACATTGGATATAGCACCCACAATAGCCCTTAAATCGGACTTCGTGTTCAAGTCTGTCAGAATTATAGTGTACATCAATCCTCTTGGCGTTTCAGTTCTTTTACATTAGCGAGCGGAATGCTGAATTTTCCGCCTGCGTTTTCTGCTTTTATGGCTCCTTCTATGCAGATAAAACCCTGAGCCGGAACGGAAACGGTATCTTCCAGCTTTAGAGTTGCGGGGTAAAACACTTTGCCGTCAAAGATTTTAGGTTCCGCGCTGGGAATGGAGAGGGAAACTATATCTTTTATAGCGAGTTCTCTAACGGCATCGCCTGCTCTGTATTCCAAGTTGTTCTTTGGTTCCAGTTCCAGATCTTCAATAACAAAAACCTTTCCGCTTCTATCCGTCAAGTTATAAGCGGTGGAGCAGGATAGCAGCAATGAAAATATCAATGTTGAAATGAAAAAACGAAGCATAGGAGGAAAATAGAAAATAGTATAGTAAACGCATTAATTTAAGCGTTTTTCTACTCCCTACTCCCCACTCCCTAAAATCAGTTAATCATCACTTACTATATGAATTCTCTTTGGTAAAATATGGCGAATTTCGTGAAAAAACGGCGTTTTCCTGCCTTTTTCTACGCAAAAAAAAGTGTCCACTTTAAACCATCGTTTAAACTGGACACTTTAAATATACATAATTTTTTCAATTTGTGACCATTTTTTTTGATTTTAGTCACTTTTTCGTCATTTTTCCGCCATTTTTGTCAAAATCCCGTCATTTTCCGCAAACCGGTTTTAGGGGGGAAAGTGTAACTTTTAAACGATCGTTTAAAGTGGACACGGGAATGCCGAAAACCGTGTAAAAGAGTAGGCTTGTTTAAATAGGAGAACACATTATGTCTACTCAAAGACGTATTTCACAGAAGCAGGGTTTTACCCTGATAGAATTGATGGTTGTTATCGTAATCATCGGTATTTTGGCAGCCATTGCCATCCCAAAGCTGTTTGGCATGACTGCGAAGGCAAAAGCACAGGAAGTTGGCCCAGCGGCCGGCACTTGGGTTAAGTTGCACCAGGCTTATGTGAATGAGCATGGCTCGCAGGGTACTTGGAATCAAATAGGCTATGTACCTCCGGGTTTATATGATAAAAATGGCGGTAGCGGAACTTCAGTATCAACTTATTTTACCTACAATTTAGGCACTGATGCTGGAAAATGGCAAGGTGTAAATGCCGGAAAAGCTTTAGGAAACGGTTGCATAGAAGATAACTGGAATGCAACACTGGAGTTTGATAGTACGGATGAAGGTGATATGCCGACGGGAACCTGGAATGGTACAAATGATTGTAGAGATTTGACTAAGAATTTCGGGAATTTAGCCACATTTAATCCAGCTTGGCCATAATAAAGGATCAACCGACCCTTGCCACCTAGCAACGAAGTTTCCTTATTCTTAGTTGTCTAGCGTAGCAAAGGTTGCTTGGTGTCCTCGCTTTGCGGGGATGCGTCCCTGCCCGCTTAGGCCCAAACGTTTATCACCTCGTACTTCACTGCGCGGGGTTTGGGGTAAGAGGGTGGGGGTGCCCATTTTTGGGGATAGGAGTGGTTGTTGGTAGAGTAATGTAGAGTGTGAGTTTTTTTTGAAGAGTGGAGATGTAAGGTGCTTGAATTGAGGAACATACGTAAATCTTTTGGTGATGTCCGAATCTTGGATGGAATAGAAGATACTGTATAAAATTAAGGAGAATTCATATGGCAGAGCTAGCAGTTGAAAGAGTTATAGACTGTGCACATGGGGAAAAAATTCATGGGCATAGCTTTAAGGTGAATGTTACTTTTTCTGGACCTGTCGAAAATGACATGGTAGCAGGAATTGACTTTCATGATGCTATCAAGAAGGTTAATAATGTATTAGACGTTATTGACAAGAAATACTTAAACGATATTGATGATATGGGGAGAGCAACTGTTGAGAATGTAGCAATTTATATTATAAAAAAATTGGCAGGCATTCAAGGATTGCATGCTATCACAGTATGGGAGGGTTTAGATAGGTACGCAAAAATTTATGTAAATGAGGTTAATTAAATATGCGTATTCTTGCAATAGGAAATTTATTTAGGTCTTTATCTGTAAGAATTAATGAGTTTTGCGGGAGAGAATCTGAGGAAAGCATTGAAAAGATGGTTATACATGATAATGGTGCTGTAGCTGTTATAACATCTATTACATCAATTTTGGGATTTTCTCCCGTTTTAATTTCCAAAGTTCCAGAATACAAAAAAGAACATGAGTATTTTACTTCACTAGCAAATTTTAACATTGATATATCCCATGTAATTTGGACAAAAGAGAAAATTGAAAACACCATGATATCTATATTTGACAAACATAACGAACGGCAATGCTACACATATACTCCAAACGAATTAATGTTTGCAGATATTGCCGATGTAGATTTTTATAATTATGATATCGTATTCTTTTCTCCTCTTCCATATACAATAATGAAAGAAGTTTTTACTAAATGTAAATCTTTAAAAGAAACATTTAGCGTATGCATGCCCAGTGGTTTAAGTTTAAGTTATTTTTTAAATTATAAATTCAATTTAAATTCAAATTATTTATTTATGAATAGAGGTGAAATAACTAATTTAGTTAGATGTTCACCTGATGTTAGGGATATTATGAGATCCTTAAATAAATTAGAATTAGGAAACACAGTTCTTGTTATAACAATGGGTACCGATGGAATTTTAGTAAAAGATCCTATAGGAGGAATAACGAAACATTCAATAGAAAAAATTGATAATGTAAAAATTCCAGAAGGTGCTGGGGATGCTTTTGCAACGGGTTATATATTATCATTATTAAAAGGAAAAAATATAAATGATTGTTGCAAAAACGGTCATGAATGTGCAAAATTAGTTATGTCACACAATACTATTTTTGATATGATAAAAAATCATCAAAAAACGTTAGGAATATTATTATGATTGATGAAGTTATCGCTTGTTTAGACCGATCATTTGAAAAATTAAAAAGCGTATGCCCTCAAAGTGATATCCTATCTGGCATGATGGTTAGAGATCAATATCATAAAGGTGATTATTCTATGTTGACTCTTTTTCAAATGCTTTGGGCAGTTGCTTCATCAAGTAAACCAAAAACTTATTACCTTATGACGGAATTACTAAAACAAGTAAATTACGAAATTGAACAAGGGCATTTTTATAAAAATAATGACAGAGTGTTTAGTGACGCATTTATTCTTTTAGCATTAACATATTCTGGACAACCTGTTAATTCTCATGTATATACACTCGCTGTTGAAACCTTATTGGGCAAACAAACTGCTGAAGGAAGCTGGGGGACGTATTATAATAATGGCACAGGAAACATTGATATCCGTGCAACTTCATTTTCTATTCTAGCATTATCGGAATGTTACTACTATACTTGTCCAAGCGATATAACGCCATACTGTAGCATATTTGACTCTATAAATAAAGGTGTATCGTGGCTAGAGGCACAATATAAAGATGGTAAATATTGCGAACGGACAGTACGCTCTCTTGAAGCTACCTCTTCTTCAAAGATTCCTGCTGCGGAACTAACGGCTTTTAGTAGTATGGCAATTCTAAAAAGCTTGCGATGTCTATCATCCAATAATATCGTTATTGATAAATATAAGGCTTTAGTTGCAACTTCGATTAAATGGTTAGTATCTCTTGATTGCGATGAAGTGGCTCTCAAATTAGAAATAGACGAAGAGATATATACTGACAATAATGAATTGTTAAATCATGAATATGGTACTGGCTGCTTAGATATAATTGTTTGCCTATTATCCGAATTTTTAATATCGCAATATTATATCTATATTCCTAAGCTAAAGAAAAAATTAGTTAAATTTGTTCAACGTTTAATGAAAAATGAAAAAAATGGTGAATGGTATGATAAAAATACTAGTTCGTATAATCGCTTGTGGCCAATATCATATGCGATAGTATCCCTTACGAATTATTTAAAGTATATGAACATTATCGTATCATACAAAGAGACTCAAAGAAAAAATAGGTTAGATATGTTTTTAGGGATCAAGTATTTTATTTTTAAATTTTTATTAAACCCAACTTTGTGTGTTATATATATTATTATTGCTGTAGTAGTTTTTTATTTCCATGAATTTATACAAAATAGAATAGAATTTATCAATTCAACTGCCGTAAGTATTGCAGCCTTACTTGTAGGTCTTATTGGATTAATTTTTCCTAAAATTGGAAATTTTTATGAGAGGCGAAAATAAATGATTAAATCATTTCTCGAACAATTTCATAATGCTTGGTCATATCATAATTATTCTGTTGGTGCAGATTTTGTTGTTGAAGATGGGGGTTCTTTCTATCGAATTATTGTTTCCAATACATGCGATTGGGTAATACGTGGAAACGGATGTGCTATGTGCAATTATTCTTCAAGAGATGGAAAGCATGCTTCGGAGAACATTACTCGTAACAAAGAAAAAATATTTGAACAAGTTAGTCTTTTAAATAAATCTTATAAAAAAATTAAACTATACATAAATGGATCTTTCTTTAATGAAAATGAATTGAAATATGACATTGGTTTTGAATTCATAAATGATTTAATACGTTTGTTTAGAATTAATGAAATATCAGTTGAATCTCGTTCGGAATACGTGCGACACGAAATAGTAAAAAAATATATTGACGCTTTAGGTATTTCTTTTGAAATATGTTTTGGTCTTGAAACTACGAATGATTCAGTACGGCAATACTGCATGAATAAGGGTAGTTCAATAAATGATTTTTTAAGAGCTTTAAACGAAGTCCGTTCTTTGTGCAAGATAAAAGTATATTTGTTAATTAAGCCTCCTTTTCTTTCTGATATTGAAGCAATAAATGACGTTGTAAACTCTGTTGAATTTCTTGTAAAGAACGGGATAAATAATATTAGCTATACTCCAGTGGCTGTACAAGAAAATACTATTTTACAATTTTTACTTGCAGAATCTTTGTATAGACCCGTTTGGATTTGGAGTATTATTGAAATTAATGAAAGGCTCACGAAGTATTTTCATAAAGATGACTTCCGAATTAAGCTTTCAGGCTTGAGCTATTATCCACAACCTTTAGCGACTTTATTTAATTGCGAAAAATGCAGTGAAATTCTTATAGATTCTTTATTTACAAACCCTTATTTAACATGGGGTGATTTAAATGATTTTAGTTGTGATTGCATTTTGGATTGGAAAGAAGAAATTGCGAGTGTAGATAAATCATCATTTTCAGAAAGAATTTCTCTTGCATCAGAAATTTTAAATAAAAATAAATTGAGATCAGAACAAATAGCAAGTAGAGTCGCTGCACCTGTTAAAACGGCATTAATAACAGATGTAGCTAAGTTAATTCCAAATTATAAAGTTATTCTAGACAAAGTTGGAATCAGCGAGCTGGAAATTCCATTAACTATTAATGGTTTTTGTCCGTGTATTGCCCAAGTTAATTTATCCATAGCCCTTGATGAATTTCATAGAGGAGTACATATGTCGCGATTAATTGAAGCTATGTATGAATTCGGAAAAGCTACACACAACGATTTAATTGTTGATTCGCAAACTTTTTTATCATTCATAATAAAAAATAATAAAGAAACCAATTTTGTTTCTTTCAATTTAAAAGCAACTCTTATGAAAGAGAATAAAACAATCCTTTCTAAAAAAATAGGATTCACATCTATGGAAATTGATATAAAAATTAGTCAAAAACGTACTGTCTGCACTAATTTAGTTTCTATAGAAATACCGATAATTAATTGTTGTCCATGTACATTAATTACTAGTCAAGATATCTTTCATGACAAATTTTCACATACACAAAAAGGAAAAATTATATTAGCTATCAGCATTGATGACTTAAAATTTGATGAAATTATTAAAATTTTTAATGAATATGTGATGATTAATGATTTGCTAAAAAGAGAAGATGAGGTATTTATTGTAAAGAGTATATTCGAGTTACCATTGTTTTGCGAAGACATATGTAGAAAAATGTCTATTATTTTAATAGAAAAATTTTCGGAAAGAAAAGGAGAAATTGTTATAACTGTAACTACTGAGGAAAGTATACATCCACATAAAGCGTATGCAGAAAAAACTTTAAAATTTGGAGGTTATACCAATGGAAATACTTGATAGTATTCGCAATAGAAGATCTCGCAGAGAATATCTTAATAGAGATATTCCAGAGGAATGTATTAATGAGATATTAGAATGTGCATTGCGAGCTCCCTTTGGAGGACCACCAAAACCATACTGTCAGGTTGCTGAATTTATTGTAATTAGAAATAAAGAGAAAAAAAAACAATTATCTTTACATTACGATAATCGGCAATTTTTACAATCTGCACCCGTCATTATTGCTTGTTGTGCCAATAAAAAAAACGACCCTAATTATAAAGAATGGCTATTATCTACGGCTTTAGCTATTCAAAATATTCTCATTGCATCTGAAGCTATGGATATAGGAAGCTGTATTTTGAGTTGTTTTTTATACCATGAAAAACATATTGAAGATAAAGAGATTTTAAGAAGTATATTGAAATTACCAAATGATATAGAATTAGTTGCCCTTGTTTCGTTAGGATATAAATCTGAATCTGAACGATTACAAGAAAAAATGCTACGCCAATTCACTGATGTAATTTCTTACGATATTTATGGAAAAAGTATGCAGGAAGAGAAATAAATTGAATCCAATGTTGCAAATTCTTGTTTAATAAAAACGGTTGTTATTTGATAAAAAATATAATCATAAAAGCAATAATATCGCCCGAAGTTCTGCGGTTTGTGGGTATGCTTAACTCCATCGCCACCAACACACGCCAAATCATCTATGGCGGGATATATCCCACCACCTCCAAGGAAACCCATAAATGTTCTTAATCCCCTTCATCTCATTTGCAATCTGCTATTCCCTTATGCTACCCCTAGCGCCCCAAAGCTCCATAATAGCAATTATCCTACTCATAACCCTCATCACAACAGCTTTCAAAAACCAACTGAAAATCCCCCTAGAAACACTCCCCTACCTAGCAATGCCCATAATCCTCTTCGCCAGCATAAACGAAAAACTGGAATTCGCCTCAGACGACATGATCCTGTGCTTCTCAATGTTCGCCGCAACAATGCTTGTATTCTCCCAAAAAGAAATTTACAACAAATGGATTTTCAGAAGCATGATTATTTGCGGAAATATGCACCTCATAATGCAAGTTTTCGGGGCAATCATAAACAACAAAACAGTAGCCATAAGAAGCCTTTTCCCGCTCGCAAACGAAATAATGTTCTTCTACATGCTACTAATGTTCTGCTCAATTATAATTTATTGCAAAGATAACAGTATTTTTTGGAAAAGATACGCCGCAGCAATCGGAGCCTTGGCCTCCGTCTCCCTTGTAGTAGGAGATGACATCCACACAAAAGTACTTAACATCAGCGGCGAAGATGCCCTTGGAATATGGCTTGGCCTTGGCTGCGGAATCATATTCACCATAACCCTGTTCCTTTGGAAAAAATTCAGCCTCCCCAAAAATCTCGGAATCTCCTTAGCCGCCCTGATATTCTTAGCATTCATGCTCTCCCCCATAATAGCCGTCAATTCAAATTTCTTCAGCTCAACCTCCCGGTCAGAAGCAACAAGCAGGCTGGACAACTGGAAAGCAGCCTGGAGCCTAATCAAGGAAAAGCCTCTGGGCGTTGGCTTCGGCGCATACGGCGCAAACTCAATGCAGCACTGGCCAACCAAGGAAGAAAGCTATCTAAGACACGGAGCAACGGTTTACACCAGCACGCACAACCAATATCTCCAAATTCTGACGGAAATAGGCTGGCCCGGATGGCTTTATTATTGTGCCCTGTTCGCAATGCCTTGGTTTGTATCTATTTTCCGCTATCTCAAAACCGGCAAGCCGCATTTTCTGTTCATAGCGGGAATGCTCGCCTCAATGCTTTCCGTCATGGAAGTTGCCGAGGCAATATCCATGTTCGCTTTCATTCAGATAATCCATTGGATATTTTTGCTTTACTGCGTGAAAGCCCTGCTGCCATTGCGAACCGAGCTGCGCAGTTTTGCTGTTGCAGGCTTGACTCGCAACCTGTTTTTCATAATCTTAATTCCCCTGCTATCCTTCTTGCTCTACGACAGAGGCAAGCAACTTTACTCAATGCACCTTACAGTCTTTAAATACGGGCATTTTTCCGACCGCAAAGAATTGTTCTTGAATATAGCATCCACAAACAAGGCATTAGAAATTTATCCTAAAAACTCGGCTGCGCTTTGGTATCTCGCCCAAGTGCATTTGCAGCAACAAAACTATGAAGAGGCCTTGAAAGCTATGGAAGCGGTAGAGGAGATTGCCGGCTATTCATGGCCGATTAGCCAAGGACGTGCGGAGATTTACTACGAGATGGGAGATTTGGAAAAGGCATGCGAGGCGGCAGAGTTTCCCATAGCTCGTTTTAGCGATGCTTGGACTTTGAAATTGAAAAAGGAGCTGAAGTGCGATAGCTCTTGAACAGAGGAATTATTTTTTGGAGGGGTACATGATTTACGGCTATATTCGTATGAACGCCGACAGGCGAGCAATCACCAAATTCTGCAAACAAAACAGAATTGCGGTAAACAAATGGACAAGCAAACTGCCGGCAGACTTGCGGCAAGGCGACGTTGTAATATGCTCCGAACTGCCAAGGTTCGGGAATATATCGGCGATTGCGGAGGTGCTTAAAGTTTGTCTGGGAAAGGGGGTTGACGTGTGGGGCGCTAGAGATGGTTATCGGCTGGGGGAGATATTTCCCTGCTTTATATTGGGCTATGGATTCTCTTAACCTAGCTCGCTTTTATTTATACGGAATTTTCTATATTATATATTACGTATGAATGCCGTAAAATTAACTCTTAGCGTTTCGCCTGTTTTGGTGAAAAAAGGGAAGCGAATTGCAAAAAAGCGCAGGCGTAGCCTTTCCGCTTTAATAGGCAATTTTTTGGAAAATTTGGAAGAACCCATAAATTCCCCAACAGAGTTTACTCCTCAAATAGAACAAATGTGCGGAGCATATCGCTTGCCGGAAGGCAAAGATGAAGGTGATATAAGATTTAATTCACTTATAAAGAAGCATCTCCATGTTTAAGAGAATTTTTTTAGACACAAATGTATTTTTGGATTGTCTTTTGGCAAGAGAACCAAATTGGCGAGCTGCTGCTAAAATTTTAGATATGGCTGCTAAGAATAAAGTGTCGGCGTTTACATCTTCCGTATCTTTTTGCAATATAGCTTACATATTAAACAAGCTGGAAAAAGCACGAATTGTAGAAAACGATTTGCAATTTCTTCTGAATATTGTTCAAATAGTGCCTAACACAGCACAAATGCTCGGGCAGGCTTTGATTGAACCTTTGCCGGATTATGAAGATTCTGTGCAGTATGTCTCCGCATTAAAGGCAGAGTGCAATTATTTGATTACGGCAAATAAAAAGCATTTCCGGCATTGTAAAATTTTAGTAATGAATACTGTGGAATTTACGGGCATTTTATAAACTCCGCCGGCCTACCGGCCGGCGGGTTTAATTAATTGTGGGTAAAATTTCCGCTGCTCTTTGGAATTCGTTGCTTGAAACACAATGCTTTGTGTTTAGAAGTTTTTCCAAATAAGCCTTTTGCGAAGCCTTGTTTTTGGACTCTTCCGCCATGCTCGCAAGTTTGAAATTTACCGTGCAAACTTTCGCGCTTTGGGGATATTTTTCCAAAAGGCTTTTGAAAAGAGTTTCGGCATTTTCCCTCTTGTTGGCATCCAGCATACACATTCCCATCCAATACAGAGAATTTTCCGCCATCTCTCCGGTTTTAAGCGTTTCATAAATCCGCTTAAAACCGTTGTAAGCTTCAACATATTCGGCACGCAGATAGTCTGCGCGGGCGGTGTTGTAAAGGGTCTCCATCTCTTGGCTTGCTTCCGAGTTTTTTTCGGAGCTAACCGCAGATTTCGTAACAACACTTTTCTGCTGCACAATTCCCAAAATGCGCTCTAGACGGAAATTTATCTCTTCCATGCGCGACTGGGTTTTATCATCCTGCTCGCTGATTTTGGAACTGAGTTCCAAAAAATCCGCATTTAAGCGAGCCAGGTTTTTGGCTTGCTCAAGTTTCAGAGAATCTATAACCAGTATGAGCGAATCTATGCGCCGATTGATGTTTGCTGCAGAGCCGTCGGCTGCTTCTTTGATTTCCTTTGTGCGCAACATTGTTACGTCTGTGCAGGAAAAAAGTGCTACGCACAGCATAAAGCAAAATAGCGAAAAAAGAACTTTCATAAAAGCACCCCCTAAGCTGGGCTAATTGTTTATTTTAACCCTAAATGCAGCACGGCGGTTTTGCGCATAAGCCTCTTCCGTTTGACCGGCGGCTTTCGGCTGCTCCTCTCCGTAGCTAACCTTTGTCAAGCGACCGGAAGACACACCGTAGTTTATTAGGAATCTAACAACAGCGTCTGCTCTGCGTGTTCCGAGCCCCATATTGTAGGATTCGGTTCCGCGTTCATCCGCGTGTCCTTCCGTTAAAACCGAGAAGCGAGTTTCGCGCTTCAAAATGTCGCCGACTTCGGTCAAAATATCTTTGGCCGCAGCGGTTAAAGTCGATTGGTCGAATTCAAAATAAACGTCATCCGACATTATTTTGTTCATAAGCGCTTCCAAGCGACGGCGTTCCGCTTCCAGAGGATCTTCCTTTGGAGCTTCTTGCCGTGGCGGTGGCGGCGGTGGTGGTTCAACGTACTCTTCTTCCGGTGGAGGCGGTTCAACCTCTACGGGCTGTGGTTTTTTGGCGCAAGCAAAGAGAACTAAAGCTGCACCGACTGCTAGGACTGGGACTATTGTTTTCATCATGGGACTCCTTTGGTGAGATTTGACCATACAGGCGAAGAATTTTCGCCTGCGTTTGTTATGCGAGTGGCACTGCTGCCATCTCGGCGCATAATATAGATTTGCGGACTTCCGGAACGGTCGCTTGAAAATGCTATGGACATTCCGTCCGGGGACCATGTAGGACGTTCGTTATTGCCTTCGAATGTCAACTTTTGAACATCGTTGCCGTCTATTCCGCTCGTATAAATGTTGAGTTTTCCGTTATCCATAGAACAGTAAGCTATTCGCTCGCCGTCCGGGGACCAAACTGCGCTTTCGTTATATTTGCCGAAAAATGAAACGCGCTGAACATCGCTGCCGTCTCTTAAAGCCATGTATATTTGCGGCTGCCCGCTTCCGCCTTTATCGCTTGAAAACAGGAATGCCGTTCCGTAAGGGCTCCAGGAGGGGCTTACCTCTATGCTGGTCGTGTAGATAAGGCGAAAAGCATTTCCGGTTTGCGGATTGCCATACCAGATATCGGCACCGCTTTGCCCAATAACCGAAAACAGCAGACTTCCGTCTTTGGGATTTACAGCCGGGCTAAAAGCCTGGTCTATTTGGGGGAAAAGCTGCTTGTCTATAGTGCCGGCCAAATTTCTTTCAAAAATTTGAGGCTTGCCGTTTCTTAAGCTGGTGAAATATATTTTTGAATTATCCATGCTCCAGGCCGGCAAAAAATTTATGCTGTTGTGCGTGGTTATTTGCTTTCTGCGAAAGCCGTCGTAGTCGGCTGCTACAATTTGCTTTTTGCCGCCTATTTTGCTAACCCAGACCATTTGCGTAGAAGCAAAGCCTTGAACGCCCCAAAGCTGATATACCACATTATCTGCGCATTTGTGAAGCGAAGTGCGAATTTGTTCCACGGAACTTGTATAAACAAAACCTTTTATCACCTCTCTGGAAGCCACTGCATACAGCTTGCACTCCAAACTTGCCTGCCCATCGCCCATTGAAAGTTTGCCCGTTACATAGTGCTTTGCCTGCTCGCGCGAAAGCGTGAGCAAATTATATTGTTCCAGCTCAACTGCGGAAAAACGCCCGCTCAAATTAAAATCCCTAGCGAGGGTTTTTTGAGGCAGTTCCTCCAGCTTGCTCCAGTCGCTATTATCCAATTCAAAATTGATAACCCCTATAGGCAATGTTTTGTCTGTTGAAACCGCTATGTCCATAGTAATAGTATCTTGCTGCGCATAGAGGTATGCGCACAAAAATAAAAACATGGAAACGGTAAATTTCATTGGGAAATAATATAGTAAACAACCAATTACTCGCTAGCTGGGGCTTCAGCAGGGGCTTCAGCCGGAGGATTAGAGGCTTCAGCCGGAGGATTAGGGGTTTCAGCCGGAGGATTAGGGGTTTCAGCCGGAGGATTAGGAACTTCAGCCGGAGGATTAGGAACTTCAGCCGGAGGATCGGCACTTGGTGGTGTCTCGGCAACTGTTATTACGCTATCAGGGGCATTCTCTTTTGGGGGCCATGTGTTTTTGCCGTTTATGCTGTTGAACGCATTGCCGAATTCTTTGGAGTTGTTGCTTATTTTTTGCTCTTCCGAGATATTGGGATTAAAACCTGAGGTCGGGTCTAAAACAATATCCCCATTCAAATCGCGAACAAAAACTTTTTTATCCGGGCCGTCTGTCACCACTGCGGAAATAACAGCATCATCAACAACTTTTATCTGCATAATGTTTTTTCTGCTGCCCCAGACTTCCGTGGCATTCGCCAAGCTGGGCTTTGACTCGCTTGCTGTTCCCCAGGTTGCAAAGAAAGTGGTGCTGTCGTAAACCGCCGCCGCGTACATCGTGGGCTTGTAGTTGTAGTAGTATATGTTGGTGTCGCCGTTGATTTCCACAAGGGTAGGCCTACCGGCTGTTTCCATCCATTTGCTCACAGGAGTGCCTCTCAGAGCCAGCACATCACGCTCATCTATCCAATTTTCCTTTAAACCAATTTGCGTGGAAGAGCAGGAAAAAGCCAAAACAGCCGTTAAGGCAGCGAAAACAAACTTGAGTTTTTTCATAATAAGGGAATATAGAAAACGCCGATAAACTCGCTTGGGTAATATTTAGTATAGCCAAGTGTATTTTTCCGCCAAACCATTTCCATCCTTAAATATGCGGTAAGTATTTACATCCACTAACTCATTTTGGGGGTCATCTTTTTCCAGCATAATAAAAGCATAATGAAAATTGCTTATGCCGCTGCTTGTCAACGTGCCGGAAATAACCACGGACATCTTGTTCCAAATACCGCCGGATTCACCGGTTGTTACAAGATAGGCGGTAAAATCATTGCCGCTTCCGATAACTTCTATGATTACTTCTTCGCTCGCAGACGTCCCGCTTCCCTGTTTGCCCTGATATGAAACCTTCCCGTTTGCCCCCGTAAAAAAAGCCATATACCTATCCCCAAATACATAACCCGGGCTATAATCGCCATCGCTGCTGCCGACCAGCGTATGAGGATTAGACACATACTGGCCGCTGATATCCGGCGGCGTAGCACCGGAATATATCGGCATTAAACTTTCAAATTGCTCCCTGATTGCATCGGGAATCACGCTTGACGGAGGCCCTCCCCACCCCTGATTCTGATCCGGTAAAACAATCGTTTCCGCGCCGTCTGACATGCAGCCGGAGAAAAAGAACACGAAAACGACAAGCGACAGGCGAAAAAAACGTCTCATAGACTAACTCCTTTTTATTGGTTGGTGATTTCAAACTCCACGCGGCGGTTAATGGCTCTGCCCTCTTCCGTATCGTTATCGGCTATGGGGCGGGTCGGGCCAAAATATGCGAACGACAAACGAGAACCGTCTATTCCCTTTGATTTAAGGTAATCATGAACAGCCTTGGCACGCTCGCGAGACAGATTTTTGTTGTATTCTTCATCGCCGACATTGTCCGTGTGCCCGTTCACCCTTATGTTTATCAATTCGTTTGTCTGCATAAGGATAACCATTTCGTTCAAATAGACCTTGTCTTCGGGGGTCAATTCGTGGCTTCCGAATTTAAAGCTCACCTGCTTGATGGCGCAAATCTTTTTGCCGTAGATATTCTGTTGGTTGCGGATAAGCTCTTTCATCTCGTCAATGGTATAGCACAACTTCTCCGGTTCCGGCACAGGTTCGGGTTCCGGCTCAGGTACCGGCTCAGGTACCGGTTCCGGCACCGGCACTTTGGCTTTTTTGAAGTTCCCCAGCGGAACGGAAAGCGTTATTCCAAATTCAAAGCCACGGTTGTAACGGTCTCCGTTGACATTATAAGAAGATTTGTTCAAAGCATCGGCTGTTCCGGAAAGTTCTTTGTCGCCGTAAGTATTGCTCAACCCAAAGTGATAGCCGACTTCAAAACCCGGAATGATAAAAAATTCCTTGATTTGCATAAAATACTTTGCGCCTGTGCCAAGGTACAAGCCAAAGGCGAAGGAACTCAAATTGCCCTTGTTGATATCCGTTTTATAGTATGGCCCGTTACCCGATCTATACAAGATTTCGCCTCCCCGTGCAATGCCAAGCACGGGGCCGCCAAGCACATAAGGGTATATATTATCGTTGATTGCCGGGAATGTATATGCTACGGGCAAGGTAATTTCTGTGTATTTCGCATCAAATTCATAAATAAACCCGGCTTCGTCTATATGCTGGCCCCGCGTTAGGAATTTAAGCCCGGGGCGCACCGAAAGCGAAGGAATTATCCTATATTCGCCAAACAGTTCAAAAAGACCTTTGGCATAGACGGAAGACGAATAATCGTCCAAACCCTCGTTGCTGTAGCTCATGCTTGGAAAGTTCAAGCCCAGCTTCAAACCAAAACTGGTCCGGTCAAGGAATTGCTCCATTTTGCTTTCTTCCGATTGCCCTGCTGCCATCTGAAAGGCAAACAACACCGCGGCTAATCCTTTAATTTTATGGAGATAAGCCATAATCAACCTCCTTAT
>LIUH01000116.1:5490-13742 GCA_001462225.1 Fibrobacteria bacterium GUT31 | reverse complement strand
TCAGATTGAGAAGTACCGCAAAGACCCCAGGTTTGCGGATAGAGGCGATGTCAAATTTGCCGTTATTGTGTTTAAGGGGAAGGGAGAGTACGAATTTCGAAGGTAAAGGCTGACCAGTAAAAGAACAGAAAAACTAAAAGTGCGGTTTTCTTCATAAACCGTTCCATAGAATTTGCGGGAAATCGCCGCCTTCTTGCCCTATAAGCATAAGCGGGCGCAAATTTGAATCAAGAACCAAGGTTCTTGGAAAAGGCATGTTTTCGCCCTGTTTTGAAAGCCCGAACTTTTCAGGCAAGTTGGCGAACTTGTCAAAGCCTAGCAGCCATTCTTTTTTGGCATATTGCCCTGCCCATTCGCTGGCTTTGCCGTAGTCGTCTTCGCCCACATTCACCAGAACTACCAAAATCCCTCTCTCTTTAAGCTCTTTTGCTTTCTCGCTGATAAGTTTCAAACCCTCGCGGCAAGGAACACACCAGGTGGCGAAAAAAGAGAAAACTATCCTTTTGTTGCCACTGCGCTTTGCTATTTCTTTTAAATCATTTCTGTTGATTACGCTGTTGTATGCTCCGCTTTCGTCTCTTGCGATCACAGCAAACCAGGGCAGTTCCCCTTGCAATTCCTTTGGCAAAGGCAGCCTTTCAGACGGCTCTGCAAATGAAAACTGCGGCATTATCAACACCAAACAAACAAGAATCATCAATCTGCGCATTTCGGTACCCATTCCATTATCTCCTTTTCCCATTGCTCAAAAAAAGCCGCCTTCGGCAAATTATCGAGCAAATTTTTCATAGCATTGCCTTTATTGTGCATATCGGAGCCGGTTGCCGGCTTCGCTGTTTTCAGCAGTGAATACTTTTCCCCGCTGCAGTTTTCAACCGATAGGGAAGGCTCAAAAAAGCATTCCGCTCCGAAAGCGTGAGATTCGCATTTTTCCTCGCAGGAGAAACGGAATTTGAACCCGCTTTTGCAGATGGATTTTTCCATGCTCGTTTTTTTGGAAAGCTTTGCAAAAACCGCATTGGAGCATTGGTTCCCGGTATCTTCCCAGTGGATTTTCATATTTTTACAGTAGTTTTTATAGTCATCTTCGGCTTTTTCTTTAGTTTCTGTTTTTGAGGCAAGCGGTTTTGCGCTCCAGCCTTCAAGCAAGTTTTGAATCCTTGCATATTCGTTCCAAAGCGTTTGCGTTTTGTTCCAAGCCTCGTTTTTGCGTTTGGGGTGCTTCGTGTTCAGCAAAACATGAGAAACCAAGTCCAAAGAGTCCGCCACGAGCTGCCCCCGCTCCGCAAAGCCTTTGGCGGCATCGCTTTCAGACATGCAAGCCTTTGACGAGTAGCCGTTTTTGTCTTTGCCGTCTGTGTATTTGGCGTCATGGGCATTGGGAAGCTCGGAGCTTATACTTTGAATTGTGGTATCTTTTTGAGTGGATTCCACTTCGTCTATGATTTCCTCTGTTATGGAGCGGATAGAAATTCTGGAGTTGATCGCCTGGGCAAGGGAAGCGAGTGCTCTTTGCCTCGCTTCGCTCGGATTTTTCTCGCCGAAAATCTGCGTACCGCAAATGTTCCGGACAGGGGTGGTTTGGGCAAAAAGCAGGGCGGGGATTAGCGCGGTGAGGGAGAAAATCTGTTTTATGTTGAAAATAGGCATTTGTGGGTAAATATAGCAATTTTTTTGGGAAAAATCTATATCTTCACCCTTTCTTCAAAAGCGCGGAGCATGGTTATATCGTCTATGAATTCCAAGTCGCTGCCCACAGGTATGCCGCGAGCTAGCCTTGTGCGGTGAACGGGGGTATTTGCGAGAATGCGGTCTATGTACAATGCGGTGCTTTCCGCTTCCGGACTGGAACCCAAAGCCAATATGAGTTCCTTTACGTTTTCCTTTTCTATGCGTTCTATGAGCGTTGGAATGTGCAGTGTTTCGGGTTTTATTCCGTCTAAAGGGGAAAGGACGCCGCCGAGCACAAAATAAAGGCCTTTATGTATGCCGCTGTTTTCAAAGGGCAGAATATCGCTTGCCCTCTCAACAACGCAAATCACATCTTTAGTCCTGCGCGGATCATCGCATATTTGGCAAATTTCAGTTTCGGAAAATCCGTAGCAGCAGTTGCAATGAACAATCTTATCTTTGGCTTCCACAATAGCACTCGCTAAACTTTCCATTTTTTCCCTGTCGCCGGAGAGCAAAAAAAAGGCGAGCCTGCCTGCAGTTTTTCGCCCGATGCCGGGGAGTTTTGAAAGTTCCTGCACCAGTCTTTCCAGTGCAGGCGGGGAGGAATGCATATTATTCCGCTTTGCCCTTCTGAGCTTGTTCCATTAACTCGTCAAATTTCTTCATTGTCAAGCTGTATGTGTCGTTAAAGAGCTTGGCCGATGGACCCGGCAAACTGCCCAAATCTTTTTTCGCAAGCTTGTAGCCGAGTTCAACTGCGGCACGCATTTTATTTATGTATTCTTCATCGGAGAGTTCCGGGGCCAGCCCTTTGAAACTCATGGCGAAGTCCACTATGCGCTGGGAAGTGTTTTCCGCATTCCAATATTCCGGAACTTCGGCTGCTTTGGTATTTTCGCCGTCTTTTAAGCCGGAAAGGTCGTAAAGAATGGAGTCTTCATTATATTTGGCAAATTCTACGCCGGCTTTCATCAAAGCGTCCTTTGCTTGATATATGGATTCCATTAGCTTGGAGCGAATCATGCCTTGGAAAGCGTCCATGTCAAAGTCTGCAAAGCCGTTCCCGACTTTGGCTTCGCTGCCTTCCGCTTCTTTTTTATCTTGAGCCGCTTCGCTGATATCCAATTTATCTTCAGGGACGGGTGTGCCGTCTTTTTTGGCTTCGGATGAATGGGAATGGGAAGCAGATTCATGCTTACCTGTTTTTCCATGATGTTCGGTTTTAACAGCCGAAGTTGCGGGTTTGGTGGCGTTTACATCCATGAGATTCTCTCCTTTTTTCATAAATATCGGCAGATTTTGGGGAAAACTTTAGTGGAAATTATAGTAAATGCTGATAAACTCGCTTGGGGAGTGTTGAAGTTTCTATATTTATACTGCCACGTGCATAGGAGAGGCTATCATGGAAGAAATCTCAAACAACATGGATCGCCGTGATTTTATTAAACTTGTCGGAGCCGGTGCAGCCCTGGCCGCTTTAAGCGGGTGCGGTTCAAAGGACAATTCTTCAGCGAAGCAATCGGAAGTACCTGAAGGTAAAATGACTTACAGAGTTGATCCTAAAAACGGGAATAAGGTTTCGCTTTTAGGCTATGGCTGCATGAGATGGCCGCGTATGCCCAGAGCACAGAAAGAGTCCCTTACAGATGGAAACGACCTTGACCAAGAAGCTATTAATAGGCTGGTGGATTATGCTATTGAGCACGGGGTAAACTTCTTTGACACTTCGCCTAGGTACTGCAAGGGATTTTCGGAACTTGCAACGGGCATAGCCCTTAGCCGCCACCCCCGCAACAAATATTTTATCTCCACTAAGATGTCTAATCAGAGCAATAGAAGCCGTGAAGAATCGCTGAATATCTACAAACGCTCGTTTGAAAATTTAAGAGTGGACTATATTGATTACTACCTCGTTCACAATGTCGGTGACCATGAGAATTTCAAGGAACGTTTTATAGATAACGGTATTCTGGATTTTATGATGAAAGAACGCGATGCCGGGCGAATACGCAGCCTGGGTTGGTCATTCCATGGAAACGGCGAATTCTTTGACTACCTGATGTCCGAATACAAATGGGATTTTGCGCTGATACAGTTGAATTACTTGGATTGGCAGAATGTGGTTGGGCAGCGTACATCCGTGGATGCCAGGCACCAGTACGAAGTACTCGTTGAAAAAAATACCCCAGCGATGATTATGGAACCGCTTTTGGGCGGGCGTTTAGCTATGCCGCACTACAAGGCAAGAGCCATGATGACGCAGACCGACCCCAATGCCAGCGCAGCTTCGTGGGCTTTCCGTTTTGCGGGGAATTTGCCAAATGTGCTTACAGTGCTCAGCGGAATGACCTTTGTGGAACACCTGCAAGACAATATACGCACTTACTCCCCTCTTGAACCTCTTACCGAAAAAGATAATGCCATGCTCGGCCAAGTAGCACAGATTGCGCTTGAGTATCGCAACATAAACTGCACAACCTGCCAGTATTGTATGCCTTGCCCCTACGGGCTTGATATTCCGGAAATATTCACGCACTTCAACCGCAGCCTGAACGAAGGCAATTTCCCGGACGATAAGCAGGACGCAGATTACCGAAGGGCACGTCGTGCATTTTTGGTTGGCCAAGACCGGAGAATTTCTCCGATACGCCAAGCGAACAGATGCACAGGCTGCCAAATTTGCAGAAAGAACTGCCCGCAGAATATTAATATTCCTGAGGAGATGAGGCGTATAGACAAATTCACTGAAACTTTAAAAATTGATGTTTAAGGAGTTGCTATGATTAAAGTATTTTTCATAATAAAAACGTTTTTCATAATTGCCATTACGCTTCTCTTCCTTGATTTTACAGGAACCGTGCATACCTATTTGGGTTGGTGTGCTAAAATACAGTTTGTTCCGGCGATTCTTGCCGCAAATATCGCTGTTTCCTTGGGCATAATATTGCTAACGCTGATTTTTGGGCGCTTTTATTGCTTTATGATTTGCCCTTTGGGAATTCTTCAAGACATTATTTCTAAAAAAAATCGTTTTTCCTACCGCCCTCCACGTAAACCTTTGATTATTTTGCGCTACGCTTTGCTTGCGGTATTTGTTCCCGCTTTGCTTTTTGCATTTGCTCCGCTCGCTTCATTGTTGGAGCCGTATAGCGCATACGGGCGCATAGTTTCGCAGTTGCTAGGCCCTGTATATAAATGGGGAAATAATCTGCTCGCTTATTTTGCAGAACGTGCAGACAGTTATGCTTTTTATTCCGTTGATGTATGGTTAAAGGGCGTAGCTCCGCTTGTTTTAGCTATAGTGACTTTAGTT
This sequence comes from Fibrobacteria bacterium GUT31, assembly GCA_001462225.1. Lineage (GTDB taxonomy): Bacteria > Fibrobacterota > Fibrobacteria > Fibrobacterales > Fibrobacteraceae > Fibrimonas. The sequence goes on along the minus strand of LIUH01000116.1, from coordinate 8,755 downwards.
GCGGTCGGCGTTTCTGCGTGGAAGAGCGGGCGCGGCTATTGCAACACCATTTGCCCTGTTGGTGCTTTCCTCGGTCTGCTTTCAAAATTTTCCGTGATAAAACCACGTATTGACAAAGAGAAATGCAAACACTGTGGTATATGTGCCAAGAGTTGCAAAGCGGCTTGCATAGACACAACTCGCGCGAAAATAGATTATTTGCGGTGCATCTCCTGTTTAAAGTGCATAAAAAGCTGCCCAATGAAGGCTATAAAATACGCTCCTCCATCCACCGGCGCAGATAAACTGAGCAAAGAGGGCTTGGCACGCCGTGGCATTATGACCGGTACCGCGGCACTCGCACTTAGCTTAATCACTCGTTCCCATGCCAACCAATTTGACGGCGGTCTCGCTCAGCTTGAAGATAAAAAAGCTCCGATGCGCACAAAACGGATAGCTCCGCCGGGTGCCGGCAGTTACCGAAATTTCCATGATAATTGCACTAGTTGCCAGTTGTGCATTACGGTTTGTCCAAATCAAGTGCTTCGCCCCGGCATTACAAAGGCTCACGTGTCTTATGAGCGTGGCTATTGCCGCCCGGAATGCGTAAAATGCTCGCAGGTTTGCCCCACCGGTGCTATACGTCCCATCACCACCGCAGAAAAAACCTCAATACAAATCGGCATTGCCGTTTGGAACCAAGACCTTTGCATAATCAACAGAGACAAAGCCGCTTGCGACCTTTGTGCACGTAAATGTCCTGCGGCAGCGATAGAGATGATGCCGTTCCCAGTGATAGATACAAGCCGTTGCATTGGCTGTGGTGCCTGCGAACATCTTTGCCCGTCAAGGCCGTATAGCGCGATTCATGTAGAAGGAGTTGAAACGCACAGAACGGTTTAGAATTAACACCGCACTTGCACACTATTTCACAACCGTGCGCAACATTATTTTCTCCTTGCCGAACCGTGAGGGGCTGCAAAAACGTTCAAAACCGCAAAAGACAACAAAAAACAACAAGAACCGGTGCTGAAAAACCTGTTTTTCATAAAAATCTCCCCAAATTATAATATAATGTAGAAAAAATATAAAATAAATTTTCAAAATCCCCCAACCGAAAATTATCCCTAACACTCCACACGTCCACCCCCCTTTCCAAACAAGCATTCAGCACCCCCACAATCGCCGGTATATTCCCGAATCTCGGCAGCTCGGAACACACTACAACATCGCCCCGCCGCAAAGTTGCCGGCAGTTTGCTTGTCCATTTGTTTACCGCAATTCTGTTTTGCTTGCAGAATTTGGTGATTGTTCGCCTGTCGGCGTTGATACGAATATAGCCGTAAATCATGTTCCCCTCCAAAAAATAATTCCTCTGTTCAAGAGCTATCGCACTTCAGCTTCTTTTTCAATTTCAAAGTCCAAGCATCGCTAAAACGGGCTATGGGAAACTTTGCCGCCTCGCATGCCTTTTCTAAATCCTCCATCTCGTAGTAAATCTCCGCCCGTCCTTGGCTAACCGGCCATGAATAGCCGGCAATATCTTCTACCGCTTCCATGGCTTTCAAGGCATCTTCATAGTTTTTCTGTTGCAAATGCGCTTGTGCGAGGTACCAAAGCGCGGCCGCATTTTTAGGATAAATTTCTAATGCCTTGTTTGTGGATGCTATATTCAAGAACAATTCTTTGCGGTCGGAAAAATGCCCGTATTTAAAGACTGTAAGGTGCATTGAGTAAAGTTGCTTGCCTCTGTCGTAGAGCAAAAAAGAGAGCAGGGGAATTAAGATTATGAAAAACAGATTGCGAGTCAAGCCTTTGATGGCAAAACTGCGCTCGCTTCGCAATGGCAGCAGGGTTTTCACACAGTAAAGCAAAAATATCCAATGGATTATCTGAATGAAAGCGAACATGGATATTGCCTCGGCAACTTCCATAACGGAAAGCATGGAGGCGAGCATTCCCGCTATGAACAGAAAATGCGGCTTGCCGGTTTTGAGATAGCGGAAAATAGATACAAACCAAGGTATTGCGAATAAAGCACAGTAATAAAGCCATCCGGGCCAGCCTATTTCCGTCAGAATTTGGAGGTATTGGTTGTGTGTGCTGGTGTAAACCGTTGCTCCGTGTTTCAGATAGGCTTCTTCCCTAGTTGGCCAGTGCTGCATTGAGTTTGCTCCGTATGCGCCGAATCCAACGCCAAGAGGCTTTTCCTTGATTAGGCTCCAGGCTGCTTTCCAGTTGTCCAGCCTGCTTGTTGCTTCTGACCGGGAGGTTGAGCTGAAGAAATTGGAATTGACGGCTATTATGGGGGAGAGCATGAATGCTAAGAATATCAGGGCGGCTAAGGAGATTCCGAGATTTTTGGGGAGGCTGAATTTTTTCCAAAGGAACAGGGTTATGGTGAATATGATTCCGCAGCCAAGCCCGAGCCATATTCCAAGGGCATCTTCGCCGCTGATGCCAAGTATTTTTGTGTGGATGTCATCTCCTACTACAAGGGAGATGGAGGCCAAGGCTCCGATTGCTGCGGCGTATCTTTTCCAAAAGGTATTGCTGTCTTTGCGGTAGATGATAATTGAGCAGAACATTAGGAGCATGTAGAAGAACATTATTTCGTTTGCGAGCGGGAAAAGGCTTCTTATGGCTACTGTTTTGTTGTTTATGATTGCCCCGAAAACTTGCATTATGAGGTGCATATTTCCGCAAATAATCATGCTTCTGAAAATCCATTTGTTGTAAATTTCTTTTTGGGAGAAGACCAGCAGTGTTGCTGCGAACATTGAGAAGCACAGGATCATGTCGTCTGAGGCGAATTCCAGTTTTTCGTTTATGCTTGCGAAGAGGATTGGGGGCATTGCGAGGTATGGGAGTGTTTCTAGGGGGATTTTCAGTTGGTTTTTGAAGGCGGTAATGATTAGGGTTATGAGCAGGATAATGGCTATTATGGAGCTTTGGGGTGCTAGAGGCAGCATAAGGGAATAGCAGATTGCAAATGAGACGAAGGGGATTAGGAACATATTACAACGTCACCTTGCCTGCAAATTTTTCTATATTTTTATTTATGACAACAGTTACTCTGAAAATAGAAGATTGCAAGGCGCTTGAACTTTTGCGCCAGTTGGAAAGTTTAAAACTTTTCAGCATAATTAATGCTTTAGAGGTTCCTGTGAATTTGCAAAAGTATGAGGGGGCAATGTCAAAGCAACCTTTGGAAGAAATTGACCGGCAGCTTAAAGAACTTAGATAGCGGCAACAGCTATTGTTAAAAAGGGAAAAGCCTTTCCCT